>JACZJV010000134.1 GCA_014860355.1 Burkholderiales bacterium | reverse complement strand
GCCTCACGCCGCGCGCCCGCGTCGTCGCCGCCGCGATCACCGGCGCGGACCCCACCATCATGCTCACCGGCCCGGCGCCGGCGGCGAAGAAGGCGCTGGCGCGCGCGCGCATGAGCGTGGACCAGATCGACCTGTTCGAAGTCAACGAGGCGTTTGCGGTAGTGCCGATGAAGTTCATGAAGGAACTGGGCGTGCCGGCGGAAAAGGTCAACGTCAACGGCGGCGCGATCGCCATGGGGCACCCGCTGGGCGCGACCGGGGCGATGATCCTCGGCACCCTGCTCGACGAACTGGAGCGGCGCAAACTGCGCTATGGCATGGCGACGCTGTGCATAGGCGGCGGCATGGGCATCGCAACCATTATCGAAAGGCTCTGATCATGAGCCAGATTCGTTATGAATGCGATGCCGAGGGCATCGTCACCCTGACTTTTGACAGTCCCGACGGCCCGGTCAATACCATGTCCCAGGCCTGGCACGAGGATTTCATTGCCTGCGCCGAGCGCGTGGACGCGGAGAAGGACAAGCTGCGCGGCGTGATCCTCGCCTCGGCGAAGGCCAGCTTCTTTGCCGGCGCCGACCTGAAAGGCGTGCTGCGCCTCACCGAAAAGGATACGCCCGAGGTGTACCGCGGCATCGAGCAGGTCAAGGCGGCATTGCGCAAGCTCGAACTGTGCGGGCGTCCGGTGGTCGCCGCAATCAACGGCGCCGCACTCGGCGGAGGCTGGGAAATCTGCCTCGCCGCGCATGGCCGCATCTGCATCGACGACGCGAAAATCGAACTCGGCTGCCCCGAGGTGAGCCTGGGCCTGCTGCCGGGCGCGGGCGGGGTGACCAAGATGACGCGCATGCTCGGCCTGCAGGCGGCGCTGCCGCTGCTGGCCGAAGGCAGGCTGATGCGTCCGGCCGAGGCCCTGCATCTGAAGCTCATCGACGAGCTGGCCGCCGATCGCGCCGCATTGATGGCGCAGGCGCGCGCCTGGATCGCGGCCAATCCGCAGCCGCAGCAGCCCTGGGATCGCAAGGATTACAGGATACCCGGCGGGGGGGCGCGCGCCCCCGCTTCCGGCATGCTGGTCGTCGCGGCCCCCGCCGTGCTGACGCAGAAGACCCGCGGCCTGTATCCGGCGCCCGAGGCGATACTCGCCTGCGCCGTCGAAGGCACGCTGACGGACTTCGACTCCGCCATGCGCAACGAATCGCGCTATCTGGCCAAGCTCATGACCGGGCAGATCGCGCGCAATATGATCACGGCGTTCTTCTTCAATCTCAACGCGATCAAGTCGGGGGCCTCGCGGCCGAAAGACCTGCCCAAATGGAAAGCATCCAGGGTGGGCATACTCGGCGCCGGCATGATGGGCGCGGGCATAGCCTGGGCCAATGCCACGCGCCGCGTGCCCTGCGTGTTGAAGGACGTCAGTGTCGAGCAGGCGGAAAAAGGCAAAGCCCACAGCGCCAGGCTGCTGGAAAAGCGCGTCAAGCAGGGCCGTGCCGACGAGGCCGGCGCGCGCCGCACGCTGGAGCTGATCAAGGCGAGCGCCGCAGCCGACGATCTCGCCGGCTGCGACCTGATCATCGAAGCCGTATTCGAAAACCGCGAGCTCAAGGCGCAGGTCACCAGGGAAGCCGAACCCAGGCTGGCGGCGGACGGAATCTTCGCCTCCAACACCTCGACCCTGCCGATCACCGGGCTCGCGCAAGCTTCGCAGCGGCCCGATCGCTTCGTCGGCCTGCATTTCTTCTCGCCGGTGGACAGGATGCAGCTGGTCGAGATCATCGTCGGCAAAGCGACTTCCGATGCGACGCTCGCGCGCGCCTTCGATTATGTGCAGCAGATCGGCAAGACGCCCATCGTGGTCAACGACTCGCGCGGATTTTTCACCAGCTGCGTGTTCGGCACCTGGGTCAGCGAGGGCCAGGCGATGCTGCTCGAGGGCATACCGGCGCCGGTGATCGAGAATGCCGCGCGCCAGGCGGGCATGCCGGTGGGTCCGCTCGCCATTGCCGACGAAGTGTCGTTGAAGCTCTCCCAGATGGTGCGCAAGCAGGCGACGGCCGACCTCGCCGTCGAGGGCAAGGCCTACAAGAAGCATCCCGCGTTCGCGCTGGTCGATATGATGGTGGACGAATTCAAGCGGCCGGGGCGCGCCGCCGGCGCCGGCTTCTACGAATATCCGGCCGGCGGCGAGAAATTCCTCTGGCCCGAACTCAAGCGCCGCTTCGAGAAGCCCGGCGCCGCCTGGGACATGCAGGAACTGAAGGACCGGATACTGTACATACAGGCGATAGAATCGGCGCGCTGCCTGGAGGAGGGCGTGCTCAGAAACGTCGCCGACGCCAACATCGGTTCGATTTTCGGCATCGGCTTCCCCGCCTGGGCGGGTGGCGCGCTGCAGTACATCAATTCCGTGGGCCTGACGAAATTCGCCGCGCGCGCCGATGAACTCGCGGCGAAGTACGGCGAGCGCTACGCCTGCCCGAAGATCGTGCGCGACAAGGCGAATGCCGGTGAGACCTTTGTTTGAAATTGCCAATATTCAGGACAGATGATAGGGGTTCCTCAAAGATCGCCGCTTGCGCGCGGATGGGTTCATCATCCGTGCGCAAGCGGCGATCCGCGCGGACGGCTTTTCGTCCGCGCAGGTTTTCGAAAACCTTGCGCGCTGCGCGCGCCAACCATGTTTTCTGCACGGATGAAAAGCGTATCCGCGCAGAAAACATGGTTATGGTAAACACCAAACCCGGCTTGGGGCTTGCATACAAGATCGCTGTTCGCGCAAGGTTTCGGTTCTGGCGAAACGGCGGCGCGATCTGATTCGGCACGAACGACAATGATCAGGGGACTACGGCAATGATTACCCGCAGCGTGTACCGCGAAGACCACGAAATGTTCCGCGCCACCGTGCGCCGTTTCGTCGAGCGCGAGTGCTTGCCGCGCCAGGCGCAATGGGACGAAGCCGGCTGCGTCGACCGCGACACCTGGCTCAAGGCGGGCAAGGAAGGGCTGCTGTGCACCTCCTTGCCCGAAGAATACGGCGGCGGCGGCGGCGACTTCGGTCACTGCGCGGTGCTGATCGAGGAAATGTCCGCTGCGAACATCAGCGGCCCCGGCTTCTACCTGCATTCGGACATCATCGCGCCCTACATCCTGCGCCTGGGCACGGAGGAACAAAAGCGCCGCTGGCTGCCAAGGTGCGCGAGCGGCGAATGCATACTCGCGATCGCCATGAGCGAGCCCGGCGCCGGGTCCGACCTGAAAGCGATACGCACCACGGCGGTCAGAGACGGCGACGAATATGTAATCAGCGGCAGCAAGACCTTCATCAGCAACGGGCTGAATTGCGACCTGATCGTGGTCGTGGCCAAGACCGACCCCGCTGCCGGGGCCAAGGGCGTGTCGCTGTTCCTGGTCGAGGCGGACCGGCCCGGGTTCAAGAAGGGGCGCAAGCTCGCGAAAATCGGCCAGAACGCAGCCGACACCGCGGAGCTCTTTTTCGACGACGTGCGCGTGCCGGATGCCAGCCTGCTGGGCGAATTGAACAAGGGCTTCGTCCACCTGATGCAGGAACTGGCGCAGGAGCGCTTCATCATCGCCATCGGCGCGGCATCCAAAATGGAGGCCATGCTCGCCGAAACCATACGCTATACCCGCGAGCGCAAGGTGTTCGGCCAGACGGTGTTCGATTTCCAGAACACCAAGTTCAAGCTCGCTGACCTCAAGACCCGGGCCGCGGCGATGCGCATTATGGTCGATTTTTACCTCGCCGAGCACCTGCGGCGCAAGCTCACCGTGGAAGAGGCGGCGATCGCGAAGCTGTTCACCACCGAGACGCTATGCGCAGGGCTGGACGACATGCTGCAGTTGCACGGCGGTTACGGCTACATGATGGAATACCCGATCGCGCGCGCCTTCGTCGATGCGCGCGTGTCGCGCATCTACGGCGGCACTTCGGAAGTCATGCGCGAACTGATTTCGCGCGGGCTGTAGCCGGGCGATCCGATGAATGCGGAACTGGGCGCTCAACTGGGGCAGCTGCTGCGCGCGCGCACCACCGCCGCCCTGGGCACGCTGCGCGCGGCCATGCCTCAAGTCTCCATGGTTCCGTACGCGATTCCTGCCGATGGCTCCGGCTTCATCGTGCACGTGAGCACGCTCGCCGCGCATACGAAAGACATGCTTGTCGATGCGCGCGTGGGCCTGCTCGTGGCCGAGGCCGAGGGCGGCGGAAAATCGGCGCTGGGCCTGAAGCGGGTTTCAGTGCAGGGGCTGGCGGAACAGTTGGCTGCCGACGCTGTGCGCCTGGCCGAATTCAGCGCGGCCTATCTGGCGCGCTTTCCCGATGCGGAGCAGTTGTTCGGATTCGCCGACTTTTCCATATTTCTGATCCGCCCGGTATCAGCCCGCTTCGTCGCCGGATTTGCCCAGGCGCATACGCTGTCGGGCGTATCGCTGGTGAAGATTCTGCAAAGCCGGCCCTAGGCTCAGGCGCCCGCGTCGACGGCCTCGCCGACCGCGCGAAAGAACGCGTCGGCATGATCTGCATTGATCCAGCGCACCACCACCACCATCTGCCGCTCGGGAGCTATCCAGGTAATCGAACCGCCGGCGCCGATGGCAAAGAAACTCGACGCGCCCGCGCTGGGGAACACGCTGCGCTCCCGATTCAACCAGATCAGATAACCATAGAAGGGCGCGATGGCGCAGGGCGTGCGCATGCGCTCTATCCATGCGGACGAGATTAGCTGCCGCCCCTGGTGCCGTCCCTCGTCCAGCAGCAGCTGGCCGATGCGCGCCTGGTCCAGGCTGCTGATCGAGACGCCGCCGCCCCAATGGCTGCCGCCGGGGACCGACTGCACCCGGCTGCCGTTCAGTTCGATCCAGGAATTGTCGTAGCCGACCCAGCGCCAGTCGCCGCTCGCGTCCAGCGGGCGCATGATCTCGGTATCGAACACCTGCGGCAGCGCGCGGCCGAACAGGTGCAGCAAGGCGAGCGACAGCTGGTTGATGCGCACGTCGTTGTACTCCCAGTAACTGCCCGGCGCCTGCAGCGGTCGCGGATCGCCTTTCCTGCCCGCGGCCGGCGTGCTTTGGAACTGCAGCGTTCTATAGCGATCGACCTGGTCCGGGACGCCGAAACACTCGCCCTCCCATTCGCTGGTCTGCTGCAGCAGATGCGCCCAGGTGACGCGGCGGTTGTGATCGCTGTCGAAGCCGATTCCGGGCAGGCGCGCGCATACCGGTTCGTCCACCCCGGGCAGCAGCCCGCGGTCGTAGGCTACCCCCGCGAGCAGGGCGAGGTAGGTTTTTGCCACGCTGAAAGTGAGGTCGGCGCGCATGGGCTCACCCCAGGAGGCGAGCAGTTTTCCCTCACGCAGGATCGCGCCGGAGACCGGTCCGCGCGGCGCTACCGGCCCGAGCAGGCGGTTCCATGGCGCCGGGTCCGCCGCATGCACGCCCCAGGGCTCGCTGGTATCGCGGCTCCAGCCGGTCTCGTGCGCTATTGCATAGTCGATTGCCTGCTGCAGCCTGGCGCTGCCTGCGGTCGATGTCATTTGAATTCGCTCCAATTGGTGTCCCATTCTAAACGTCCGCGCGTCGAACCACGCAATGGCTGGAATGCCGGCCTGTGATAAATTGTATTCCTGCAAGCGATTCAACATTCGTTCACGCCAGTTCGAGGCGCAATATGAAGAAGATCGTCGTGATTACCGGCGCGAGCCGCGGCATCGGCGCCGCGACCGCGCGACTCGCCGCCGCGCGCGGCTACGCCGTGTGCGTGAACTATCTGAAGAACCACGCGGCGGCCAGGGCCGTCGTCGCGGAAATCGAAGCGGCCGGGGGGCAGGCCATCGCCGTGGCCGCGGATGTCGCCGAGGAGGCCGGGGTCGCCAGGCTGTTCGACGCCGTCGACCGGCAATTGGGGACCCTCAGCGCGCTGGTGAACAATGCGGGCATACTGGAGACGCAGATGCGCGTCGACGAAATGGATGCGGCGCGCCTGCAGCGGATTTTCGCGGCGAATGTCAGCAGTTGTTTCCTGTGCGCGCGCGAGGCGGTGCGGCGCATGTCGACCAAACACGGCGGCAGTGGCGGCGCCATAGTCAACGTGTCCTCGGCGGCGTCGCGGCTGGGGTCGGCTGGCGAATACGTGGACTACGCGGCGTCCAAAGGCGCAGTCGATACCCTCACCATCGGTCTCGCGCGCGAAGTCGCCACCGAGGGCATACGCGTCAACGCCGTGCGCCCCGGCTTCATCTATACGGACATACACGCGAGCGGCGGAGAGCCCGGCCGGGTGGATCGCGTCAAGGAATTCGTGCCGATGAAACGCGGCGGGCGTCCCGAGGAGGTCGCAAGCGCGATCCTGTGGCTGCTCTCGGACGAGGCCTCCTATGCCACCGGCACGTTCATCGATCTCGCCGGCGGCAGATGAAACCCGGACGCGCCCTCCGATGAGCTTCGCGGCCTGGCTCCTGCTCGCGGGGGCTGCACTGTTCGCCGCGGGCGCCTGGATCTACAACCGCCTAGTCGCCGACCGCAACCTCGCGCGCGAGGGCTTCGCCGACATCGATGTGCAGCTCAAGCGCCGTGCCGACCTGGTGCCGCAGCTGGTCGAGGCGGTGCGCGCTTACGCAGGCTACGAGAAGGCGACGCTGGTCGCGGTGACCGAGCTTCGCGCCAGCGCGCTCGGCTTCGGCCCGGGGCCGGGCCAGGCTCGCTTCGGCGCGGAGCGCGAGCTCGGCGCGAAACTCAAGCGCTTGCTGCTGCTGCAGGAGAATTACCCGCAGCTCAAGGCCGATGCGAACTTCCGCGACCTCGCGGCGAAACTGGTCGACACCGAGGACCAGCTGCAGCATGCGCGCCGCTTCTATAACGGCGCGGTGAACCAGTACCGCAACCGCCTCGAGTCCTTCCCCCAGGTGATCGTCGCGCGCGCCTTCGGTTTCGCGCCGCTGCCATTTTTCGAGACCGAGGAGCGCGACGCGCTAAAGGTGGCGCTGTGAGGTGGTGCGCATGCCTGCTCGCGCTGCTGCTTTCGGCCGGCGCGGGGGCGGCGGAGCGCATCCTGTCCTTTCACAGCGCCATCGGCATCGGCGAACAGGGCGAGCTCAGCGTCACCGAAACCATAGTGGCGCAGGTCGAGGGCCGCGTGATCAAGCGCGGCATCCTGCGCGATTTTCCGACGGACTATCGCGACCGCCTGGGCCGGCGCGTGACCGTTCCCTTCGAGTTGATCGGGGTGAAGCGCGACGGCAATCAGGAACCGTCGACTTTGGGAAAATGGAACAACGGCGTGCGCCTGCAAATAGGCAATGCGGCGGTACTGCTGCCCCACGGCCGGCACGTCTACGAAATCCGCTACCGCACGCGCTATCAGCTCGGATACTTCGACGACCACGACGAGCTCTACTGGAACGTCAACGGCAACGGCTGGCCCTTCGCGATGGACCGCGTCTCTGCCGGGGTAAACCTTCCGCGCGCGGTTCCCGCAGCCGAGCTGCGGGCGGAGGCCTACACCGGCAGGTTCGGCGCCAGGGGCCGCGCTTATACGGTGGCGCTGCGCGACGGCGGCGCCGAGTACGCCAGCACCAGGCCGCTGGCGCCGCGCGAGGGCCTGACGATCGTGCTCTCCTTTCCCAAAGGAGTCGTCGCGGCGCCCGTGTGGACGGACCGGCTGGCCCGCGCGCTGCATGACAACAAGGGCGAGGCGGCGGGCGTCGCCGGCGTGCTGCTGCTCGTGGTCTTCCTCTACTGGCGCTGGTGGCTGGTGGGGCGCGATCCGCGCAAGGGCCCGGTGTTCCCGCGCTACGCAGCGCCCGCCGGACTCGGTCCTGCGGGTACGCGCTACCTCGATCGCATGCAATGCGACGAGCGCTGCTTCGCTGCAGCCCTGCTCGGGCTGGGCCAGCGCGGCTATCTCAGGATCCACCAGACCGGGGCTGCATACAAGATCGCGCGTACCGGGCGAGAGGTGCAGTGGCTGCCGGGAGAAAAGGCGCTCGCGGATCTGTTGCCCGGGCCCGAACTCGGCGGTATCGCAATCGGCGCCAGCTACAATCCCTGGGTGAAAAAAGCGCGCGACGATCTGGCCAAGGCGCTGGCGGCCTACTATGGCGAAAAGCTGTTTTCGCGCAACCAGGGCTCGTTCCGTTCCGGCGTGCTGATCGTGTTTTGTACCCTGGCCGTGATGTTCTTTCTCGACGCCGCGACGACGGTCCTCATCGCGGGCGGCATGGCCATGGCCGTCATGCTCTTCCTTTCTTCGCGCCTGCTGCCCGCATACACCCCCGAGGGGCGCAGGCTGCAGGACGAGGTCGAGGGGCTGCGCCAGTACTTGAGCATTGCCGAGAAGGACGATCTTGCACGGTTCAAGCTGCCGCCGCGCACGCCGCAAGAGTTCGCCAAATTCCTGCCCTACGCGCTCGCGCTGGGCGTGGAGAAAACCTGGGCCAATGCCTTCGCCTCCGCGCTGGGCGCCGCCGCCGTGGCGCAGGCCGTTGCGTCCTACTACCATTCGGACAACGATGCGATAGGCGGCGACGTCGGTGGCCTGACCGATTCGTTCGCCAGTTTCGGCGGCGCCATCAGCGCGTCCTCGACGCCCCCGGGCAGCAGTTCGGGTTCCTCCGGCGGCAGCAGTGGCGGCAGC
>JACZJV010000133.1 GCA_014860355.1 Burkholderiales bacterium | reverse complement strand
ATGCAATACAGATCAAGGCGGGGGATCGATTCAGCGCTATGGCTCATGCCGCATCTATTGCTGTCCGTCGGCATCGTAGGCGTAGCCTGGGATCTGCTCAAGCCCGAGGGCTGGCTGCACTGGCTCGTCGAGACGATAGAGATTCATCGGCCCGGCAGCCTGTATTACCTCGCGTTGGCGCTCGCAGGATTGCTCGCCGCGACGCGCTGGCTGAATCGGGCCAGGCCCGGCGCGATCTCCAATTTGCTGGCTTTCGGCTGGGCATTTGCAGCTACCTATTTCGTGCTGCGCATGCTGCTGGCCTAGTCGATTGACTCCGACCTTACCCGGCCCGGTGGCCGTTTTTCCTGCAAGCAACCCAAAAAGGACTGATCATGCTCGATGGCTTTCGTAAACGCGATGTTTCACGCCCGCCCAACCCTATTGCGGACAGCGCCTATTCCAGGCTGAATCAGGCGCTCGGCGCTGCCGCGCCGGCCGATGTGGCGAAGCCGCCGATTGCCAACCCCGAGCCGCCCAAGGCGCAGGAGCCTCCCAAGGCCGCCAAAGCCGGCGACAAGGTCGCCTGCAAACTGACGGTCGGTCCCGACATCAAGCTCAAGGGCGCCGAGATTACCGACTGCGACACGCTGGTAGTGGAAGGCCGTGTCGAAGCCTCGATGAACAGCCGCGTCATCCAGATTTCGGAAAGCGGCGTATTCGTCGGCAAGGTCGGCATCGAAGTGGCGGAAATTCGCGGCCAGTTCGAGGGCGAACTGACCGCGCATACGCAGCTCGTGATCCATACCAGCGGGCGCGTATCGGGAAAAATTCGCTACGGCACCATCTCGATAGAAGAAGGCGGCGAACTGAGCGGGGACGTCGCCACTATCGCTTCGGGCATGGCACGGGCCCCCGCGACCGACCAGAACCGCACGCTGCCGGCGCCGCCGAGCACCTCGCCGGTGCCCGGCTCCCAGGCGCTGACGGGGACGGCGGGAATGCGCGGCGCGCCCGGCAGATAAATGGGCCGAACTGAGGGCGCAGGCAGACGCCGCCTGCGCCCCTAAGGCGTCTGCCGCGTAGCGCAGTCAGCCTGGCCTGGCGCCGGGGCAGGATCGGCAGGTACCGATTTCGCCCCGGGCGGGCGCCTGAATCCGGCCTCCGCGTTATTGCAGCCATGCAATCTGCTCGGACCGGGAACGCCCATGTCCGAACAGCACCGCCTCCACGCCACGCCCGGCACGCGCTTTGGCCAGCCAGGTGCTGTCCTGCATCGGCGAGCGCGATCGTATCGCAACAGCTGACCGGCGCAGCAAGCTTCGGCGATGCGCTGCTGCCTGGGCCGCATCGTGGCGGATGCGCATCGGCGCCCCTGGTACAGATCCCCTGCCTGGGGCGCGCTTGCCGTCCTCGGCAAGCGCCGCGCCTGACCACAGCCGCTTTTGCGGTGCCTGGCCGTCGTTGCGCAACGACAGGAAATCTCCATTGGAAATCCGACGCTTGCGCTTCGATGGGGATTTTCCCGTCGTGCGGCGACTACAACAATCGTGTCCCGGCATCATGGAACGCATTGCGCAAATGCCCTTAAGTCGTTGAAAAGGCAAAGAACAGCATTCTGGCACAGCGATTGCTCCTACATCTGCAGATGGCTGACGCCATCGTACTTGTCTATGGATACAGGAGGGATTTATGAAACCGAAACTAGCATTGTGTACTAGCACTATTGTCTTCGCCGCGTGCGTCGCGCAGGCCTATGCAGCTGCAAGCGGGCAGTCAGTTCCGTCCGTGGACAAACAGCATCCGAGCGCGCAGTTCCTGCAACTGGACAGCAACCGTGACGGATACCTCAGCAGCAGCGAAACCGCCAGCCTGCGCGGATTTCACCAGGCTTCCGCGCAGGCCGACGACGACAAGGACGGCAAGCTCGACGCCGATGAGTTCATCAAGGCGCAGGCGATCCAGGACCGCCTGCAGCTCGCCCAGTACACCGACGACAGCGTCATTACCGCCAAGGTAAAAGCGGTCCTGATCAAGGACATGGAACTGAACGCGTTCGAGGTCGGGGTCGAAACCTACCGCGGCCGTGTGCTGCTCAGTGGTTTCGTCGATGACCAGCGCCAGGCGCAGCGCGCCGCGCAACTGGCAGCGGGGGTGCACGGCGTGACGCAGGTCGAAAACGCGTTGCAACTCAAATGAAGGCCGCGGCGCGGCGCGGGAGCTCCCGCGCGCGCCCGGGGGCCATCGACAAACAGCGAGGAACCGACATGAAGAACACCGGCATCAACAAAACACATCCGCTCGTGCTGGGCGCAGCGGCATCCGTGCTGCTGGCCAGCCTGGTGCTCGCCTCGGCCCTCACCGGGCTATTGCCGATCGCACACTCCGGCAACCCGGATGCGGCCACCAGATCCGCCGCAACCGCCTCCGCAGGCGCGCCGCATGCGCCGCCGAAACTCGCCGCGTACTCGAACGAGTGCGCCTCTTGCGGTACGGTCGAATCGATCCGCCGGGTGATGCTTACGGGCGCAGCGAGCGGCTTGGGCGCAGTCGCAGGCGGAGTCACCGGCGCCGTGGTCGGCAATCAGATGGGCCGCGGCAACGGCAACACCGCCATGACGATACTCGGCGCCGCCGGCGGCGCGATTGCCGGCAACGAAATCGAAAAGAACGTGAACACGCGCTACGCCTACCGGGTGAGGGTACGCATGGATGACGGCGCCTTGCGCACCGTGTCCCAGTCCAGCCCCCCGTCGGTTGCCGTGGGTGAGCAGGTTCGCATCGTCAACGGCGCCATCGTCTCGCGCTCCTGAACGACGCCATTGCGCGGCCGGTGCGTGCGCGTGAACCGCAAGCACTGCGCAAAATTGGTGAACAGCATAGTGAACCCGGCCGCGCTCAAGCCGTGACAACTTCCTCCGCGCCGGCCGCAGCGGCTTCGCCGCCGTACGCATGTCGCGGGCGTCCATTTCCGATGCCCTCGCGTTTGCAGCCGCGACGCGTAGAGGCGTCAGGCGAGCGCCCTTGCGGGCACCGGGCCGTATTTTGTTCATCAAACGATTGCCGAGATCGCAATGGCCGATAGCACCCGGTCCCAGGGCCTGCTGCCTAGCCTGCAGCAAGTCCTGACGCACGGGCTCATCACCGTACTCGCAGTGGCGATCGCGTTTGCCCTGCCGCAGGCCGCCAGGTACATACTCTACGAGTGGTGGCCATTGGTGGAACGCGACGCGAACCTGCTGCTTGCGACGGAACTCGGCATGGCTTCGGTCCTGGTGCTGCTATTCAATTCTGCCAGGATAGCCTGGGACAACCGGCAACGCGTGGCCATGGCGAAACTCGCCGCGCTCGCGTATGCGCGCAACGAACGCCGCGACTGGCTGTCGCAGCGGCGCGAGCGCGCGCTGGCCAATCGGCTCACGGCGGCACGCGACGCCTGCATACTGACGCTAACCGGACACGACACCCTGGTCGACGAACGCAGCCTGCTGCTCCGGGCGGTGCGGACCGCCTACGAGATTCGTGTCATGCTGATCAATCCGGTTGGAGCCGGATTGCGCCGGCGCGTCGAATCGCTGCCGCCGGAATTCACGCTGTCGTCGTACCACAAGGAGATCGAGGCCAGCATCGCCTGCCTCGCGCAACTGCGCAAAGCGGGCAAGAAAGTCGCGCTGAAATTCTATGACCAGATGCCGTTCTGGAAAGTGATCGTTCTCGGAGATCACGTCTGGGTGCAACATTGCCATGCCGGGATCGAAGTGAAGCATCAGCCGGAATACGTGTTCGGGCTGCAGCACCAGAATCCGCGCGCGGGCCTGTATATCCCGTTCTACACGTACTTCCTCGAGCAATGGAACCAGCCCTGCCACCCGGAATACGATTTCGATACCAATGAACTGGTATACCGCGACGAGACCGGAAACGAGCGCTGCCGCGCCGCTCTGGGCGAGCCGGTCCATGCTCCCGGTTGCGCGACCAATACACCCGCGCCGAAGAAAGCCGCGGCCCCCGGGGGCGTCCTGCCGGCGGGCGCCGCCATGCTCACACCGCGTTAGCACCCCTCGCAAAACGATTTCCACGACGGCAAATGCAGGCGAATGCGAGGAGAGCTACCCCCTCAATTCGCGATGAATGCTTGGATCCTCACTTGACTGAAAGGATCGAGCCGCGGTCGATCACGATGATCTGATCGACCATGCGCTCGGAGTGCTGCAGATCGGATTCGGAGACGATCACCGACATGCCCTCGCGCTTCAGATCCGCGACCACCTCCACCAGCCGCTGCGCCAGCGCCGGCGCCACGCCTTCGAAGGGCTCGTCGAGCAGCAGCAGCCTGGTTCCGCACATCATCGCGCGGCCCAGCGCGGCCAGCTTCTGCTGGCCGCCGGAGAGCTGCAAGCCCTTGCGCGGCGCAAACTCGCGCAGTTCCGGGATCAGTTTGTAGACTTTCGCGAGGCGGACCCCGGCATCCGCAACATGCGCGGCCCAGGCGGGCACCAGCACATTCTCCTCCACCGTGAGATCCGGGATGAGGCGGCGGTCTTCGGGCATATAGCCGATGCCCAGCCGGGTACGCGCGTGTGTCTTGGCCGCAACCAGGTCGGCGCTGTCGAAGGAAATCGAGCCGCTCGCCACCTTGAGCAGGCCCATGATGCTCTTCATCAGCGTCGTCTTGCCCGCGCCGTTGCGTCCGATCAGGCCTGCCATGGTCCCGGTGGGCAGTTGCAGCGAAACCTCGCGCAGGATCTGCACCGACTGGATCGAAACATTGAGCCTGGCGATGCTAAGCATTTTTGGCGCCCTGCTGTACGTCCATGCGGTGCAGCTCGCCGCCCACCACGTAGCGCTTGACCTCCGGATCGACGAGCGCGATCTCGGGAGCGGCATCGGCGATGATGCGCCCGTCATAGAAGGCAAGCACGCGCTCGGCAAAGCGGCTCACGACTTCCATATCGTGCTCGACGAACAGCACGGTGGCGCCTTCGGCTTTCACCGCCGACATCACCATCTCCATCATGCCGAATTTCTCCTCGGCGGAGACGCCGCTGGTCGGCTCATCGAGCAGCAGGATGGAGGGCTTGGCCGCCATGGTGAGGGCGATGTCCAGCAGCTTGCGCACGCCGCCCGGCAGGACCTGCGCATTCTTGTCGAGGTAGTCGCCCAGGCCGAAGCGCTCGAGTATGCGCTCAGCCACCTCCTCCGCCGGCGCGTCGTATCCGGGCACGATGGGCCGGCCGCGCGAAAAATATCCGCCCAGCCCGGCGTTGCGCAACACCACCCCCAGGCTCACCATCATGTTCTCGAACACGCTGAGCGAGGCATAGAGCTGCGGGATCTGAAACGAGCGGCAGATGCCGATGCGCGTGATCTCGCGCGGCGCGAGCGCGGTGATGTCGCGCCCCTGGAAATGGATGCTGCCGGTGTCGGGCTTGATATAGCCGGTGATCATGTTGATGAACGTGGTCTTGCCGGCGCCGTTGGTGCCGATCAGGCCGACCACCGAGTCCTGTTCGATCGCCGCATTGATGTCCTGCGCCGCGGTCACCGCTCCGAACCGTTTGTTTATGCCCCGCGCATCGAGTACGACCGCCATCTCAGCCAGCCTTGCGCCGGCCAAACAAGGACCAGAGCCCCTCTGGAAGGAACACGATCACCAGCAGCAGGGAAATGCCCAGGGTCATCTGCCAGGTATTCGGGGAAATATCAAACGCGACCGTGCGGATAATCTCGAAAATCATCGCACCTAGAAAAGGTGCGGCCACGCTCCGGGTACCGGCAAGAATGGTGATGAATATGAACTCGCCCGAGGTGGTCCAGTACGCCATGTCCGGATCGATATGTCCGACCGCGGTCGCCGCCAGCGCACCGCCTATGCCCGAGAGTGCTGCTGCGATCACATACTTGACATAGATCGCCTGGCGCACCGAGGCGCCCATGTACTCGACGCGGATCTCGTTGTCCTTGATCGCCGGCGCCAATCGGCCCAGGGGCGTTTTCAGGTATCGATGCACCAGCGCGGTGGCGAATACGGCGACGCTGCAACCGGTCACTATCACGACATAGCGCAGCCATTCCTGCGACGGACGGATGCCGAAAACGGTCGAAGGCAGGATGTTGATGCCGTCGGTCGAGCCCAAGGACTCGCTTTTCGCCAGCAGGCCGTAGAGGATCATCGACAGCGCCATGCTCAGCAGGCCATAGAATATGCCGCGATAACGCGCCAGCAGAAGACCGAGTATGAGGGCGACGAAGACCGCCGCGAAAGCGCCGCAGATCATCTGCAGCAGCATGTCGCTGATATTGAAGTAGCGGCCGAGGCTGCCTGCGGTGTACCCGCCGATGCAGTAGTAGAGCGCCTGACCGAAGGAAACCAGCCCGGCACGCAGCTGCAGCATCAGGCCCAGCGATACCAGGCCCTTGGCGATCGCGATGGTGAGCAGGAACAGCGCCCACTTCGGCAGCAGCGGGCCGAATACGATCACAGCGAGCAGAACTGCGCCGAGTATCGGCAGCGTGCGGTCGCGGTTTGTATCCAGTCTCATATCTTTCTGGGCTCCGCAAGACTGAACAGGCCGCGCGGCCGGAACGCGAGCACCATCGCCATGACGAAGTAGATTACGAACAACTCGAGCGCAGGCACATAATGGATCGTGGCCGAGCGCACCAGCCCGACGATGAGCGCGCCCAGCGCGGCGCCCGGCAGGCTGCCCAGACCGCCGATCACGACCACGGCAAATGAGAGCACGATGATTTCCACGCCCAGACCCGGGACGACCGAAACGGTGGGCGCGGTGAAGGCGCCGCCGATAGCGGCCAGCAGCGAGCCGAAGGTAAAGGTGACCAGGTAAAAGCGGTCGACGTTGATCCCCATCGCGCGGCTCACCTCCGGATCGTGGATGACGGTGAGCAGCAGCTTGCCGATGCGCGTGCCGCGCAGCAGCAGCGTGAGGCCGCCGCCGGCGACGATCGCGATTCCGACCAGGATCAGGTTATAGGTCGGATAGGTCATTTCGCCGACGTCGAAGCTGCCGAGCAGGCCATAAGGCTCGGCAATGAAATACGGGTCCACGCCCCAGACGAGCTTGATCACGTCCTCGAGTATCAGGAACAGCGCATAGGTGATGAGCAGTATCACCACCTCCTCCTTGGCGTACATGAAGCGCAGGATGCCGCGCTCGATCAGGGGCGCAAATACCAGCGTGATTACGATCGCCGAGGCGAGCAGCACCGCATAGGACAGCATCGGCGGATAACCGTGCGCGATCCAGGCGCCGGTAAACGAGGCCCCCGCATATGCGCCGAGCGCGTAGAAGCTGCCGTGCGTCAGGTTGACGATTTTCATCACGCCGTAGATCAGCGTGAGGCCGACCGCTGCGATGAACAGCCAGGCCGAATAGATGATACCGTCGACTATGACGGTGACGATTTCTTGCATGAGGGGAAAAACCGAAGGGAAAACGGCTGCCCGCGGGCGGACAACCGTTCCCGACTAGGTCTATTTCTTGAAGCCGCCCTTGATCCAGTCAGCGCTTTTCACGCCTTCCGGCGGATTCACCATTTCGGCCGGATAGCGCTTCACCTTGGTGACGGTCATCTTGCCACCCACCACCTTGGACATGCCGTAGGCAGTTTCCATGATCGCCTGGTGGCCCTTGCCGATGGCCATTTTCACCGTGCCTCCCGGCCCTTCGAAGGTGGAGTTCTCCAGCGCCGCGGCTACCTGCTCTTTGCTAGGACGCTTGCCGCCGTTTGCTGCCTGCGCCTTCTCCCAGGCCAATTTGACACCCATGATCGCCTGCGCCATCTGGTAGGACGGATAAGTCGGCGGCACCAGATAGCGCTCCTGAAACTCCTTGACAAGCCAGCGATTGTAAGCGTTGTCGGGCGCATACGGTCCGAACGGGCCGCGAGCGCCCAGTATCGTGCCGTCTGGAATCTGCTTTGCCAGCTTGTACATGGCCGTCTCGCCCGTGGTCAGCACCCCCGTGCTCTTCTTGAACAGGCCGCGCGGCGCCGCCTGCAGGATCAGCGCTTCCAGGTCGCCATCCCAGAAGCTGGAATGGATCGCGTCCGCTTTCGAACCCAGCAGGGTCGAAATCTCGGCGTTGTACTGTCCGGCGAACAACTTGGGCATTTGTGACATCTTGACTTCTATTTTTGGCATCAACTGCTTCATCGATGCCTCGAAATCGACCCAGGAATCCTGTCCCCAGGCGTAGTTCTGGTTGATGCCGGCGATCGACTTCATCTTTGGCTTGGCATCCTTGAGGTAGAGCGCGGCGCCGACGCTGTCCATGGTCGAGGTGGGCGAAGTGCGGAACACATATTTGTAGCTCGCATCCTCGAAAATACGCGGCGTGCCGCAGTCAAAGAAATTGGTGAGCATTTTCAGTTCTTCCGCAACCGGGGCGATCCCGACGCAGCTGCTGCTGGAGATGTAGCCGATCACTAGGTCGACGTTATGGCGCTGCACCAGGTTGCGGAACTCGGTGACCTGCGTGGTCGTGCCGCCGCTCTCGTCGATGATCACCGTCTCGATTTTCGAACCCCCGAAACCCTTGGTGTCGTAGGGCGCCGGCGCTTTTCCCGCATTCATCAGTTCGATCACCAGTTCGGCTGCGTTCCTGGCAGGCACGCCGAAAGGCGAAGCCGCCGCGCCGGAAAGAAAAGCAACGACGCCGATCTTCACCGGCGCCGCGTCCTGCGCCAGAACCGATACAGGCGCCAATGCCAGTGCCGCCGCGACCGCTGTCGCCAATTTTCTGAGACTGTGCATGATTTCTCCTCGTTACTGATTGTGGGATGTTCGTGGTGATCGCGAACCGGGCCGGGACGTTTTTCTTATTTGTTGGCGAGCAATACTGCATTAAAAGCCGCCGGTGGTCAAGCAAGCGCGGCGGGTTTCGAGAGCCACAAATGCCTCAGCTGGCCTTAGCGCCAGGCGTTGTTGCGTAACGCCGATCAGGGTAGAGTGCAGCACAATCCGACTTCCAATTCAGCCGAGGCTGCGAGGGCGTTGCGCAGCAGGCTGCCGCCACAGGTTCCCGGGATGAGTTCTGGCAATGATTCAACTTGAAACTGACGTGCTGGTAATAGGCGCGGGCGGCGCCGGCATGTATGCGGCGATCGCCGCGGCGCGCGACGGCTGCCGCGTGCAGCTCGTCGATCGCAGCCTGATCGGCCGCGGCGGGGCGACGGTCATGGCGCAGATGACGGTGTCCGTCGCGCTGGGCGAGCAGTGCCCCGATCACTGGGAACACCATCTGGCCGACACGCTGGCCGCCGGGCGCGGGCTGTGCGATCCGGTTCTGGCGCAGTTGCTGTGCGAAAATGCGGCGCTGCGCATCCGCGAAATGGACGCCTGGAAAGTCGGCTGGGCGCGCGAGAACGGCCATCTCAAACAGGTATACGCGCCAGGGCACGACAGGGCGCGCTGCGTCTATGTCGATTTTCTCAATACCGGGCCTGCGGTCTCGCGCACGCTGCGCGCGCAGCTGAACCGCATAGCCGCGATACGCCGCATCGGCGACGTGCTGATTACGGACATCGTGGTGCACGGCGGCGAGGCCGTAGGTGCAGTCGGGCTGCACCTGCTCACGGGAGCAGCCGTGGCGCTGCAGGCCAAAAGCGTGGTCGTCGCCACCGGCGGCCTGACGCGGCTCTACCGGCGCAACAGCGGATCGCTCAATATGGGCGGCGACGGCTACGCGCTAGCCTTGCGCGCCGGCGCCGAGCTCATCGACATGGAGTTCGTGCAGTTCTTTCCCATCGGCCACCTTGCGCCGCGCATGATAGGCATGGACCCGATCATGTGGGACCCGTTCCGCTACAAGCTCGGCGGGCGCCTGCTCAACGCCGAAGGCGAGGAATTCGCCGACCGCTACGGCCAGGCCGAGTCGGGCAACTATGTGCTCACGCGCGATGTCGCCACCTACGCCATCTACAAGGAAGTCGAGGCAGGCAGGGGCAGCCCGGCTGGCGGCGCCTATCTCTCCTTCACCCACGTGCCGGAAGCGGATCTGCGCCAGGCCTTCGGCCCGGTGATCGACCGCCTGGCGAAAAACGGCATCGACCTGACCAGGATGCCGGTCGAAGTGGCGCCGATCGCGCACTACCACATGGGCGGCGTGCGCGTGGATGCCTCGATGGAAACGCGCGTGCCCTACCTGTTTGCGGCGGGCGAGGCGGTGGGCGGCGCGAGCGGCGCCAACCGGCTTTCGGGCAATGCGATCACCGAGGCCTTCGTCTTCGGCGAGCGCGCCGGCACCACTGCCGCGGCTAGGGCGAAAGCGCGCGCGGCTTCGGGCTGGGATGCAAAAGCCGCCGCCGCAAAGGCGTTGGAGCCGGCAAGCAGGCGCAGCCAGGCTGCCGCCGTGCCCAATACCGCAGCGCTGCTGGTCGAGTTGCAGGCGCTGATGGCCGACTATGTAGGCCCGTTCCGTACCGAAGAGAAATTGCGACTCGCGCTATCGCGGCTGGAGCAAATGCAGCGGGAGCTGGGCCCCATCCCCGCCGGCAGCGAAGCCTACGACATGGTGTGCCTGGATTGGCTGGATCTGCGCAATATGCTGCTGGTGGCGCAATGCGTGGTGCTTGCCGCGATAGCGCGCAAGGAAAGCCGCGGCGCGCATCAGCGCGAGGATTTCCCCGGCATGCTGCCCGGGTGGGATCTGAATCAGATCCTGAGCTGGCAGGACGGCAAGCTGAGCCTGGAACGCGTGCCGGCCGCACAAGCCGCCGCGAGGACGCCATGACGACCAGGACCGCCCGCCTGCATATCCAGCGCGGCACCCCCGGCGCGCCGGCGCGCACCGAGACGTTCCAGGTGCCGTTTACGCCGGGTCAGTCGCTGCTCGACGGGCTGCGCTGGATACGCGCGCAGCTTGACCCCACCCTCGCCATGCGCTTTTCCTGCATCAACGCGAATGCGTGCAAGGAATGCATGATCGAGCTCGAAGGCAAGGCCGCCTATGCCTGCACCGTGCGCCTGCGCGAAGGCGATATGCATATCGCTCCTCTGCACAATAAAGCACTGGTGCACGACCTGATCACCGAAATCGCCCCGCGCGACGAACGGCTGCTCGATTGACTCCGGCCGCATCCGGGTCCGCGGATCACCGCTGCGAACCCGGCCCGGATGGAAATTTGCCAGGGCTGCTTGCATCTCCGAGCGGACTTGCGGAACGTTTCGCCTGGCTTTCGCTTATCGGCCTGAACGGCCATTGGAGGTATGCGGCGTGGACGGCGGTTACACTGTACATTGCTGCCGCTCGACGAGGCTAGACAAGAAATCGGGGGCGAAGAATTCGAGCGGCCTATCGAAATGTGCTTCTCACACTATCGACCCAATTCAGACGCACAAGTATTTTGAGCGCGGACACTCAACCAATATTCTAGGTAGGCACATTTGTCACCGCGTATGCCGCCACAACTCGAATGGCTTGGCGTGTCGGCTCTGAACAACGAGCAAGCGACAGTAGATGGCACGCTGTCGGAAAATCTTTTAGCACGCGGTACATGCACGCATGTACAAATGATTGCGTGGCAAATCGGATTCCACCAAAATCCATAACAACTAGTTGTCCGGCTGTAATTAGTGGAATGATGATTGATTCACGAATTCGCGCGGCTTCCTCTACATTTTCTTGATACTTTGCCACCTGAATCACCTCAAGACCATTTATTGCTGGAATCGTATCGAGAAAATCTAGAGAGAGATCCGACGGGTCTTTTCTTGCGAGTGCAGCCAATTCTCGACATCGCCCAAGCAAGGAAGCGAAATCTCCTATTCGATCTCGACGTAGCTGCAGGACCGCGAAGGTCCCTGGCCAACCACCCGCTTCCGCGGAAATGTAGTCTTTCCCGGGTGTGCCGTCCAGATTACCCCAGAGATCAATAAGTCCTTTCCCGGAGCCAAGAAAGAACCCGCCGCCTGAGCGTGTCGCAATTTCCTTTACAAAGAACAATCCAAGGCCTGCGTTATCTTTCATCGCCCCGTAGGCCGATTGACCAAACGTTCCAGATACGTGCGGTAGCAATGAGAATTTGAGCGCATGCAGGTCGCCGGCAATTTCGCGGTATCGCGGTCGGAGTGCTGCATTAACTCCGATTCCAATGTCCGCGACAACTAGTTCGACTAAGCCTGTATTGGGATAGTACTGGGCCATGCATAATCCACCAACTTTCGATAGCGAGTGCTGCACAACATTTCGAAGTAACTCGATGAGAGCATATTCAAGCGCCCCCTCCAGCTCTTCGTCCTCAATCTTCAGTAGTTGCATTACTTGTTTTGAAAATGGAGAGATCTCTTGGCTATTACGAATGCGTGTGAGTCGTGTAGTCCTTTCATCGGAAGCTACGATTCCCGTTTCAGTCTTGTCGCCAATAAGCTCTAGCAACCCAGCCTGAACTAGAAATTTGCCTGGGCGGGTATTGGTATCAATATTAAATTTGACGGAAGCCCTTCCGATCTCATTGAGCGCTAATGCCCATATCGAGAATAGCGTAAGCGCCCACGGGGAAATAAATTCGCTCCTATCGAACTCCAGTTCGACCCACCCCCAAGGATTGGGATTGTCAAGCCAAGTCCATTTGCGAAAGAAATATCGCAAATTTTTGTCCCCAAGATTTCTGGGGATATGAATTATGTAGGGCCGCATTGGTTAACGTCGTGGAGGTTGGAATCGGCGTAGGAGTCCATCTCGCGGTTTGGCTCTGCAGTGATTGTACTGCATAGAGATTCAATACCGAATAATCGAGAAAAGAAGCACAGGGCTATTGCCGCCTGCAGGCAAATGGCCGCTTTTGAGCAGAAGCTTGACCGTCCGGTCATGGCCGATAGTGACGCTACGAGAGTCGCACCCATTTGCGGTCATTGGCTGGGGTACCGAGTGTTTCAACGTCAGCTTACTGCGAGGCGTTGGGAATACGTGCTTCCGGCCAACAGCCGCCCGATGAGTTAGCTGCGCGAGCTATGCTCGGAAATCCGGGCCACGAAACCCGTGACCCGGTGGTGGATTAGTGTCCTCGTACTCTCCGGCGTACCCACAGCCTTGCGTTTAACGTCGTTTTCTGATGGAGTTTCGAGGCGGTGAAGGCGGTCTTTACCGGCGAGTATCGGATATCCCCTGTACTCACCCGTCCTCTATACTCTTCACGCACTTTCATCAAGGTGATGCTTGATGTCTTACCCATTTCGGCGCAGCGGTCCGAAAATCGGCCGCAACGACCCATGCTTCTGCGGCAGCGGCCGAAAATTTAAGCACTGCCACGGTCGGCCGCAGCACGCGTTGCCGAACTTGATTGCAGAAAGACGGCAAGAGCTAGCGGTCGCTGAAGGCAAGCGCCAGCTTGAGCGACACAAGGCCCGCGAGCTGCAGCGCCAGAAGCAGCAGGGCTTGGGACGTCCCATCATTTCCGTTGAGCACAGGGGCTACCGCTTCGTGGCCGTAGGCTCGCGCGTCTTCTACGGCAAGTGGAAGACCTTCCCAGACTTCTTGCATAACTACATCAAGGTCACGATCGGCAGCGACTGGGGAAATGTAGAGATAGCGAAGCCGTTAGAAGAGCGCCATCCCCTTATGCAGTGGTACGACAAAATGTGCCGGCTGCAAATGGCGCATGCCGGCAAACCGGGTGAGCTTTTCAGCACCCCCATGACCGGTGCCGTGTCCGCCTACAACAGGTTGGCCTACAACCTGTATCTGATCGCGCATAACGGTAAGGACATCGAGACTCGGCTCCTGACTCGCCTGAAGAACAAGGACAACTTCCAAGGCGCTTATTTCGAAACTCTGGTGGCCGCATGGTTAATACGGGCCGGCTTCGAATTAGAGTTTGAGAACGAGCAGGACACCTCACACACACATTGTGAGTTCACCGCCACCTACATACCGACCGGGGAGAAATATTCCGTTGAGGCGAAATCGCGCGAAACTCGACCGGGCGGCTCCGCGCGAACCCCTGTCGGTAAGCAGCTAGGCAAGGCGTTGGCGAAGAAAGCCGACTACAAACGCCTGGTTTTCATCGACTTGAACAAGGCGCTGGACACTCGTGAAGCCGCTTATAGAGCTTTGGACCGCGCCGAGTTAATCATCAAGCGATCTGAAAAATCCATGGCGATTGATGGCGCCCCCGCGCCGTCCGCCTACGTTTGCATTACCAACATGAACGACCAGCATGCGTTGGATAGCTCGACGCTGGCTACGATGGTTTCGTTCATCGGGTTCAAACTGCCGGACTTCATGGGGGAGTACACGTCTCTTCGCGAAGCCGTTCGCGCACGGGAAAGGCATTTTCCGATGTTCAGGCTCTTAAAGTCGGTCGAAGAGCACCGGGAGATCCCGCAGACATTCGGCGGCGAGTTGCCTTCCGAAGTTTTCTCCACGGATAAGAGGCCCCGCTTGCAGGTTGGCCAGCTTTACTTGGTGCCGGGGCCAGATGAGAAAGAGGTTCCCGCTGAATTCACGCAAGCCGTCGTAATGGAAAGGAAAGCCTACGCGGTAATGCGCGATCCAAAGACCGGGAAGAACTGGATCGGGACATTCGAGATGACGCCCGAGGAGTTGGCGGACTATGAGCGGCATCCCGACACCTATTTTGGCGTCTATCAGAGACAGGGCAGGCGCGCGGAAACCGCGATAGATATGTACGACTTTTTTGCCGAAGCATATGAGAACACGCCTAAGGATAAGCTGGTCGCGCTGTTGGCTAACTACCCAGATCAGGACGAGCTGATTAAGCTCAGCCAAAAGGAGTTAGTCGAGATAGTCGCTGAACGCTATACCTATGGAGCCATCGCGAGCGGCTTTAAGCCGAAGACGCGGGACGAAATGCGCGCCAAGCGTAGTGGTCGCCCAAGTGTGCCCGCCCAGCCCGCGTCGGGAAGTCCGGCGGCACAAGTGAAGCGCGTCACGGACGTTGGTGATCCTGCTAGGGGTATCGTCGATCCACGCGGTGACAGCTGAACGTCCGAGCGCGTCCGGGATGGGCTGAGGGAATATTACGTCTTGGTTGCGACCCCCAATGCCGAATGCGCGTTCGATAACCGCTATCGTGTTGTCATTGTGAGAATAGGCAGCTTTGGGTCTGGAGTACGCGTTCGCTGTGCTGGAAACCTGCCGTTCGACGTTCAATCTTTATCGGCGGCGGGTAAGCGAACTTTAGCGGACCAAGTTGGCGCGGGGTCGTACCGACCGCATTGGCCGAGGACGGGTCATCGGCCTGAACGGACGTTGGCGACATGTTCCTTGAGCGACGGCTGTGGAATGCATTGCCGCCAGTGAGCCGCGTCTGGAAAAAATCGTGTGAGGCGAATGTTTCGAGGGGCCGCTTAATTTTTATTACAGGCTCAGACGTTCAGTCACGCGCTTCATCTAGTCTTTGGGGGGTAGATAACTAAGAATTTCGGGGCGTATGATGCCGTTTACGACATTGGGGACGTGCCTCCTCAGTCAAAAAATAAACGCAAGAGGGCGAGCATGGCTGAGAAACCTTTTCGAGTACTTAGTCTTGATGGTGGCGGGGCCAAAGGCTTCTATACCCTAGGCATACTTCGAGAGATCGAAGGGCTAATCGGGTGCCCCATCCATGAGCGGTTTGATCTGATATTCGGGACCAGCACGGGCGCAATCATCGCGTCCATGCTGGCACTTGGAAAATCCGTCGAGGAAGTACACGAGACCTATACCAAGCACGTCCCGACAGTCATGCGGAAGAGTACGCCGGGGGAGAAGTCAAAGGCGCTCGCTGAATTGGCGGACGAGGTGTACGAAGACGCCGCATTCACCGATATGAAGACCAAGGTCGGCATTGTCACTACCCGGTGGGTCGAGGAGCGCCCGATGATCTTCAAGGGGGACATCGCTCAGGCACATGGCCGACACGGTACATTCGTTCCCGGCTTCGGTGTGAAAGTAAGTGATGCGGTGCAGGCTTCGTGTTCCGCGTACCCATTCTTTAATCGGAAGACGGTGACGACAGCACAGGGAGACCACGTCGAGCTCATAGACGGCGGGTTCTGCGCGAACAATCCTGCCCTCTACGCTATTGCGGAAGCGACTCAGCCATTGAACGTAGCGCCGGAGAATCTTCGTGTCGTAAGCCTAGGCGTTGGCAGTTACCCCGCCCCGAAAATGAATGTGATTAGTAAATCGTACTGGATTAACCTGATCCCAAGCGTGAAGCTGGCGCAAAAGATGTTCGAGATCAATACGCAGTCTTTAGATCAGCTCCGGGGAATTCTATACAAGCACATACCCACGGTGCGAATAAACCGGGCTTATACCGAGCCGACAATGGCGGCGGATATGTTCGAGCATGATTTGGCAAAGCTGAACGTGCTCCGCCAGCGCGGGGCTCAGTGCTACGCAGAGCATGAAGGGAAACTCAAAGAATTTTTGACTTAGGGGGCGTAATGGCAATTCCTGAAAAACAACTCGATACGTGGACTGCCCTCGGGTCGGTGAAACAATCTGCTGCCACGTATAACACCATCAAAGCGGTCTTAGAGGACAAAAACGCTCCGTACTCAGGGCAGGACTTCAAAGTCTTCCTGCAAGGCTCGTACGGCAATGACACAAACGTCTACGCCGACAGTGATGTCGATATAGTCATCCGTCTCGATGAGGTCTACTACTCCGACCTGGACAATCTGACCGAACCCGCGAAAGCCAGCTACGAGAAAGCACGCGTTCCCGGCCCATACGATCTCAGCCACTTCAAGCCGGATGTCTTCAAATGGTTGCAGTCACCGAAAAACTACGGCGCAGCGGCAAAAGACGGCAAAAAGGCCATCTTCGTCGCGGGTAACGGAACACGACGCGATGCGGACGTTTTGGTTTGTGCGGGTCTCCGGCGCTGGTGGAAAGAGAGCAACGGGGTGGATAACAACTACGCTGAAGGCATCTGTTTCTTTCTTCCTGACGGGACACGCGTAGAAAACTTCCCGGAACAGCATGCTGCGAACTGCACCACGAAGCATCAAAACACGGGTGACATGTTCAAGCCGGTTGTGCGCATCTATAAAAATATGCGGAACAGGATGATCGACGACGGGGTCATTAAGGCCGGCCTCGCCCCCTCGTATTACATCGAAGGCATGCTCTGGAATGTGCCGGATGATGAGTTTAAGACCGCGACATGGGGCGACGCTATTGTCAAAACCTTGAATTGGATATTGAAAGCGAACAATGACAAGCTTCTCTGTGCGAATGAGATGTTCTACCTCACGCGACCGAACTCTCACCATTGCTGGCCGACCGCCAATTTCGACGCTTACATCGCTGCGGCGGCGGAGTATTGGAAGGCTTGGGAATAAATGAAACTCCGCTATTTTGTGCTCGTCGCTCTGTTGCTCCCATTCGCCGCACAAGCAAAGACGGGGGCACAGCTTCGTGACGATTGTGCCGCATTTGATGAAAAGCCCATCGTGGCCGAAATATCAAGCAACATGATGAGAATGGGCGGGTGTGTTGCTTATATCGACGGGGTCCTCGATGTACCCAATCTCTATGATGTGAAAGGCGCGGACTATTGCCTACCGGACGGAATTACGCGAGGCACTATGTCTAATGTGGTCCGCGACTACCTTCGACGCCCGGAAGTATCGAAGATGACGTGGCTTAATTCTGGCGCACAGGTTGTAATCAATGCGGTTAGGACAAGGTGGCCGTGCAAAGACACGCGCTGAACTTAAGGGGAAACTCATGGAACTCAATAGCAGAGAAGTACAGGCGCTCAACGCCATCGTAGACAGTGCCCTTGTCGACAGTAAGGATGATGACGGTGATCCGGTATTTCACGAAGTGGACGTTGACGGCGTGAACCCATTTGCCGATAAAAGCACCCTGGATGACGTGTACACGAGTCTCTCTGAAAAGGGTTTGATCCAGTGCAGCGGCACCGAAGACAATAATGGGGCCGAGATTTTGGAGTACGTCTGCATTACGCCGGAGGGATTGGAAGCTCTCAAATCCGCAAAGGGAGTTAATTAGCAAAGGCACCCATTACGGGTGCTTTTCAATTCGTATCTCCACTCGCGGGTTGTCCTTGTCTATGAGAAAGCCGGCGTGACCGAACCTGGCGACATGCCGTCTACCGTCCCCGTCCAGCACTCCCGCTTCAACTAGCCCGTCATGGATGAATTTGACCGCAAAGGCCACGTTGTCCGTGTCGATACGCGCATCTTTCGAGTACCACGTGTAGGTGATCCAGACGGGGTACATCGTGATGTGGGGGCGCCTGATCCTGTTGCCTCCCACGCAACTCGTTCCGTTTCATTTCGCTTGATCCGTGCCGCGAGGATACGGCGTCGCTCCATGAGGCCCACCCCTGATTATTGGCGCGCTAAGTTCTCGGTCATACAGACCCCGAAGCACTAGAACTATCGTTCAACCTCCTTATCCGATCAACGTCTGCTCACCGCCGCACTGCCAACCCACAGGGCGATAAGCCCCAACGGCGGCTTTGGCCGATGACCTGTCCTCAGCGCACCCCTATCCAGCGATACGGATCGATGTTGTTCATCGGTTCTTCCACACACCTGAGGCAGTAGTAGGGTATTGGTTACTCTAGTCCTTCGACATGAATGCTGCCGATCAGGACGCATCCAGCAACGCTTCCGGCAGGAGGGATTCACGTCCGCAGCCTCGACGCACATAAACGACCGGTTCTGGGTGACGAAGCGGAGCGCGCACAGCAATTCTTCACCATCTGCGAACGTCACCACGCAGGCGCAGCGCCTCGAAGCCGCGATCCACGTCGGCGACTACCTCGATGTCCGGCTCACGCGTCAGCGGTACGCGAAGCGCCATGCGCAAAATGTTGTGATCGTCCGTCAGCAGGACACGTATGCTTATGGCAGAGGCGTTTTTCGTACGAGCGCTGCTGCGGAAACAGCGTCCTGCGCCGTGCGCTCGCCAGGGGGGGCTGCGACTTCGGTGCTCATGTATGCGTTGCCGGCGAGGACGGCGAAGATCGCCTGCGGCAGTTCCTCGGCGTCGGACTTGGTTACGTAGCCGCGGGCGCCGGCCGCGAGCATCGCTGAGGCGAAAATCGCCGCGGCGTTGGCCGAGAACACGATCACCTTCACCGCGGGATGGGCGGCCCGCAGCTGCGCGACGGCGTCGATGCCGTTGAGCCGTGGCATGCGTATGTCCATGACCACGATATCGGGGAGCAGCGTACGCGTCAGCTCCACCGCCTGAATTCCGTCTCCGGCCTCGCCGACGACCTCGATGTGCCCGTGACGCTGCAGCAGCTTGCGCACGGCCTCCCGGAACGGCTGGTGATCGTCCGCCAGCAGAACACGGCAGTTCAAATTTCTCCCTCCCTTATCGCTTTGGCGCATGTCCGGCGCGGCGGTGCATCATTCATAAACCATTTCATAATTTGGCCGCGACCTGCGCCAGGAAAAACGCCGGGGCCCGGGATCCAGAGGCAAGCCGCATCTGGCTCACAAGCGCACCTCGATCCGGGTGCCTTTCTGCGGGCCCGATGCGATCACAAACTCGCCGCCCGCAAATTCGGCACGCTCGCGCATGCTGAGCAAGCCGTGTCCCGGCGTGTGGCCGTCCTGTCCCAGCTGACCGGCATCCAAGCCGATACCATCGTCGGCAATCGAAAGCGTGGTCTTTCCGTTGGCGTCGGTGAGTTCGATTCTCACCGTATTGGCCTTGGCGTGCTTGGCGCAATTGGTGAGCGCTTCCTGAGTAATCCGAAACAGCGCCGATTCCACTTCTTCCGCGAGCCGCTTCTTGAGGCCCAAATTCAATTCCACCCGGATATTAGTGCGTCGTTCGTACTGTTGCGCATATTCCTCCAGCGCCGGCTCCAGGCCGCCGTAATCGAGCATGACCGGCCGCAGATCGGCCGACATCTGCCGGATACCTATGCTGGTGTCGCGAATCAGCGCTTCGGCATCGCTGAGCTGATCCAGCATCTCCTTGTCAAGGTGCGCGCCGGCCAGCTCGCGCAGGCGCTTGTGCACCAAGGCGATGGCGGCAAGATTGGGGCTGGTCTCGTCGTGGAGCGTGAATGCGAGCTGACGCCGCTCCTGTTCTTGGACCGCGACGATACGGCGGGACAGCGCTTCTACGTGGCGGCTGCTTTCTCTTTGCGCCGCTTCGAGCTTCTTGCGCTCGGACATGTCCAGAACCACCGTGCGCGAGCGGGCGAACTCGCCACGGCTATCGGGTATGACGCTGGCGGACATGAGGACCGGCATCACGGTTCCATCCGCGCGTACGTAATCGGCTTCGATGTCGCGGACCGCTCCCGACTCGCGCAAGCGCGGAAATTCGCGCTTGATGACTTCACCGCTTGCCGCAGTCATCAAGTCGGCAATGCGCATTTTTCCCACGACATCGCTGCGCCGATAGCCTAGCCAACGCAGCTCGGTGTCGTTGATGCGGCGGATGATGCCGTCGGCATCAACCGAGTGATAACCACAGGGGGCATTTTGATACAAGTCCTCCACCTCGGCGGTGCGCGCCGCGACCTGGCGCTTCAGCGTCAGCGACCAGGCTGCGGCGCCGAACGCAAGCAGCGCGGCGAGCCCGGCCGCGAACAGCATGGGATTGCGGTAGGTGACATACCACGGATCGGCAAGGCTCAGCCAGCGGTCGTGAATCGCGTGGTACTTTGTGTTCGCCTGCAGCAGTAACAGCGCTTGATTCAACTGGTCCAGCAGCTCGCGATGCGTCCCCTTCTTGACCGCGAAGGAAAAATCGCGGCGGTACTCGGCGATTGCCGCGCCGGGACGGATTCCGCCGATGGACTGTTGTTGCATGACCATCACGCCGATGAGCTTGGAGCAGAGGAATGCGTCGTGCCGTCCCGACGCAACCAGCCGCAGCCCGTCGGAAATCGTGCCCACCGTGATGATCCGTCCCTTGAAGTCGCGCGCAATAAGCGCGTGGTGCGCGGCATCCGATTGCATCACTACGATTTCCTTGCCTTCGGCAGAGGCGACGCTATCGATCTCCGGCGTATTGGGGCGGGTGAAAAACGCGTCGTCGGTACTGGTGTGAATCACGCTGTAGTCCACGTCCTTGTCGCGACCGGGCAGCCGGGCAACCAAAGGCAGAACGTCGACTTCGCCCTGGTTGAGCGCGCGCCATGCCCAGTCCCAGGAGCCGGTCCGGAATTGCAGCTTCAAGTCCATTTCCGCTGCGGCGGCGCGGATAAGATCGATGCTGTAGCCGGCGGCGTTGCCCTGATTATCGAGGTACGCATAGGGCGGAAAATCGATTTCGCTGCCGACGACGATCGTTCGCGCCTGCCCGGCCGCGGTGTGCATCACCAGCGTAAGCAGAGCCAGCGCGGCGAACAATTTCAACGATAGTCCGCTATGGCTCATGACTTAGCCCAGAGAGCTCCAAGCGATAGGCAATTCGATCGAGCCGCTGCTGGGCCTTCCGCGCGCGAACAAGCCCGCGCGTGCAGGCAAGCGCAAACGTGCGCATGTTCGTCGTAGGCTCATTTTGCTGACTTTTCTCCGGAAGGGGGCCGCCGGTTTGGGACGCGTTTTTCTTATAACTACCTGGCAATCTAGCGTATGACACCGGACTAGGCAATACCCACACCCAAAATGAGGATTTGAGGTGGCGATGAGCGTAGCGGCAAGTAAAGTAATCGAGCAAGCTTACAGGGGCAAGACCTTAGACGCGGCTATCGTTGACGCCTGTCCGCAGCTCTGCTGCAAGCAGAGCCGTTCCCTTGCTTACGAACTTGCCCTTAAGCCTGCTTCCCGCTTACCCCGTAGAAATGCTGAATCGCCGCCTCGGCGCAAATGCGGTCCTGTTCCGCCGTTCCCGAACTCACCCCGACGCCGCCGACGATCTCGCCATCGACGAATACGGGCAGCCCGCCTCCGATGATGCTGAAGTGGCCGCCGTTGCTGATGTGGATGCCGAAGGTGGGATTGCCGGGTACGCACAGCTGGTTGTAGACGTGCGTTCCATTGCGCGCGACGGCGCCGGTGGACGCCTTGTCGATGGCGATGGAGATGCTGCTGATCTTGCCGCCGTTCATGCGCTCGAACTTGATCAAATGGCCGGATTCGTCCGTGACCGCTATGCACATCGGTATCCCCAGTTCGCGCGCCTTGGCAGCGGCTCCCTCGATCAGAATCCGCGCTTCGTCCACATCCAGCCGTCTAAGCGTGAGCATGTTGGTTCAGCCTTTTTGCGAGTACCGTGGTCTTGAGAAAGTCGGCCAGCGCCGCGGTTTCCGCGGCATCGAGCGACACATAGGGTGGATACATACTGCCCACGGGCAGCCCGATCAGCCCCATGGCGGTCTTCATCGTCGCCGTCAGGCCGCGGTGCATCCATCTGGAGGGAAACAGGGCGAACTGCAGCTGAATCTGCGCGGCGCGCTCGTAGTCGCCGGCGATGAACGCGTCGATCACCTGACGCGCAATTTCAGCCGCCGGTGGCGGCATGGTCGCGCCCGAGCCGCCGAGCGCGAGGGTGGCGAGCAGCATCTGCACCGTGGTGAAGTAACGCGCATGCCCGGCATGGTCGATTTCGACGATCAGGCGCGAAACCCGGGCCAGATCGCGCGAGCTTTCCTTGATGTAGCGCACCTTGTCGATGCGCGCAATGGCGATGGTCGCTGCGATGGACACGTCCGCGCCCGGGCCCGCGTTGAGATACAGCGTCATCGGCAGCGGAGAGGCGCCCGCCACCGCCTCGAAATACGCCACCAGATCGCGCTCTGTGGGCGGACCGCCGAAAGGCCGCAGGGGCGCCAGCATCTGCACCGCATGCGCGCCCAGCCCATGCGCGTAGTGCGCGAGCTCGATCGCTATCTTGAACGAAGGATGCGAAATGCCCACCATCACCGGGCAGCGCCCCGCGACACATTCCAGCGTCAGTCGGATCAGATCCTTGCGCTCCGCCAGGCCGAGGTAGGTGTACTCCTGCGCCTCGACGCCCGCGGCTACCACCATGGTGGCGCCGCAGTCCGCGATCACATAGTCGATTTCGCGCTGCAGCGCCGCAGCGTCGACCCTCAGATCGCTGCTGAAGGGCGTGAGCGGCGCGACGACGAGTTCCGGTTTGGACATGCGGCTGTATCCTCCGACTGATATCCGCCGGCTGTCTGGGCTTGGGCGCGATGTCCGATTCTGCCGTTCCATGTCAGAATAGTCAAAATCCATGAAACTCCCCGGAGACGGCGATGAAATTGCCTATCAAGCGCAGCTACACCTACATCGAAGACCGCGGCACCGACACCGGAACAAAATCCGGAATTCCGCTGCGCAAGGTTGCGGCGGTCGTGGTGGTCGACAATCCGTATGCGGGCCGCTACGCGAAGAACCTCGAGCCGATGATCAAGGCCAGCGCCGCGCTGGGCCGCGCACTCGCCGCCATGGCCGCCGCGGCGATGCAGCCCTACAAGGCGCAGAGCCTGGGCAAGGGCGCGATCGTCGGCGTCGAAGGCGAGCAGGAACACGCCAACGCGCTGCTCACGACCGCCTTCGCCGAACCCTTGCGCGACGCTCTGGGCGGCGGCAAGGCCTGGATCTCGTCGATGACCAAGGTCGCCATGGCGGGAACAGCCATCGACATTCCAATGAACTGCAAGGATGCGCTCTATGTGCGCTCGCACTACGACGGCATGACGCTGGTGCTGCCCGATGCGCCCATGCCTGACGAAATCGCCCTCATCCTGTGCCTAGCCAACCGCGGCAGGCTGAATGCGCGCGTAGGCGGTCTGCGCTATGAAGATCTCAAAGGCGAAAACGGGCTGGTCTGAGCGATGAAGACCGCGATCGTCAACCTCGGCCCGATACTTTCCGGCGACTGGCGCGCGCCCTACGCCGGCGGCGACGCGATCCTGATGGACGCCGGCAAGATCGTCACGGTCGGATCGGTCCCGTCCGCCGCGCTCTCCGGCTGCGACGTGGTCATCGACGCCGCCGGCGCCACCGCCATTCCGGGGCTGATCGACTCGCAGGTGCACAACACTTTCGGCGACTACACGCCGCGGCAGAAGACCGTGGGCTTTCTCGAAAGCTATGTGCACGGCGGCGTCACCAGCGCGATCAGCGCATCGGAAGTCCACGTGACCGGGCGACCGAAGGACCCGGAGGGCGTGAAGGCGCTTGCGCTCGCCGCGATGAAGTGTTTCGAACACTATCGCCCGGGGGGCATGCGCGTCTGGGCCGGCTCGGTGATCATGGAACCGGGCCTCAGCGAAGCGGATTTCAGGGAAATCGCGGCCAAGGGCGTGTGGCTGGCGAAAGCCGGCTTCGGCGCGGTCAAGACGCCCTACGAATACGGCCCCATGATCGCCTGGGCGAAGCAATGCGGCATGGTGACCATGGTGCACACCGGCGGTTCGTCCATCCCCGGCTCCTCGGGCATCTGGGCCGAGCACCTGCTCGCGATCCGGCCCGACGTGTCCTTCCATGTGAACGGCGGCCCGGTGGCCATGCCCGACGCCGACTTCCCGCGCGTGGTCAACGAAAGCAAGATGGCGCTGCAGGTGTGCACCGCCGGCAATCTGCGCACCACGCTGCTGATCGCCGACCTGGTGCGCAAGGCCGGCGAGTTCGACCGCTTGCTGATCGCCACCGACACGCCCACCGGCAGCGGCATCATGCCGCTCGGGATGCTCTACACCATCGGCCATCTCGCCAGCCTCTCGGACATGCCGGTGGAATGGGCGATAGCCGCGGCGACCGGGAACAACGCCAGGGTGTACCGCCTCAACTCGGGCTTTATCAAAACCGGCTGCGACGCCGACGTGGTGCTGCTCGATGCCTGCGTGGGCGGATCGAAGGACAATGCGCTCGATGCGCTGCGTAACGGCGACATCCCGGCCGTGGCCGCGGTCCTCACCGACGGCGTGCCGCGCTTCGTGGGCCGCAGCCGCAATACCCCGGCGCCGATGAAGCGCGTGCGCGTCGCCGAATGCCGCATTCCCCAGGATTACTCCGGAGCCGCGCACTAGAGAAGGAGCACGACATGCCACGACACAAGGACTATCTGCCTCAGGGCGTCATTCCGGCGGCGCTGCTGCCCTTCCATGAGGATCTGTCGATCGACGAGGCCTCCTACCGCTCGCACCTGCGCGACATCGCCGCGGTGCAGGGCATTTCCGCCGTCACCGTCAATGCGCATGCTTCCGAAGTCGCATCGTGCAGCTACGACGAACAGCAGCGCGTGCTCGCCATCACGCAGGACGAAATCGGCGCGCGCCTGCCCATCGTCAACGGCATCTACAGCGAAGGCCCGTTCGAAGCGGCGCGCCTGGCGAAAATGGCGCACGCGGGCGGTGCGTCCGCGCTGCTGGTGTTTCCCACGGGGGTCTACAGCTTCGGCCAGCGCCCGGAGATGGCGGTGGATTACTTCAAGCGCATCGCCGACGCGAGCGACCTGCCCTTGATCGCGTTCCAGTATCCGCTCGCGGGCGGCCAGGGCTATCCGCTGGCCACGCTTACGCGGATCATGGATGCAGTACCCACGGTGCGCGCGATCAAGGACTGGAGCGCGAATCCGCAGCTGCACGAGCGCCAGATCCGCGTACTGCAGGCGCGCACGCCCGAAGTCGTGGTGCTCAGCACGCACAGCGCCTGGCTGCTCTCTTCGCTGGTGCTCGGCTGCAAGGGCCTGCTCTCGGGCAGCGGCTCGGTCATCGCTGACCTGCAGGCGCAGCTCTTCCGCGCGGTGCAGGCGAACGATCTCGCTACGGCACGAAAATTGAACGACCGCATCTGGCACACCGCCGAGGTGTTCTATACCGAGCCCTGGGTGGACATGCACAACCGCATGAAGGAAGCGCTGGTGCTGCTCGGCCGGCTGCCGCGCGCCGTGGTGCGCCCGCCGCTGATGAAACTGCCAGCGGCGGAAATCGAGCGCATCCGCCAGGCGCTCGTTGCGGCCGGTCTTCTCGCAGACACGGCCGCGGCGAAGAAGGTAGCTTCCCTGGCCTAGTCCTCATCGCGACAGCGGGATTTTCCAGCACGATAGTCCGCTGCCCGGATTACCGCGGGCCCATGCCTGTCGAGGTATGTAGGAATTCTTCCTACAGATTTATGCGGTGATCGCTGACTTGTTTTTCGATGACGAAGGGGTAAGGTAACTACCAGCGCTAACGCATTGCGCTGGATACGATCAAGAGGAGGAAGGTGCCATGGAACATAGCCTGAATGTGCCGAATCGGTTCACGATGATCCTCGACACGGAAACGATCAACAGCGTCATCGCACATGCCGCGCAACTGAAACTGTCTCGCCGGGAATGCCATCCGCTGGACCGCCACCGCGACAAAAGCGAGAATCCCGTCCTGGCGAAGTACGATGCCGAAGTGGAAGCCGCGCCGGTGGCGTCTGAGGAATTGGACATCGTCGACGCGGTGCTTGCGACGGCAGATGCCTCCGCTGCCGAGGATGCCGACTTCGCCGATGACGATTTCTAGCCTACCTGGTTAGAGCCGACATGCGCCAATACGAATCGCGCCATTTCGCGCCGTAACTGCCCATAGGAGGCCTCAGCTTTTACGTTGCATTGCCGATAGATTGAATAACTTCGTTATTCTGGCCAAGGTACCTTTCAAGCACAGAGATACCTACAGGTTATTGCCCAAGACATCCGCTGTTGTGCGCGCCCCCTAATCGCGGGTGTACCTGATGCGGACGGGCGCTGACCACATTTACCCCGGGGTTTGAAGGGTATCTTGACCAGAGCGACGA
>JACZJV010000132.1 GCA_014860355.1 Burkholderiales bacterium | reverse complement strand
AAACAACCCTTGTTTCGGGACTGGGGTCGGCTAGGCCGATGGCGTGGTGACGCTAGCTCGACCAGGGGTAGTCGGCCGGGTGCGTCGGTATCCCCCCGATAACTCACCAATATAGCAATACTTACGCTTGCAACCGGAAGCTTACGGCCGCTAAATAATCAAAATGGTTCTTTTGCACAAAGCATGAGCAGGCGGCAAGCACCGGCTCGCCTCCTGGTCTCGCTGCCCTCGTGGGGCAGGCTAGCGATTTAGACACTCGCGTAAAATCTCTTGCAGCGACGGGTACGCGTTTAGTTCCTTCACGAGTCGTTCATACAGAGCGACGATAGATTTTGTCATAGTCTTAGGTGCTGCCCTGAACGCGCGCGTTAGCGCTTGTGGATCAGTCTCCGACAGCACTGCGGCGAGCACCAGCCCCTGGCGCCAGTCTTTGGCGGCCTTCTCCGGGAACCCGTGTCGATTGGTGCTGGCATACAGCTTGTGCCATACAAGCTTTGCTGCCTGGGGCAGGCGCACCGGAATACAGTGCCCGCCAGCCAGCATCGCCCCATGCTCGGGTTCCTTGAGCAGGTAATCGTAGTGGGGTATGGCCTGTGCTGCCCAGTTGAGCTCGGGCACACGCACGATGGCGCCAAGGGTGTTGCCTGGCGCGAGGACGTCCACACGTAGACCTTGCACCCCGGGCAGCTTGACCGAAGTGGAGACGTCTTGCGCAGCTAATGCCGGAATAGATGCAAAGGGCAAGCCGGTCGCCTGCATGGTCGTCAGAAAGGATAGGGGAGCCGCCAGCTTCAGCCGCTGACGGCGAGCCAAGTCGATATCGAGCGTACGGGCGCTTACGGCTATGGCGCCAAGCTCGTTCAGCCACGCCATGTAGCCGAGGCTTCCCGCCAAAACAAGGCCTGCTTCGAACGCACCGCGATTATGCAGCTCGACGAGCACGCGCGCAGTCGACTTGTCGGCCGTCTGGAAACCAAGCTTACGTAAGTTCAGTACCTGGGTTGAAACCCACTCGCTGAAAGTAATGCGTTCACGCATGGCTTGTAGCGTGTTTGTATCGCCGTTCTTGCCTACCAGTTCCTCTGACTGCTTGCCTGGCGCAGGATAAAAAACGCGATACCAGTACGAATAGCCAGTGCCGGCTCTGCGCACCAGCGACCCTGGCGTACCTGGCAGAATGTTTCCTGATGCGGCAACTCGTTCTTTCAACTCGGCATACTGCGTACGAAACGCCAATTCATGTTCGCGAAACAGCGCAATCTTGGCCATGAGCATTTACCCCATAATTCTGCTGATTATTGGGTAAGTATAGCAGAGCCTTTTAATTACCCTACAAATGGCCATTTTATTGGGTAAATTGTGACTGCCACGTCAGGGTAGTTTGGTGAGTAACCGAAGGGATACCGGGGTGCGTAACCATCCCCGACCTGACGACGACAGGGGTCTGACGACGACAGGGGTCGGGTTGAGGGTTTGTCAGAGTTCCAAGTCGGTCTGTCCAGGAAGCAGGGGGCGGGTTGCGCCCTTATTAGGGTGGCTCGGGAGCGCGACGCATTTCCTTTCATACAAAACAGGGTCGTCAGGCTTAGCACCCTCATGAGATAGCTCCCGTGAATCGGGATTGTATGGTAAAATATGCGCTACATTTGAAGGCTTGGTTGCGTCGAGATGACAATTCCGCATGGTGAAGTGAAGGTGTTTGAGGCCGCCGATGGCAGCTTATCCGTCGACGTGAGGCTGGAGGGCGAATCAGTCTGGCTCACTCAAAAGCAGATGGCTGAGTTGTTCGGGAAACACGTTATGACCGTCAACTCTCACATTTCAAACGTTTTTGCCGAAAGTGAGCTGTCGCAAGATTCAACTATAAGGAAATTCCTTATAGTTCAAAAAGAAGGCAAACGGGAGGTTGAACGGGAAGTTGAGCACTATAACCTGGATGTCATTATTTCAGTCGGCTATCGGGTCAAGTCCAAGCGCGGAACTCAGTTCCGCATGTGGGCCACCAAGACTCTGAAGGAGCACCTGGTACAGGGGTACACTGTCAACGCGAGACGACTTGCCGAAAACTGCAGCGAGCTGGACGCGGCTCTAACGTTGGTTCGCCGGACCGCAGATGCCCAGCAACTAACGCTGGACCAAGGCCGCGGGCTGGTCGATGTAATAACAAGATATACCCGCACGTATCTGCTTCTTCAGCAGTATGACGAAGGCTCTCTCACCGAGCCAAAAGGCAAGCAACCGGCTTACACGCTGACGACCGACGCCGCACGGTTCGAGATTTCCCGGCTTCAAGCCGACCTTGCAGGGCGGCGGGAAATTACTGCGCTATTTGGCCAAGAACGTGGAGACGCACTGGACTCTCTGCTCGGTAACCTCGAACAGACTGTACTTGGCGACGCGGCCTATCCGACTGTTGAGTCAAAGGCTGCGCACCTTCTCTATTTCGTCATTAAGGACCATCCGCTGTCCGACGGAAATAAGCGCGTGGCATCGTGCCTCTTTCTTCATTTCCTTGAACGCAACAACGCACTGTTACGCTCGGACGGAACACCCAAGCTGAATGATGTAGGGATGGCGGCTCTGGCGCTGCTTGTCGCAGAATCCAACCCAGCGTCGAAAGAGACCGTTGTTCGGCTCATCATGAATCTTCTTGCTGAGCCCGCATCGTGAGCGCCGCGACGTCCCTTGCCCGTTTCTGGGAGAATCTGGCGGCTATGGTAGCGAAGCAGCGAGAATGCCAAGGGATAACTCAAGCGCAACTTGGGGCTCGAGCCGGAGTTCACCGGGTCACTGTGTGCAATCTTGAGAGAGGAAAGGTGCGAGACCTTGGTATAGCTAAGGTGCATAGCATTTTAAGTTGCCTCGACATTCAGTTGTCGATTGCTCCCGTCACGAAGAAGCCTAGGAAGTAAGCAGGCATCCGGCATCACCGACGGCCCCCTGACAGTATCGGGGGTGCCCGGCAGGGATAATCACCGCGCTGGTTATGGGAATCGCCCAAAATTCTATGATTGCTTTACGGCAGCACGCGGCGTTCTATCGAGAAATTCAACAATTGAGGAATTCCGGCTACGGTCGTCGGTTCGAAACCGATTCCTCTGTTAGACGGCATGTTGCGTTGATGGGTTTGCCAATCAGCAAAGTCCCGTTGGGTGTCGGCGCGCGTTTAAATTTGACCAGATCTGCGCGTTGAATTTTGACCAGGGACTTTTGCCTGCCCTTCATGGGCTGGCCTGTGGATAAGTGTACCGTGTTCCCTGGTTTTGACGTCCTCCCGTAGTTGTTGTTTCTCTTCTGCCATGACCATGTGCGCTCTGGAATGCAGGGGTCGGGTTGAAGGCAGAGGACGGAATGAGGGTATTTCAGAGTTCCAGGTCGGTCTGCAGGCCTGCTACGCGGCGGGTATCCCGCCTGGGCCTTCCTCCGCGCTTGGGCTGCCGGGGCCGGCCGAGTGCCGCATTGATCATTTCTATGAATCGTTCGTCGCCCAGGGCCTGCCCGCGATTGGTCGCGGTTCTGATTTCGCCCAGCATTTTCGGGCTGAGTTCGGATTGCAGCAGTGCCGCGTAGGCTACCCGTCTTCCTATCGCATCGCCATCGAGCGCACCGAACAGCGCATGATCCTGAATAATGGGGTCGGCTTGGCCGATAGCATGGTGACGGTAGCTCGACCAGGGGTAGTCGGCCGGGTGCGTGACCATCCCCGCCCTGACCGGGTTCAGCTCGATATAACGGTAGCAGTTGAGCAGATAGTCTTCGGCGCTCACTACGCTCGCCTTGAAGCGCCCCTCGAACAGCGTTCCGCTGCGCTGGTAGCGCTGGTTGACGTAGGGCACGTAGCGCCGGCCCAGCCCCTGCATCAGCCGCGAGGCGCCGGCGGGATCGGCGGGCGTGAGCAGCAGGTGGATGTGGTTGCTCATGAGCACATAGGCGTGTACGGCGCAGCCGTGCTTTGCCGACAGCAGGCGCAGCCAGTGCAGGTAGCAGCGGTAATCCTCGTCCGCGAAAAAACAGGCCGAATGGTTGTTGCCGCGCTGGATGATGTGCTGCGGCAGGCCGGCAAGCTTGAGGCGCGGGCGGCGGGGCATGGGCCATCCTGGTGGTATCTGTCATCAGTAACGCCGAAGCCGGGTGGATCGGTTGACAGGGGGCAAGGCGCTCGCCGACGCCGGGTGCCGGAATCAGCGGGATGGCGGCAGCGCCCGATTGGGGCTCGCCGGCAAAATCGGACGGCGAAACCCCCAACCCGACCCCTGCAGTGCTAGCATCGGGCGCATTCGATTTCTTTTAAGACTTGCAGTCCGCATACGCGATGAGTACACCCAGCCGTAATGAGCCTTGCCGCTGCGGCAGCGGGAAGAAATACAAGAATTGCTGTCTGGGCAAAGATCAGGCCCAACGCGCCGGTGGTCGAAACGACTTGCCGCGCTCCCCGAAAGTAAGAAACCTGCCCACCGCCAAACCGGAGGGCGGGGCCGGGCCTGCAGATCTGCTGCTGCACTACCGTAGCCTGGGGAATAGCTATCTGGCGCAAGGCAAGCACGATGCGGCGAGCAGGAGCTATCGCAGGGCGCTGGCAATCAAACCGGATCTGGCCGAGGTGCATTGCAACCTGGGCCTGGCCCTGCAGTCACTGGGCGATCTGGACGCGGCCGTCAAGAGTTATCGCAGGGCGCTCGCGCTCAAGCCGGACCTTGCCGAGGTGCACAGCAATCTCGGGCTGGTGCTCCAGGCGCAAGGCAATCCCGACGCCGCGGTCGCGAGCTACCGCAGGGCCATCGCAATCCGGCCGGATTTTGCCGACGCCTACTACAATCTGGGAATTGCGCTCAAGCAGCTAGGCAAGCCGGACGAGGCCGTCGCGAGCTACCGCGGGGCGATCTCGCTCAACCCGGATCATGCCGAGGCCTATGGCAGCCTGGCGAACCTGCTGCGGATCCAGGGCAATCCGGATGAGGCCCTGGCCTGCTATCGACAGCAACTCAGAATAAGGCCCGGCAACGCCGAGACACAGCATCATATTGCATCGCTGACGGGGAACAGCACCCAGAGCGCGCCCGCCCAGTATGTCGAAAAGCTGTTCGACGACTACGCCGATACCTTCGACGCACATCTGGTGCAGGCGCTCAAGTACGAAGCCCCGGCGAAGCTGGTGGAACTCGTTGTGCAGCACATGGCGCCTGCTGCCGGTAAATGGGATGTCCTGGACCTGGGATGCGGGACGGGATTGGTCGGCGTGGCCATTGCGCCCTACGCGCGGCAATTGGTCGGCGTCGATCTTTCTTCCAGGATGCTGGAAAAAGCCCGTGCGCGTAACTTGTATCAGCGCCTGGAACAGCTGGAAATGCTGGCGATGGCGCGCGGCGAGCAGGCCTCGAGTTTTGACGTGATCATAGCCGCCGAAGTGTTCGTGTACCTGGGCAAGCTCGATGAGATAGTCGGCGAAATAAAGCGGCTGCTGCGACCGGGGGGCGTGTTTGCATTCTCGGTCGAAGCACTTGCGGCGTCGTCGAATGACGAGGCTGCCCAGGGCGTAGAACGCGATTTCCAGCTGGGAAATACCGGCCGCTACAGCCATTCCGCCGGCTATCTGGCCAGACTTGCCAGCGCCAGCGGCTACTCGATCCAGGAAACGGCTGCGACGCAATTGCGCACGTCGCGAGGCAATCCGGTGGATGGGCTGCTGGTGCTGTGGAAAAGCTAGCGGCGCAGGGGGGCGCAGGGGTCGGGTTGGGCCCGATAGGGCGCCAGCAGTTGCGCCGGCGGCCCCAGGCGCTCACCAATCAGCAGGGCGGTCGAGGCCCCCGGGCGGGGCTTGCCAGCCAAAACGCGAGGAAAACCCCCAACCCGACCCCTGACTTCCGCAGCCTCAGGCCGGCGGCGTGAGGCCGAATTTGTCGATGCGGTAGCGCATGGTGTCGCGCGACAGTCCGAGCAGGCGCGCGGCGTGGGTGACGTTCCACGAGGTATGGCTCAGGGCGCGCAGGAGCAGGTCGCGTTCCACCGTGGCGAGCTGCACGCCTTCGCCGGGGAAGGCGATTTCCTGCGGCGCGCTCGGTTGATCCGCTTCCCTGGGTTCGGGTTCGTTCTGCGCCATGAAGCCCTGCGGGCTGCACAGATTGAGCTGGTCCGCTTCAACGACGGGATTGGCCGCCAGCAGTACCGCCTGCTCGACGATGTTGCGCAGTTCGCGCACGTTGCCGGGCCAGGGGTGATTGCGCAGCATTTGCTCGGCTTCCGGGGAAAAACTCATGTTGCGGCGGCCGTAGCGCGCGCCCTGCACTTCGAGGAAATGCCTGGCGAGAAACAGTACGTCGTCGACGCGATCGCGCAGGGGCGGAATTGCGATCTGCACGATGCGCAGGCGGAAATAGAGGTCCGAGCGGAATTTTCCTTCGCGCACCAGTCGTTCCAGGGAGCGGTGGGTCGCGGCGATGATGCGCACATCGACGTGCTGGTCGCGCGCGCTGCCCAGACGGCGCACGTTCTTGTCCTCGAGCACCTTGAGCACCCGCGCCTGCAGGCCGATGTCCATATCGCCGATTTCGTCCAGAAACAGGGTGCCGCCCTCGGCGGTCTCGAACAGGCCGACTTTTCTTTCGTGCGCGTCGGTAAATGCGCCGCGCTCATGGCCGAACAGCTCGGATTCGAGCAGATTCTGGTGGATCGAGGCACAGTTGATTTCCACAAAAGGCCGCTCGCGGCGCGAGCCGCTGAAATGCAGGGCGCGCGCAACCAGTTCCTTGCCGGTTCCGGTTTCGCCGGCTATCAGCACCGCCGGGGCATCCCCATCCTGCAGCGACTGCTCGGCACTCACGATCTGCTGAATCTTTTGTTTGAGCGTCTTTATCGAGGCCGACTCGCCCATCAGCGTATTCATTCCGGCTTCGTCGCCCAGCTTGCGCTGGTAATAGGACAGCGCCTGGTCGCGGCGCTGGTCCTCGATGGCTTTTTCCAGCATCAGCCGCAGCTTGCCCAGCGCGATCGGCTTGGTGATGAAATGATAGGCGCCGGCCTGCATCGCCTCCACGGCCAGGTCGATGCTGCCATGTGCGGTGATCATGATGACCTTGACCTGGTTATCGATGGCGCGGATCTTGGGCAAGGCATCAAGGCCGGTCATGCCCGGCAGATTGAAGTCGAGAACGATGATGTCGGGTTTGAACGAGTCGAGCTCGGCCAGGCCCGCCTCGGCCGTGGTGGCGACGCGTACCTCGTAGTTGTAGCGAACCAGATAGGCGCAGATGTTCTTTGCCAGGGTGGTTTCGTCTTCGATCAGCAGTACGCTCAGGTTCATGGCGGTCCTTCCTTGTTATGCAGTGGGCATCGACAGGCAAACCGCAGTGCCGCGGCCCGGCGCGCTGTCGATGTGGATATGACCGCCGAAGCGCTCGACGATGCGCTTGGCCAGGGCCAGGCCTACGCCCAGCCCTTTGGGCTTCGTGGTGTAGAACGGGGTAAACACGCGCTTGAGCTGCTCCGGCGTCATGCCGGGGCCGCTGTCGCGTACGGTCAATTCCACGCGCCGCCGCGCCGGAACCGCGGCGCTGGCGACCTCGATGCTGCCGCCTTGCTCGATTGCCTCCATCGCATTGGCGAGCAGGCTGTGCAGCACCTGGCCCAGCAGAAACGAATCGCCCCTGGCCATCGGCAGGTCATGCGCGATCGAGCAGCTGCGGGAAATATTGCGCTTTTCCATCTCGCGCGCGAAGTGCTCGAAAGCACCGTCGACCAGCGCGGGCAGCGCGACCGCTTCGTGCGCGCCGGCAAGCGGGCGCGCATAGCTCAGCAGATTGCGCACCCAGGCCTCGAGCCGGTCGGCCTCGGCGATAATGTCCTGTGCAGTTTCGCGCACGAGCTCCGGCGGGCTGTCCAGTGCGAGCTCCGCCGAGCTGCGAATGGCGGCCAGGGGATTGCGGATGCCGTGGGCGACCGCCGATCCCATTTCGCCGACGGTGGCGAGTATTTGACTTTCGAGCAGCTGTTCCTGCTGCGAGCGGATGACCGCATCGGCGCGGCGCGACAGCCAGAACAGGGTCAGATACAGAAACAGTCCGGCTGCGACGGCGCCGAAGATTATGTAGATACGCCCGGTATGCAGGGCCTCCGCGAGCGCTTTCGGGCTCTTGTACAACTCGACCACGCCGATCACCTTGCCGTGCGGAGCGTCGCGCACCGGAACGTATACTTCGATGAAATAGTCGTCTTCGTCCTTGAGATTGACATGCTCCTCTTTGTGCGGCGAAATGGTCGGGTCCTCGTCATCGGCGTGGACCACCAGTTGTCCGGCGAGCGCCCGGTCGAGTTCCGCGTTGGCGCCGAACCTGCGCCCGATCAGCTTTGAGTCGCTGGACCAGATCAGCACGTGATTGCGGTTGTACATATTGGCGCGCAGGGTGTCGGGAACGGCGGCGATGTGCTTCAGCGCCATCTCGAGTTCGTTGCTGTCTTTGGTTGGCACGCCGTTGAAATAGTCGGGCAGCGAGGTCTCGGTCGTGACCAGGCTCTGCACGAACTGCATGGTCATCTGGCCTTCCTGCTGCAGCATGCGATCGGTCAGGAAGTAGGTCAGCATCAGCGCGGAGGCGCTGCCGACTATCGTGATCGAGACCAGGCCGACGATGGCGAACCATCGGCTCAGATTGAACGGCAGTGGCGCCCGGTCCACAGGTCCACGGGTGAGTGGCCAGTTCATGGTGCTGGTGTTCCGATCACGATAGCGTGCTCCGGTGTATGAAAACGTGCGGGGGCAATTGTGCGCCAGGAATCAAGCGAAGTCGGGTAGGTATCCACCCTAAAACCCTGTGGTTTTCTACCCAAGCGCTAGTGCGCGGCGGTCAGCGCGCGCTGCCGTGGATGTCCGGGCCGCGGGCCAGGGCCGCGGCCCTTGATTGCCCGGAATGAATTGCAGCCCGCGGTTGTATGCAGCCTGCAGGTTCCACCAGGGATCGGAGGCGGGCGCCGCGCCGGCGCCGCAGGGTTCGCGGGTGCTACACGCTCCAGGTTGCGCGCAGCGCGACCCTGTCGGCCTTGCCGCGCCTCATGCTGAAGGTCCCGCCGGACAGGGTGGTGCGCTCCCGCGCTTCGCCAAAATGCAGCTGCAACTCGGCGTCGGCATTGCTCCTGGCTGCGCCCGCATAACGCGTATCCTGCGATTCATCTTCGATCGACAGGGTGACGGCGCCATTCTCGAATTCCAGGCCCAGCCCGATCTGTTCGGAATTCTCGTGGCGGGCGATGACGTTGAACGCCGATTCGGTGATGCGGTAGATGACGATTTTCAGCGGGGCGGGCAGTTCGCTTTCCTGCACCGAAATTTCCTGCGACACGCAGATGGACGGATGCCTGCGTTCGAATTCACGGCAGAAGCGGCCGAGTGTCGGCAGCAGGCCGAGATCGTCCAGGCCCGAGGGCCGCAGCCCGGTCGCGATCGTCTTCACGTCCTCGATCGCGCTTTGCAGCAGCGGAACGACCGCTTCCAGCGGTTCGTCGCGCACGTAATTCCTGCTCTTGGCAAACTGCGCCAGCTTGCGCTCGATGCGCATCTTGATCGTAACCAGCGTTTGCGCGAGTCCTTCGTGCAGGCCGAAGGCGAGCTTCTTCTTGTCCATTTCGTCGCTGCTCAGCATGCGCGCGGAGAGCGCTTCGAGCACCGCGGCCCTCGCGCGAATTTCCTCTTCCGCCTGCTTGCGCGCGGAAATGTCCCTGACGATGTATATCGCATGCCATTTGCCGTCGATGTTTGCCCGGGACATGGAGTATTCCGTGACGATTTCGGTCCCGTCCTTGCGCAAGCCGGGCTGCTCGGTGGGGCTGTCGCTGACCGAGCCGCGGCCGTCGCGGCCGAAGCGATCGAACATGTTCTTGAAATCCATGCGCAGGCGTTCCGGGACGATCAGTTCGGGCAGTTTCTTCCCCAGCGATTCCTGTTTGTCAAAGCCGAAAATCCGTTGCGCCGCCTGGTTCCAGACGATGATCGTTCCGGTGCTGTCGAGGACGACGATGGCGTCGTTGGCGGCGGCGCTGACCGCGCGCAGGCTTTCGACCGCCATCCGGTGCCGGGCGAATACCTCGCGCATCATGAGCATCGAGGCGACGATCAGCAGCGAGAAGCCCAGGCCCATCCATTCGTTGGCAAGCGTATAGGTGGTGGCATCGACGCCGCCATTCTCGGCCACGTAGCTCAGCATGCTGCGGAATCCCTGCAGCAGCAGGGCGCCGGCGAGCAGGATCCAGCCCAGTATCCATCCCGACAGGCGGATATGGGAAAAAGCGAGTCCGACGCCGACCAGCAGAAAGATCAGCGACAGCGATTTGATGGATATCAGAAAGTCCATTGCGCGAGGCGGTCCGCCAGCCCTAAGCTTTGCTCATTGTACGTATTGTAACCAGACAGTTTGTAACCAGACGTCGGCAGGCCGGTTTTTGTTCGATCGTCGATTTGCATGTTTGCCTGCATATTCGCCTGAATGCCAGCCTAGATGCGCTGACGCTTGCTGAAACCAAAACCGGGTTCGCCAAAAGTTCCGGACCCCGAAAGTTCGACACGCTAACAGTTCCGGAGCCCGAAAGACTGTGAAGTTGTGCCTGCCCCCGGCCGGAATAGGGGTTACACCGTACGAAAACTTCTGTTAGGCGCACGGGCCGGAAAACATATGCGCAAACAGCAGGCACGGCAGCCCAACAATGAACAACAGGCAAGCCAGCCTGAATATTCCCCTCTCCCCCGGATCGCCTGGCTGCCCGCGATTTCCCAAGCTTGCCGCAAGATACGCCATAGGAATCAGATGCGATATGGGGAAATTCCCGTATTGCGACCGAAGGAAGCCGGCAACTAGTATTGGCCCCTTCCCGATTTCCCGGGACTTGAAGCGGATACTTACCGAGCATGCAGATACTGCGTATCACCCTGGCTGTGCTGGGATTGTGGGGATTGTGCCTTCCGCTGGCCAGCCCGGCCGACACGGGCGTCTACGCGTTCGTCGACGACAAAGGCGAACTGCATCTGAGCAACGTGCCCGACAATGATCGCTATCGCAGCCTGGATGCGCCGGCGGCGCCCGCAGTCAGCGTGGCGCGCGACGGACATCAGCAACGTGCCGGGGCCGATGCCGGCGTGCGGCGCCGATACGGCGTCGTGGTCGCGCAGGCGGCGGGAGAATACGGGATCGACGCCGCCCTGCTGCATGCGGTGATTTCGGTCGAGTCCGGATACGACGCCAAGGCCGTGTCCAAGCGCGGTGCCGCCGGTCTGATGCAGCTCATGCCGGCGACGGCCAGGCGCTATGGCGTGGACGATGTGTTCGACCCGGCGCAAAACGTGCGCGCCGGCGCGCAATACCTCATCCATCTGCTGGACCTGTTCGACAATGATCTTAAGCTGGCGCTGGCTGCCTACAACGCCGGCGAAAACGCGGTAATCAAGTACGGCAGGCGCATTCCGCCGTATCGCGAAACCGCGGCGTATGTGCCCAAGGTCGTCGGCTACTACGAGAAATTCCGCTTGGCGATGTAGCGCCTGTGCCATCGGCACGGTTGCGCCCGGGCGCCGACTCGCTGCGCCAGATCCGCCTGGCGCCTGCAAAGGCCCCCTTTGGCCTACCGTATAACCCCAGTCGCGTTGGAGTCTTGCCTCATGGCGATTGCGGGTATTGCCCCGCTGCCAATTTCCCGCTCGATAACTAGACTACGCCCCAGCATTCGCCGAGCGCGCGACCGAAACCGACGCCCGCCAGACTGTATGGATTGCCGATGACCGGAAAATATATGAGATCGACTGTGTCCGTGTACCGCAGCTACGCACGCCTGCTGCTGTTGAGTGGCCTGCTGCTCGTGAACGGCGCGCTTGCGGCGGCCGATCTCAAGGAAGGGCAGGCGGCGCCGGCGTTCAACGCGGTACTGCTCGACGGAAGCACCTTCGATTCCGCGAGTCAGCGCGGGAAGGTAATTGTGCTGAACTTCTGGGCCAGCTGGTGCAAGCCCTGCCGCCACGAGATGCCTGCGCTCGACGCCTATTACCGCGCGCATCGCGCCGAAGGCCTGGAGATGGTCGCGATCAGCCTCGAAGCGCCCGATGAACTCGACCGGGTCATGCGCACGATGAAGGACTACAGTTTTCCGGCGGGCCTCGCCTCCAGCGCCGACACCAAGGGCTACGGCCAATTGTGGCGGCTGCCGGTCACCTTCGTGATCGACCGGCGCGGTGTGCTGCGATTCGATGGATTCAAATTTGCCAAAGCGATGGATCTGCCTACCCTGGAGAAGATCGTGACCCCGCTGCTGCGCGAATCGACGAGCGCAAAGCTCGCCGTGGCAGATCCGGTGTCAAGTCATTGAAATGGCTGGTCTAGGCATGAGGCTGTTCGCCCCCCGAATCCCGCCTGACAGCGCCTCGGCGCCGCTGCGACTTCAGTGAATCCCGCCCCAAGATCTAAAGCATTCTCCGCCATCGCGGTTGCCGCATTTTCCCCCTCCGTATTGAACACATCACATGCCCCGTTTGGGGATGTTGCCCTGATGCGCGCGCCCGGACCCGGGAATAGACTTTATTCACGGCCAGCGAAGTTGACCGCGGTTGACGATACGCGCAGCAGCAGGACGAGGGCAGGGTTCGAACTGCTGGATGCGAAAAGCGTCAGGTGAATCAGGACATGAAGGAGTAGTGAAACCAATGCGATCCGATGCATGCAAGTTACAACCACGGGAGCGTACATGATGATGACGTTGATCGAAGGCTACAAGACGCGGTACTCGGCGGTGCAGGACGAGGAAATGTCGATTACCCAATACCTTTCGCTGTGCAAGAGCGATCCGGATACGTACGCAACCGCTGCCGAGCGCATGCTCGCCGCAATCGGCGAACCCGAAGTTGTCGATACGCGCAACGACCCGCGCCTGTCGCGCATTTTCGGCAACCGCGTCATCAAGCGCTATCCCGCCTTTGAAGAGTTCTACGGCATGGAGGACGCGATCGCGCAGATCGTGGCTTACTTCAAGCACGCCGCACAGGGGCTGGAAGAGCGCAAGCAGATACTCTATCTTCTGGGTCCAGTAGGGGGCGGAAAATCCTCCATCGCCGAGCGCCTGAAGAGCCTGATGGAGTTCAAACCGATTTACGCCCTGAAGGGCTCGCCGGTCAACGAGTCGCCGCTCAGCCTGTTCGCGCCCGAGCAGTACGCGCAGGTGCTCGAGTCCGATTTCGGCATCGCGCGGCGCTACCTCACCGGCATCATGTCGCCGTGGGCGATCAAGCGCCTGGGGGAATTCGAGGGCGACATTTCGAAATTCCGCGTGGTGCGCGTGCAGCCTTCGGTGCTGCGCCAGATCGCGATTTCCAAGACCGAGCCGGGCGACGAGAACAACCAGGACATCTCCACGCTGGTGGGCAAGGTCGACATCCGCATGCTCGATCGCTACTCGCAGAGCGATCCGGACGCCTACAGCTATACCGGCGGCCTGTGCCTCGCCAACCAGGGACTGCTCGAATTCGTCGAGATGTTCAAGGCGCCGATCAAGATGCTGCACCCGCTCCTGACTGCCACCCAGGAGGGCAACTTCAAGGGCACCGAAGGCTTTTCGGCGATCCCGTTCAACGGCGTGATCCTCGCGCACTCGAACGAATCGGAATGGCAGACGTTCCGCAACAACAAGCACAATGAGGCGTTCCTCGACCGCATCTACATCGTCAAGGTGCCCTACTGCCTGCAGGTCTCCGAAGAGGTCAATATCTACCGCAAGCTGCTGCGCGCGAGTTCGCTCTCGAAGGCGCCCTGCGCGCCGGGGACGCTGGAGATGATGGCGCAGTTCTCCATCCTGTCGCGCCTGAAGGAGCCGGAAAATTCAAGCATCTTCTCGAAGATGCGCGTCTACGACGGGGAGAGCCTGAAGGATACCGATCCGAAGGCCAAGTCGATGCAGGAGTACCGCGATTACGCCGGCACCGACGAAGGCATGAACGGGATATCCACGCGCTTTGCCTACAAGATCCTGTCGGCCGTATTCAACTACGACCAGACCGAGGTCGCCGCCAACCCTGTGCACCTGATGTACGTGCTGGAGCAGAAGATCACGCGCGAGGACCTGCCCGAGGAAATGTCGCGACGCTATCTCGAATTCATCAAGGGACACCTGGCGCCGCGCTACGCCGAGTTCATCGGCAAGGAAATCCAGACCGCCTACCTCGAGTCGTATTCGGAGTACGGCCAGAACATATTCGATCGCTACGTAACGTACGCCGATTGCTGGATCCAGGACGAAGAGTTCCGCGATCCGGACACGGGGGAGATTTTCAGCCGGTCGGCGCTCAACAACGAGCTGGAGAAGATCGAGAAGCCCGCCGGAATCGCGAATCCGAAGGACTTTCGCAACGAGATCGTCAACTTCGTGCTGCGCGCGCGCGCCAATCACGGCGGAAAGAATCCGGCGTGGAACAGCTACGAGAAGCTGCGCGAGGTGATCGAGAAGAAGATGTTCTCGAATACCGAGGACCTGCTGCCGGTCATTTCCTTCAACGCCAAGGCGTCGGCAGACGACCGGAAAAAACACCAGAACTTCGTCGAGCGCATGGTCGGCAAGGGTTACACCGAGAAGCAGGTGCGGCTGTTGTCCGAATGGTACCTGCGAGTGCGCAAGTCGGCGTAATTCGAAACGAATCGCCATTCCAAGAGGTCACGCATCATGCAGCTTATCGATCGCAGGTTGAACGGGAACAACAAGAGCGCAGTGAATCGCGAGCGCTTTTTGCGGCGCTACAAGGAGCATATCCGGGGCGCCGTGAAAGGCATGATCGCCGAGCGCTCGATCACCGACATGGAGAAGGGCGGCGAGGTGAGCGTTCCGGCAAAGGACCTGGCCGAGCCCAGTTTCCGCCACGACAGGGGCGGGGACCGGGAAACGGTGTTTCCGGGAAACCGCGAGTTCGTCAAGGGCGACAGGATCGCGCGTCCCGATGGCGGCGGCGGTGGCGGGGGCGGCGGCGGAGAGCCGGGCTCGGGCGAAAGCGTGGACGAGTTTACCTTTACGCTCTCGCGCGAAGAGTTTCTGGGGATCTTTTTCGACGACCTGGAACTGCCGCATCTGATGCAGAATCACCTGGGTGCCGTGGAAAAGAGCAAACCCAAGTGCGCAGGCTACGTGAAGGAGGGCGCGCCCTGCAATATGTGCGTGACGCGCACCCTCAAGACCGCGCTGGGCAGGCGCATCGCGCTCGGAGCGCCGGCGAGCGAGTGCCTGAAGCTCGCGCGCGAAAACCTGGCGCGAGCGCTGCAGGACGGCGATTCTTCCGAGTCGATCGAAGCGCTCGAGCGCGAGATCGTCGAAATGGAGGCACGCATCAAGCGCGTGCCGTTCCTGGACGAGATCGACCTGCGCTACCGCAACAAGGTCCCGGTGCCGCAGCCGGTGGCGCGCGCGGTGATGTTCTGCCTGATGGACGTGTCGGCGTCGATGGACGAGGACAAGAAGGATCTGGCGAAGCGCTTCTTCACATTGCTCTACCTGTTTCTCACGCGCAAATACGAGCAGGTCGAACTCGTATTCATCCGCCACACCGAGGACGCCGAAGAGGTGGACGAGCAGACCTTCTTCCACGATACCAAGAGCGGCGGCACCGTGGTGTATTCCGCGCTCGAACTGATGCACCAGATCTGCGTCGCGCGCTATCCGGCTTCGGCCTGGAACATCTACGCGGCGCAGGCTTCCGATGGCGACGCCTTCGGCGCGGACGTCGGCAAGAGTGGCCGCTTCCTGCGCGAGCAGCTGCTGCCCCTGGCGCGCTACTTCGCCTACATCGAGATCCCGGACGAGGGCACCATGCAGAACAGCAGCCTGTGGACCGAGTACGAACAGTTGACGCAGGAGCGCAACGGCAATTTCGCCATGAGCAGCGTGAGCGCGCGCGACGAGATCTATCCGGTTTTCCGCGAACTGTTCAAGAAAAACGGGGCGACGGCATGAGTCCGATTTCCACCGGCTACGACTGGAGTTTCGAGCTGATCGAGCGCTACGACGGCGCCATCGCCGCGGCAGCGGCGGAGTACGGGCTGGACACCTATGCGAACCAGATCGAGATCATCAGCTCCGAACAGATGCTCGACGCCTACGCCTCCAGCGGCCTGCCCATCGGCTATCCGCACTGGACCTACGGCAAGGAATTCATCCGCAACGAGCAGGCCTACCGCAGCGGCCAGCAGGGCCTCGCCTACGAGATCGTCATCAATTCGGATCCCTGCATCGCCTATCTGATGGAGGAGAACTCGATCATGATGCAGGCGCTGGTGGTGGCGCACGCCTCGTATGGCCACAACTCCTTCTTCAAGGGCAACTACCTGTTCCGGCAATGGACCTGCGCCGACGGCATACTCGATTACCTGGTGTTCGCGCGGCGCTACGTGATGCAGTGCGAAGAGCGCTACGGCGCCGCTGCGGTGGAGGAAATGCTCGATTCCTGCCATGCGCTGATGCACCACGGCGTGGACCGCTACAAGCGTCCGGCGCCGCTGTCCCTGCACGGCGAAGAGGCGCGCGCGACACAGCGCGAGGACGATGCGCGCCGCCAGTTCAACGACCTGTGGCGCACGCTGCCGCGAACCGGGGCGGTGCACAGTGCCGGGGGCGCATCCGGGTTTCCGGCCGAGCCCGAAGAGAACATCCTGTATTTCGTGGAGAAGCACTCGCCCAAGCTCAGTCCGTGGCAGCGCGAACTGGTGCGCATCGTGAGGAAGCTGGCGCAGTATTTCTATCCGCAGGGGCAGACCAAGGTGATGAACGAGGGCTGGGCGACGTTCTGGCATTACACGCTGATCAACCGGCTGTACGAGCAGGGACTGGTCAACGACGGATTCATGATGGAATTCCTGCAAAGCCACACCAACGTAGTCTGTCAGAGAGGCTTCGACGAGCGCGGCTACGGCGGCATAAACCCCTACGCGCTAGGCTTCGCGATGATGCGCGATATCCGGCGCGTGTGCGAAAACCCGACCGCGGAGGACCGGGAGTGGTTTCCCGAACTCGCCGGCACCGACTGGGTAAAGCAGCTCGATTTCGCCATGCGCAACTTCAAAGATGAGTCCTTTATCGGGCAGTACCTGAGCCCGCGCCTGATGCGCGAGTTCCACCTGTTCGCCGTAGCCGACCATAGCCGCGAAGAGACGCTGGAGATCGACAGTATTCACGACAACGACGGCTACCGCCGGGTGCGCCGCCTGCTGGCCGAGCAGCACAAGCGCGACACGCAGGTGCCCGATATCCAGGTGGCGCGCTGTGCGCTGGACGGCGACCGTTCGCTGACCCTGCAACACAGCATCTTTCGCGGCCGTCCCATCGTCGAATCAGAGGCGCGCGAAACCCTCAAGCATCTGACGCGGCTGTGGGGGTTCAAGGTGAGCCTGGAGGGGATAGGCGAGGACGGCCGGGTCGAGTATTCCCAGGAGTGCGGGGCGTGAGCGCGTTGGACAGCGCAGCGGCCGGTTTTCCTGCCGCCGGCGGGCGCCGCGCGCGCGAACGCGCTCCACGCCTGGCGAACGAAACGGCGGTATCGCCATGAGTTGGGCCAGCTGGAGCGAGAAATACGCGACCGGACACGCCGGCATGGATCAAGGCCATCGCAGGCTGATGGAGCTGATAAACCAGCTAGCCGACGCCATGGAAAGTAACAAGCCCATGTCGTTCTGCAGCGATCTGCTCGAGCGGTTCATCGAGCACACGAGAATGCACTTCCTCGCCGAAGAGCAGCTGATGGACCGGATCCGGTACCCGAAGGCGAAGGAGCACAAGGCTTTGCACGAGATGCTGGTCACGGACGTGCTGGCGTTCAAGGCATCCTACGATTCGGGGACGACCGCGCAATTCGTCACCTTGCTGGTCATACTCGACTGCTGGCTGGAACGCGACATCAGTGCTGCGGACAAGGAGCTGGCGGACTTCGTCGCCGTACCCCACTGAGCGGCTGGCGGGTTCGCGTGCCGCGGGCATCGCCCGCTGTCCGGCGGAATCGCAGCGCCTGGCCGCCGGTGCGCTTTCCGCCAGGCGCTTTCCCTTCGACTTTCGCATCTCCCGGCCCCATACACGAAGCAACCCTGAGGAACACACCATGGCTATCCCGACCGACATCCCGCCGCTGGGCGAAGCCGCATCCGGCGCGGCGCATTGCGCGCTGGACGATGCAGCGAAATGCCTAGGCGAGAAGCTCAGCGCAGCCCTGGCGCATACCGCGCATTCGATCCAGTTCGAGTCCTGCCGCCGGTTCGAGCAGGCGCTCGACAGGAAGCTGACACCGCTGTTCGCGCTGGAACTGGTCGCGCTACTGCTGGTTCCGGGTCACGAAGGGCGCGAGTTGCGCGCTGCCATGGTCGATCTGTTGCGCCTGGCGGATGCGCCGCAGGAGCCGGAGTCGCTGCTGCGGGTTGCGGGCGCCCTGTCTGCCGCGCAGCGCGAGGCCGCGTTTCTTGCGAGCGAGGAACGATCGAGCGCGCAGAAATTCGCGGTCTGCGGCGAATGTCTGGCCCATATCGCCCCACCAGGCGGCGAGGGCGGGGTGCTCACGGGTGAAGCGGCGGCGAACCGCTTGTGGGTACATTGCGCGCAATGCCGTTGCGCCAACGGCGACTAGAATCACTCCTGAGTCAAGACGCCGCGCCGGCGCGCCGTGTCGCTGGCTCCCGGGCGTGTCCGATGCAGGTTTCTTCCCCATCCTTGCTTCTGCAGCAGACCCCAGACTCTGCGGGCGTTCCTCCCCTGCGCGGGTCCCGGAGCAGTCCCTAGGCGTGTTCACCGTCCGGCGCAAGCGGGGGACGCAGAGGGTGTAGACACGCGCCATCCGGGGCATATTCCCCCTGCGCAGCAACTGCTGCGCCGTCCCGGAGTTTGCCGCAAGTCGATTTCCTTTTAAAAGCAAAAAGTTGCGAAAACCGGCTGGGTGGCACGGAACGTGCGTCGCTGTATGCGCAAGCAGGCCCGCAAGCGTTTGTCCGCTAGCAGGCCTCCATTTCCATACGACCGGCAAATCGACTAGGGGCAAACCATGGGTGCAGACAGCGATTGGGACAGGGTCAGAAAAGAACACAACGATTTCTGGCACCAGCTGAAGCGAACTTAGGAAGGCCATTGCGTTCCAATCGTGGTGGCGGTCCGGCTTGTAGGCTGCAAGTTCCCCGGCCCCCAAGCCGCGGCCAGTAGCGATGATCGTCGCCGGTTTTGGCGCGCATGAACCGGTGCGCCCAGGCCAGAAAGCACTACCCTGGCGTGCGTGCCCTGGAGTCCGGGCGCCGCAGACGCCAGTGAACACGATAATTACAAAGGATGGACAATGTATTCGAGATTCGAACGGCGCGGCATATTCAAGATTCCGGAGGCATTGAGACTGGGCCATGACGAAATGCGGGCCGAACTGGTCAGGGCGACCTCGATGCCCGGTCCGGTCGGGAAGGCCGCCGGGCGGGTTGCGAGCCTGTGCCTGCCGCATTTCGAGCGCGAAGAGGAGACCGTGTACCCGGTATTCGGGCTGCTGCGCGACCTGTCCTCAGGCAGGCTGCTGCCGGAGATGGCGGAGGTCCTGCCGCTGGTCGCAGCGTTCACCGAATGGCGCAATTCCCTGGGCGACGAGCATCTGTCGATCGCCCCCGCGATCCACAGCCTGCTGCTGGCGGCCCACCAGGAAGACAACAGGGAAATCCTCGAATTCACCTATGCCCTGCGGATGCACGAGAAGCTGGAGGACGATGTGATCTTCCCGACAGTCCTGCTGATCGGCAACTACGTTCAGGAGCGGCTCGGAATATAGGGTCCGCGGCAAAGCGCGCATGAGGGCGCAACACGCACGCCAGTGCGTGACATCGCAGCGCGCGTCCCCATGGATTATTGGGGTCGATGCGGCTTGCGAATGCGGGTTTTACCCCGCTGCATTGCGTCGTCCGAAATACTAGAGTAGACATCAAGCGAGACTGCGATTGCGGCGGGGTATTGCCGCAATCTTGCTTGAGCCCGGGTGTTCATGAAGAACCGGCAGATCCGGGCAGCTGGATCGCGCCGTTCGGGTAGTGCGCCGCCAGCATGCTTTGATGAGAGCTGGAATCGCGCCGGCGCCGAAACCGGCGGACCGGCTCGCTAGGTAATTGACGGTAACTGGCTATACAGTGAACTATGTAGTGACGCAGGCGCAGCAGCTACCTACTATCAGTGACGGCCCCCTGGCGGCCGGCGCTATCGCAGCGACAGGGGGCAGGCATCGGCGGCGCTTGCCGGAAGCGGGCAGTACCAATCTGCAATTGAATAGAGCTTTCGCAATTGAATGAAACGTCGCATGAAGGGCCGGGCACCAATTCTCGATTCTGGAATTCCGCGCCCATGCAGGCCATAGGCCGGGTTTGGGGAGACCTTTCCGGTCTGTTGAATTCCATGACGCTGACGGCACGCGTGGTGCTTTTGGTCGTGTCGCTGTTCGTCGCCGGTATCTGGGCGCTCGCGCTGAGCACCACTGCGGCCCTGGAGCGCGACCTTACGCAATTGCTCTCCGCGAACTTCTCGAGCGAAGCCACCAACGTGGCTTCCGACCTCGATCGCGACGTCCGCCTGTATGTCGATACGCTTGCGCGCCTGGCGGAATCGCTCAGCCCGGATATCCTGGCCGATCCGGTCAAGGCGGACCACGCCCTCGACAAGTTCGCCGACTCCAGCGCGATCGTACCCCACGATTGTTTTGTCACAGACGCAAACGGAACGATAATCGCAGGCTACCCTACGCGGCTGGTGCAAGTGGGCGCTTCGATCAAGGATCTGGGATATTTTCGCAATCTCCTCGCCACCGGCAAGCCGGTAATCGGCGAGCCCGCGCCGGAGGACACCGCACAAAGCAAGCCCGCAATGGCGATAGCCGTTCCGCTGCGTGACGGCGCCGGCGCCATCGTGGGTGCCCTGGTGGGTTCGGTTCTGCTTTCCGATCCCTTGAGTTTCGGCCAGATCGAAAAGCTCAGGGTCGGGCGTACGGGCTGGTTCCTGGTGGTGTCGCCCACGGATCGGCGCATTCTCGCCTCGACCGACCGCAGACGGGTCGGCGCCGCGCTGCCCGGACACGGCATTATTCCGCTGCTCGACCGGCGGTTCGAGCATGGATACGAGGGAGCGGAAATCGTCCAGGCCTCGATAGGCACCCAGGTGCTGTCGGTGGGGCGAAAGATGGAGACCACGGGCTGGTTCGTCATTGCATCGAATCCCACGTCAGAAATGTTTGCGCCTATCGCGTCGCTCAAGCGCCACATCTACCTGGCGGCATTGCTGATATCGCTGGCCGCGGCGCTGATCCTGCGCTTTTTCCTGGCGCGCCAGCTTGCGCCCTTGGCGCAGGCCGGCAGGGCGATGCGGCGCATGACCAGTGGCGAATTACCGATGGCGGCGATCCCTGTCGCCCGCCAGGACGAAATCGGCGAGCTGATCGCCGACTTCAATATGCTGGTGGAGGAGCGCGGCCGGCTGGACCGGTCGCTGCAGGCGGAAATCATCTCGCACAGGCAATCGATCGTAGCGCTGCGCGACAGCACCGAAAGGCTCGATGGCATCTACCAGTCCGTAGGTGAAGGCATAGTCAGCACCGACTCGGAGCAGCGCATCGTGCTGTTCAACGCCGCGGCAGAGAAGATTTTCGGCTACACCGCCGATGAAATCATCGGTCAACACGTGAACGTGCTGCTGCCGGAAAGATTCCGCGAGCGGCACGTGCACCAGGTTGCCGATTTCAATAGTGGCGGACTGTCCCAGCGCAGGATGGGAACCTACGGCCTGATCTACGGGCTGCGCGCAAGCGGCGAGGAGTTTCCGCTCGAGGCTTCGGTGTCGCAATCCGGTACCGCCGCGAACAAATTGCTCACGGTTATCCTGCGCGACATCACCGAGCGCAGGCAGGCGGAGGAAGTGCGCGAGCAACTCGTGCGCCAGTTGGAGTCGCTAGGCGGACGCCTGGCTGCGGCGCAAGAGGACGAGCGCCGCGAAATTGCTTACGAATTGCACGAGGAATTGGGCCAGGAACTGGCGACCTTGAAGTTGTATCTGCAGATGTCGCAATCCGGCAGCAGCGGTTCCGAGGCGGCGGTCCCGCACAAAGAGGCGCTCGCGATGGCGGCGCATGCTACCGAGCGGGTGCGCAGATTGGTGCTGGATCTCGAACCCCTGGAGTTGACCCAATTGGGTCTGTATGCGGCGGTGCGCGGCTACAGCCAGAGGCAGGCCGCAGCGGGTGGATGGAAGCTGCATGTCGAGGCACCGAAACCGGATGTGCGGCCGGCCCGAGCAGTGGAAAGGGCCTGTTTTCGCCTGCTGCAGGAGGGGCTGCGCAACGTCCTGGAACATTCGAATGCGAGCGAAGTCTGGATAGACCTGCGCCAGTGGGAAAATACGCTGGAGCTTTCGATACGCGATAACGGTGTCGGATTCGATTGCGACGCCTCGGGCGGGGACGAAGGGCGCGAAGGCGCAAACCTGGGCTTGCTGGGCATGCAGATACGCGCGAAACAGGCCGGCGGGTCGGTGCAGATCAGATCCGCGGCCGGCGCCGGTACCGAAGTTCTGGCGGTCTTTGATTTGCGTACCGCCGCGATAGAGCCTGTCTGACCCGGACAATTTCCGCCATTACGCGGGCCGATCCTCAGTTCGAGTCTGGGTCGAGGCGGCGCGCGTATTCGTCCAGCGCGGCGCCGTCGGCCAATTGCAATTTGCGCACGATATTGCGGCGATAGACTTCGACCATGGCAGTATCCATGGACAGGGCGTCCGCGATCTGAGGCGACGCCATTCCCCGGGCAATCAGGCGCATTACCTCCAGTTCTTTGGCTCCCAGGGACGCGACATCGATATCCGCCGGTTTTCGGGCCTGTGGCGCCGCCGTGTCACCAAGAGCAGGCGGGACCGAGACGTCGGCGCCAAAATACGGCCGCTCGCGGCTTGCCGTATGCACGGCCCGCAACAGGTCCTCGCCGACGTCACCCTTGGTAAAGTAAGCTGCCGCGCCCGCTTCGAGCATGGCCTCGACGTAATGCTGGTCGGCATAGGCGGACAATCCGATCACCCTGACATTCGGCTTCAATGCCAGCAGCCGCCGGGTAGCCTCGATGCCGTTCATGCCCGGCATGTGGATATCCATGCAGGCCACTTCGAATTCGATGGTCGGCGCGATACCCAGTATCTCCTGTCCGCTGCCGGCCTCCGCCACGATTTCGATTTCCTGGTCCTCCTCCAGCAGCGCTCGCAGCCTTTCGCGGAAAAGCTGGTGGTCGTCTATCAATGCAACGCGCAGGTTCATGGTCTGCAACTTCCGCAGGCGCCGGGTCTAATTCCGTGCAGTACCGCTATTATGCGCCGGAACCAGCACCTGGATCCGCGTGCCCTGACCTGGCGCCGAATCGATAGTGAAGGCGCCGCCGGTGAATTCTGCGCGTTCGCGCATTGTCAACAGCCCCAGCCCGGACGGGCCCCGCCTTGCGAGGTCAAATCCGGCGCCATCGTCGGCAATCGTCAAGGTGGCCAGATTGCCCTCGACGCCGAGCCGGATGGTGACGCGGCTGGCCTTCGAGTGTTTGGCGCAGTTCGTCAGGCCCTCCTGGATGATGCGAAACAGGCCGGATTGCACCGCGGCGCTCAGTGCGCCAGCCGCTTCCGCGGTTTGCAGGTCAACCGCAATGCCCGTGCGCTGCATGAATTCCTGCGCGTATCCAGCCAGCGCGGGCAGCAAACCGCCATCGTCGAGCACAGTCGGCCGCAGGTTGGAGGATATTTCGCGGATACTGACGGTCGTGTCGGCGATCAGGCCGGCAGTATCGTCGAGCAGGGCGACGAGGTCCTCCGTTGCGTTCGGCCGCAGCAGATTGCCGAGCATCTGCAGGTTGATCTGGATCGCAGCCAGTCCGGGACTGCTGCGGTCGTGCAGCTCGGTTGAAAGCTTGCGGCGTTCGGCCTCCTGTACCTCCATCAGGCTGCGCGATAACTCCCTGAACCGCTTTTCGTGCTCGGCACGCTCGGCTTCGAGCTGCCTGCGTTCGGTGACGTCGCGCACGTTCGCGACGGTGCAGGCCTGATTCTTGAAATGCAGCGGCGCCAATCCGATTTCAGCGATGAATTCGCTCCCGTCGCGGCGCGAGGCCGGGAGTTCCCGGTTGATGCCCGAGAGCCGAGGCGAAGGCGTGCGCAAATGGGCCTTGCGATGTTCCACGTGGGCCTGCCTGAATTTCGCAGGTATCAGCGCTTCGATCTGCAGTCCCTGGAATTCCTGCTCGGAGTATCCGAACAATTTCTGCGCGCGCTCGTTCGCGGTCAGCACTTTGCCCTCGGGGCTGACGACGATGATCCCGTCGGGCGCCATCGAGAACAAGGACTCGAAGTCGGCCTGCTCGCGCCGCGCGGTTTCCCGGCGCAGCCGCGCCAGGCGCACCGCCCCCTCTACCCGGGCCACGAGTTCGCGCCCGCCCAGGGGTTTGACCAGGTATTCGTCCGCCCCCGCCGCTATTCCGGCAATACGCTCGTCTTCGTTGGCGCGGCCCGATAGCAGCAGCACCGGCATCAAAGCGGTATTCTCGTCGGCGCGCAGGCGCTCGATCAGCCTGAAACCGTCGAGGCCGGGCATCGACACGTCGGATATCAAGGCATCGGGTGCCTGGGTCATGCACGCTGCCAGCGCTGCAGCGCCGTCCGAATGCGCGTCGACTTCGAATCCGGCACCCTCCAGCAGATGCCTGAGGTAAGCGCGGAAGTCGGCGTTGTCTTCCGCTATTACAATGCGCCCTCGCGCGACGGCTTGCGTTCCGGTCGTGGAAACTGGCCTGGTCGCGGCGCCGGTCGATCGGGGCAGGGCCTCGAGGGCGAGCGCGCGTGCGCGCGGGGCCGCCGCGGCAGGCGCTCTCTCCCCGCCTATCCCGGAGCCGTGCTGATGCGTCGTGTCCTCGGCGCCCAGCGGGAGCAAGACAGTGAAGGTGCTGCCGCTTCCGGGTTCGCTCTGTACCTCGATCGATCCATTGTGCTGCTGCACCAACTCGCTTATCAGTTTCAATCCGGTGCCAAAATCGTCAGATGCGCCGGCTTGCGCCACGGTGGCGGGGTGGGATCGGCCAAAGATGTAAGGCAGATCGCTCTTGGCGATCCCGGTTCCGCTGTCGCGTACGCTCAGGCAAGCATAGTCGTCCTGCATGCGCAGCCGTACTTCAATCGACCCTTTGACCGTGAGCTTGAAGGCGTTGGCAACCAGATTGACGACGATTTTTTCCCACATGTCCCGGTTCACGCTCACCTGCGCCGGCAGCGGCGGGCAATCCACGACCAGGCTCAAACCCGCCCATTCGCAGGCCGGTCGAAACTGCCCGGCGAGTTCGGCGGTGAACGCGGCAAGATCGGTCGGTTCGCGGTCCGCGCCTGCTATAGCGTACTCCAAGCCGGAGCTATCCTTCAGCTTGTCGCCCAGTTTGCGCAAGTCCAGCGCATTACGCCTGGCAACATCGAGCAGCGTGCGCCGCTCCGGCTCAGCCGGTGGCGGGCTAGCCAGCAGGCCCTCGAGCGAGGCCAGCAACAGCTTGATATGCGCGGCGAATTCGCGCGAGACCTCGGTGAGGATTTCCGTTCTGAAACGATCGAGATCCCGCAGACGCTCATGCAGGCGCGCGAGTTCCGCTCCCCGGCGTTCAAGCTCTTCCCTGTCCTGTACCGCTGACTGGGGCGTAGGCCCGGAGGCATGCCCCTGGTTCTCAAGCATCTGATGTCCCGAATTGCCGCTGTGTTGATCCGCAGTTTCGCACAAAATTGCAGTGACAATTCGCAGGCTACCGAGTTACCCGCCCATAAATTGCATAAAAAACCCTAGCTAGAGCGCCTGGCCGCAGCCTCGATCCGAAGCGCGGTTCAGGCACCGGTACCTCTAGGCCGAACATTTGTGCAGCTTGGGAATATCCCGCGGCGCTACTGGATTACCCGCAGTCGCATTAGGTAAAGTCCCCACTACTGGGGCAACGCACTATTCCATATGCTGCTAAGCTCCGGATCGCATGACGAAACCCCCATTGTGAAGGCCCAATGAGCACAGCAGAGCCATCTCGCGATAAGGATACCGCCGGCAAACGCCGCCAGGCACCCCGCAGATGGCATTACGTCTACTTCCTGCTCGCGGCGTTCGATCTGGTGACCGTATCCGGCGGCCTGTATCTGAATCATCGAATCATGGGCATCTACGTCAGCTCGGTCGAGGTCAACCGCGTTTGGGCGGAACGCATCGCCGCATACGCGCATCTGGGTGAACTGGCCGCCTATGTCAACGCCCCGGGAAACGACGTCTTCGACAGTCGAAATGTCGAAGGGGAATTGGCCCGGATGAAAGTTGCCGAGAAGAACTTCGACGTGGCCCTTGAAGAGCAAAGGCGCGAACTGCAGTCCAAACTCGAGCCCAGGGTTGCGGCCCCGCTGCTGGCCCTGCTCGACGACATCGCCGATGCGGCGATATCGATGAGCGGCGAGGCCGAACGCATATTCGATTATTTCCGGGAAGACCGTGGGGACCTCGCTGGCAGGCGCATGGCGACCATGGACCATAAATACGCCCGCCTGAACGCGGCACTGCTGAAGCTGGAGCGTTCGGTCGAAGCCATACAGGAACAGCATTTCCGGGATCAGACCGCAGCTGCGGCGGAACTTCAGAATTACGAGTATTTGATCGGTTTTTCGATCCTGTTGATGGTTCTGGGCGCGACCTTCTACGGCCACAAGATCGCGCAGCAGATGCAGCTGGACGAAGAGGAAAAGGAGCTCCACTTCAGCGCCTTGCAGGCGGCCGAGGCGCATACGCGCAACATTCTGGACACCGCGGCTGACGGCATCATCACCTTCGATCAGCAGGGCCGGATAGAGTCGTTCAACAAAGCGGCGGAATACCTGTTCGGATTTGCTCCGGGCGAAGCAATGGGCAGGGATGTCCGCTCGATGATCCCGGCCCTGGGAAAACGCATGAGTCAGAAATATGCCGATGAAAGCTGGGACCTGCCCGGGGCGGGTACGCTCGGGGCGCGCAGCGCAAGCACAGGACTGCGCCGCGACGGCAGCGAGTTTCCGCTCGAATATTCGGTGAGCAAGGTCAGCGCCGGTCGCGCAGCGGTATTTACCGGCATTGTTCGCGACATCAGCGACCGGCTGAGAGCCGAGCAAGCGCTCGCAGCCGCGGCGGCGGCACAGGCGGCCAACCGCGCGAAGTCGCAGTTTCTTGCGAACATGAGCCATGAAATACGCACGCCGATGAACGGTGTGCTCGGAATGGCCGAGATGCTGCTTGATACCGACCTCACGCCTACCCAGCGGCGCTTCGCCGAGAGCGTGAACCGCTCAGGTGAATCGCTGCTGCAGATCATCGACGACATTCTCGACTTTTCCAAGATCGAAGCAGGCAAACTCGAACTCGAAAGCATCGACTTCAAGCTGTCAGAGCTGACCGGGGAAATCCTGCAGCTGTTGCTGCCGGGTGCGCACAAAAAGGGGCTGGAGTTCGTCTGCAGCGTCGCCGAAAACGTACCCGATGCGCTGCGCGGCGCACCGTCGCAGCTGCGCCAGGTGTTGATAAATCTCGTCGGCAACGCGATCAAGTTTACCGACAGGGGGCGGGTCGTGCTCAGGGTGTCGAGGCTCGCCGATCATACCGGAAGTTCCGGCGCCGCGAATACCGACGGTTTTGCGAGCACCGGGGGTCTGATACTGCATTTCTCGGTGATCGACACGGGCATCGGAATCTCGCAGCCGGTGCAACAGCGGCTGTTCAACGCCTTCACCCAGGCAGATAGTTCGACCACGCGGCGCTATGGCGGGACGGGTCTGGGTCTGGCGATTTCGAAGGAACTGGTCGAGAAGATGGGGGGGCAGATCGGCGTGCGCAGCAACCTCGGCCAGGGCGCCGAGTTCTGGTTCACCGCGCGTCTGGAGTTTCCGCCGCGGTCCGCATCGGAGCCCGGACCCGGAGCGGATGAGGCGAATCAGGCGCGCGACCTGCACGGGGTTCGTGTGTTGCTGGCCGAGGACAATCCGCTCAACCAGGATGTCGCCCGTGCTATGCTCAATTCCCTCGGTTGCCAGGTGTACGTCGTCGACAACGGCGTGAAGGCCCTGGCGGCTCTGGGGCATTCGCAGTTCGATATCGTGCTCATGGATCGCCAGATGCCCGAACTGGATGGATTCGACACGACGGCCGAGATACGCGCGCGTCGCCTGCTGCGGCCGAGGCAGCCGGCGGGAACCAGGGTACCGATTAGGCTGCCGATCGTCGGGGTCACCGCAAGCGCACTCAAGGGCGACCGGGCAGTCTGCATTGCCGCCGGAATGGATGATTACATCGCCAAGCCGTTCCGGCGCGATGCCCTCAGGCGCGTCATCGAGCGCTGGGTGCTCGACCAGGTTCCAGACGAATTCGAACATGAGACGCCCGCGGACGATGCACAACTGAGCACTTTCGACCGCAGCATCCTGGACCGCATGCGCGTGAACCAGGGCTCGGGGTCCTCCAGAATCGTCGCCGGGATCATCAACGGCTATCTTGCCGACGCGACGCGGTCCATCGAACTGCTGTTCAGGGCTTGCGAACGATCGGATGCATCTGCACTGGAGCGCGCCGCGCGCGCGCTGCGCGCCGGCAGTGACTTTGTCGGCGCTCGCAAGCTTGCCTGGATGTGCGCCGAGCTTGAACGCGACGGAATTGTAGGGGACGCACAGCTACTCGAGCAGCAAATCGCCCGCATCCGGGAGGAATATGAGGCGGTGCAGTCGGCAATGCAGGCGGTGCGATCCGAAGGCGAAACCACCTCTTAGGGCTCGTTCCAGAATCGACGAAACGGCCCCTGACTCAGGCGAGCATGAGGGGGGTATAAGCTCATTTTGAAACGAACGCCGGGCGCGGGCGCCGGCAAGAAAATTTCCTGCGCAACCGCGCGCCGGATCCGCCGGGGACTCTCTGCGCGCGGTGCCGTTCAGGAAGGCAGCGCGCGGGTGTACGCTAGACTGCCACCACTTCGATATCGGGCTCTATCGTTTTCAGCATGTGTTCGATGCTGACCAGCGTGCCCGACATCGAACTCGGACAACTCCCGCAGGCGCCCTGGTAGTGCACGGTCAGCCGGTTGCCCTCGAGGCCGAGCACGTGCAGGTCGCCGCCGTCGCCCTGCAGATAAGGGCGGATCTGCTCATCGAGCAAGCCGTTGATCATGTAAAGCCGCTGCTGGTCGTCCGGGCTCAGGTCGTCGATAGGGGTGGCGGCCGCGGTGAGCCGGGCGGTTTGCGTGTCTGCCGCCGGCGCGGCACGGATGCGTTCAGCGACCCTGCGCAGCAGGTCCTGCCAATCCGCGCCGCCGTCCTGCGTGACCGTGAGCCAGTGGTCGACGTAGAACACGTTGGTCACATGCTCGATATCGAATATCGACGCGGCCAGCAGATCGGCCTCGGCTTCGGCGGCGTTGTCGTAGGAATGCGTGATGCCCCAGGTCAGCGGTTCCTTGAGGATGAATTTCTTCGCATTCGGATTCGGCGTATCTTCGATGTCGGCGATTTTTGGCATGGCAGTCTTCGTTCAGGCATCGCCGATCGGCGCATGCATCGGATCGTTCTCGGATTCGGTAGACGTGTCGGCAATCGAGTTGAGCGCCGCATGCAGGGTGTGCCAGGGAAGGATCGCGCATTTCACCCGCGTCGGCAGATCGCGCACCCCCGCAAACACGGTGAGCCGGCCGAGATGGTGCGCCTGCTTGTCGGTCTCGAGCGTGCCGGTGGCCATGTCGCGAAACTCCTGGATCATCTGTTCCGCGTCCTGCCGTGTCTTTCCCTTGACGCTCGCGGTCATCATCGACGCCGAGGCCTTGCAGATCGCGCAGGATTCGCCCTGAAACGCGATGGCGTCGATGCGCTCGCCCTCGAGCTTGAGCGCCACGTTGAGGTGGTCGCCGCACAGGGGATTGTGGCCTTCGGCCTTGTGGTTCGCCTGCGCCAGTTCGCCGTAGTTCCGCGGCTTGCGGTTGTGATCCAGGATGACTTCCTGGTACAGGGATTTCGGATCGGCCATCAGGAGAAAACCTTTAGGAAAAAACCTTCTGCACGTTGCGGATGCCCGCCACCAGGGCATCGACCTCGGCCATGGTGTTGTAGAAGGCGAAGGAAGCGCGCGAGGTCGCGGGCACCTTGAAGCGCTGCATTACCGGCTGTGCACAGTGGTGACCGGTGCGCACCGCGATGCCGTCCTGGTTCAGCAGCGTGCCGACGTCGTGCGGGTGCACGCCCTCGAGCGCGAACGACAGCACCGCAGCCTTGTGTGCGGCGGTGCCGATGATGCGCACCCCCTTCATGCGCCGTAGTTGCGCGCTCGCGTAGTCGAGCAAATTGTGCTCGTGGACCGCGATCGCCTCCATGCCGATCCCCGAGAGGTAATCGACTGCCGCGCCGAGGCCGATTGCGGCCGCGATCGGCGGCGTGCCGGCCTCGAACTTCTGCGGAATCACGTTGTAGGTGGTCTTCTCGAAGCTGACCGACAGGATCATGTCGCCGCCGCCCTTGAACGGCTGCATGCGCTCGAGCAGGGCCGCCTTGCCGTAGAGGATGCCGATTCCGGTCGGCCCGCACAGCTTGTGACCGGAGAAGGCATAAAAGTCGCAATCGAGGTCCTGCACGTCGACTTTCATGTGCGGCACGGCCTGCGCGCCGTCCACCAGCACCGGCACGCCGCGTGCGCGCGCAAATGCGATCATCTGCTTGATGGGGTTGACGCTGCCGAGCGCGTTGGAGACGTGCGCGACGCCGACCAGTTTCGTGCGCTCGCTGAACAGGTTTTCATATTCGTCGATCAGCAGTTCGCCGGCCTCGCTGATCGGGACGACGCGGATTTTCGCACCCTTCTCTTCGGCCAGCATCTGCCAGGGCACGATGTTCGAATGGTGCTCGAGCGTGGTCAGGATGATTTCGTCGCCCGCGCCGATGAACCTGCGCCCGTAACCGTGCATCGCCAGGTTGATCGCCTCGGTGGTGCCGCTGGTGAAAATCACCTCACGCTCTTCGCGCGCGTTGATGAAGCGCGCGAGTTTGCGCCGCGCCTCTTCGTATTCGGCGGTGGCGATCTCCGATAGCGTATGCACCGCCCGGTGGATGTTCGCGTGCTGGCTCCTCTGGTAGCGCACCAGGCGGTCGATCACCTGCCGCGGCATCTGGCTCGAGGCGGCATTGTCCAGATACACCAGGGCATTGCCGCCCGGCCGTGTCTCGAGGATGGGGAAATCGGCGCGCAGGCGCCCGACATCCAGGGCCGGGGCGGGCGGCGGGCTAAGCGTGCTTAGTCGCGCGGTCATGGTTTGCCCTCAGCGCCGGGTGCGGCCGCATGGGTCCGCTCCATCACCGTTTGCTCGAGCCGGTTCCTGAGCGAGGCAACCGGAATGCGCTCGATGACCTCCGCGCCGAACGCGTAGGTCAGCAGGTTGCGCGCCGCGGTGTCCGACAGTCCGCGGCTCTTGAGATAGAACACTTCGTCGACATCGAGCTGGCCGACGGTCGCGCCGTGGGCGCATTTCACGTCGTCGGCGAAAATTTCGAGCTGCGGCTTGGTATCCACGCGCGCCCTGGCGCTGAGGAGCAGGTTGCGGCTGGACTGCGAGGAGTCGGTTCGCTGCGCCCCGGGGCGCACCATGATGTTGCCGTTGAACACCGCTCGCGCTGCGCCGTCGACGATGCATTTGTGCAGTTGCCGGCTGCTGCCCCGCGGGCTGGCATGGTCGATGAGCGTGTGGCTGTCGGCAAGCTGCTGGCCGCCGATCAAGGCCAGTCCGTCGAGGCGGCACTCGGCGCCTTCGGCCGCGAGCAGGGCGGCCAGATTGTGGCGCGAGATGCGCCCGCCCAGCGCGATGCTCACCGAATGGTAGCGGCTTGCCTGCGCCAGCGACACCGCGCAATTGGCGAAGTGAAACGCCTCTGCGCCTTCGCGTTGTACCCGCACGTGATGGACTTCGGCATTGCCGGTCAGCGCAAGCTCGGTCACCGCGCTGGTGAAATAGGCCTCGCTCTGCAGCGCGACATAGTCTTCGACGACCGTGACCGCGCTGCCGGACTCGGCAACGATCAGGCAACGCGGATAGCTGGCCGCGTGTTTGCGCGTTGCAATGAACAGCAGATGCACCGGCGCCGCTAGCGCCGTGTCGCGCGGCACGAGGATCAGGGCTCCGTCATGCAGGAAAGCGGTGTTGACTGCGGTGAACACGTTGCGCTCGAAATCCGCGTAGCGGCCGAGGTGCGCCTGCACTGCGGCACCGTGCCGGCTTACGCCCGAGGCAAGATTTTCCACCGTGAGCCCGGCGCGGTTGAACGAATGCCCGGGCGCATATATGCCGTCGACGAATACCAGCCGGGCCGCGGCTTCGGGTATGGCCCACTGCTCGATGGCTGCAGGCGCAAGCTGCGCCGCGCCTTGGGCAGGTTGAAACGACAGCTTGGTCAGCGGCGATATGTCGGTGAAACGCCAATCCTCGTCGCGCGTGGTCGGCACGGTCAGCGCGCCTACCCGGTCGACGGCGTTCGCACGCAGTTCGTTCAGCCAGGTCAGCGGGCTTGCCGGCGGCTGCCCCTGCAGCAGGCCGGCCAGATAGGGGCTGGTCGAGACGGTATTCATGCGTTCACGCGGGCGTTCGCCTTGGCTTCCGCACCGACCCAGTCGTAGCCGCGCTCTTCGAGTTCCAGGGCAAGTTCCTTGCCGCCGGTCTTGACGATGCGGCCCGCATCCATCACGTGCACATAGTCGGGAACGATGTAGTTGAGCAGGCGCTGGTAGTGGGTGACCAGCACGATGGCGTTGTCCTTGTTGGCCAGCTGATTCACGCCGCCGGCAACGATCCTCAGGGCGTCTATGTCCAGGCCGGAATCGGTTTCGTCGAGGATCGCGAGCCTGGGTTCGAGCAAGGCCATCTGCAGGATCTCGTTGCGCTTTTTCTCGCCGCCGGAGAAGCCTTCGTTGACGCTGCGATCGAGAAAGTCCGGATTCATCTCGAGCAGTTTCATTTTTTCGCGAACGAAGTCGTCGAATTCGAGCGGATCGAGTTCATCCTCGCCGCGCCCGGCCTGCACGGTGTTGTAGGCGAGCCGCAGGAACTGGCTGTTGGCCACGCCCGGTATTTCGATCGGATACTGGAAACCGAGGAAAACCCCCGCGCGCGCGCGCGCCTCGGCCGCGAGTTCGAGCAGGTTGCGGCCTTCGAACTCGATCTCGCCGCCGCTGACCTCGTAGGAGGGGTGGCCCGCAAGCACCTTGGCGAATGTGCTCTTGCCCGAGCCGTTCGGCCCCATGATCGCGTGCACTTCGCCGCTCTTGACCGTGAGGTTCATGCCCTTGAGTATTCTGGTGCCGCTCACGCTCGCGTGCAGATCGCGCACCGAGAGCAGGGTCTTGCTGTCCTGGTAAATCATCCTACACTTCCTTCGAGCTTGAGGCCTAGCAGTTTGGTCGCCTCGACCGCGAACTCCATCGGCAATTGTTGAAAAACGTCCTTGCAGAACCCGTTGATGATCATGGACACTGCTTCTTCCGCGCCGATGCCGCGCTGCGCGAAATAAAACAGCTGGTCTTCGCCGATCTTGGATGTCGATGCTTCGTGTTCGACCTTGGCGCTGGGATTGTTCACCTGGATATAGGGGAACGTGTTCGCGCCGCATTGCTCGCCGATCAGCATGGAATCGCATTGCGAGTAATTGCGCGCGCCGGCGGCAGTGGGCGCGATCCGGACCAGCCCGCGGTAGCTGTTGTTGGAGTGCCCGGCCGAAATGCCCTTGCTGACTATGGTGCTGCGCGTGTTCTTGCCCAGATGGATCATCTTGGTGCCGGTATCGGCCTGCTGGTGATGATTGGTGAGCGCCACCGAGTAGAATTCGCCCACCGAGTTGTCCCCGCGCAGCACGCAGCTGGGATATTTCCAGGTGATCGCCGAACCGGTCTCGACCTGGGTCCAGGAGATGCGCGAATTCACGCCCTTGCACAGGCCGCGCTTGGTGACGAAATTGTAGATGCCGCCCAGCCCGTTGGCATCGCCCGCGTACCAGTTTTGCACCGTCGAATACTTGATGTCGGCGTTGTCCAGCGCTATGAGTTCGACCACCGCGGCGTGCAGCTGGTTGGTGTCGAACTTGGGAGCGGTGCAGCCTTCGAGATAGGACACCGAAGCGCCTTCCTCGGCCACGATCAGCGTGCGCTCGAACTGGCCCGAATTTTCAGTGTTGATGCGGAAATACGTCGACAGGTCCATCGGGCACTTGACGCCCTTGGGGATGAAGCAGAACGAGCCGTCGGTGAACACCGCCGAGTTGAGCGCCGCATAGTAGTTGTCGCCGACGGGCACCACGCTGCCCAGGTACTTGCGCACCAGCTCGGGATGGTCGCGCACCGCCTCCGAGATCGAACAGAATATGATGCCGACCTCGGCGAGCTTTGCCTTGTAGGTGGTCGCCACCGAAACGCTGTCGAAAATAACGTCGACCGCTACACCGGCGAGTTTCGCGCGCTCGTTCATCGGAACGCCGAGTTTCTCGAAGGTGCGCAGCAATTCAGGATCGACCTCGTCCATGCTGTTCAGGGTCTTCTTCGGCTTGGGCGCCGAGTAATAGCTGATGGCCTGAAAATCGATTTTCGGATATTTCACATTCGGCCACTGCGGCTCTTCCATCGTGAGCCAATGCCGATAGGCATCGAGCCTGAGTTGGAGCAGCCACTCAGGCTCGTTCTTCTTGCCCGAAATCAGCCGGATCGTGTCTTCGCTGAGCCCTTTGGGCGCGACATCGGATTCGATTTCGGTGACGAAACCGTGCTTGTAGGGCTGGTTGACCAGATTTTGCAGCGTAGTGCTCATCGCGGCTACCTAAGCCTTGATGGATTGCTTGACGTTGAAGCTTTCGCCACAGCCGCAGGTGCTGTCGACGTTGGGGTTGTCGAACTTGAACACCTGCTTGAAGCCATCTTTGACAAAATCCAGGCGCGAGCCGTCGAGCAAGGTCAGCGCATAGGCGTCCACCACGACTTTCGCGTCGTGGCCTTCGAACACCTGGTCGCCCGCCTGCGTTTCGTCGGCGTAGTCGAAGGTATAGGCCAGGCCGGAACAGCCGACTTTCTTGACGCCGACGCGCAGGCCCAAGCCCTTGCCGCGCTTCGCCAGCTGGTTCTGTATCTGTTTTGCCGCACTTTCAGTCACTGTAATTGCCATGGTTTCGCCTATATCGGAAGTTAGATTGCAATTGCCGCGCGCTCGCGCTTTTGCAGGGCCTCGCGCATGTCGCGCATCTGCGCCACGCCGTTTGTTTCGGACTTCTGTTCATCCGCCAGCTGTTTGAGCGTCACCGCGCCCAGGTAGCCGAAAATATGCCGGTTGAGATCGGCCCACAGGTTGTGGGTGATGCATTTCTTTTCTTCGCGGCAGTTTTCCCGGCCGCCGCATTGCGTCGAGTCCAGTGTCTCGTCGACGGCGATAATGATGTCGGCCACCGATATCTGTGTCATTTCCTGGGCGAGGCGGTAGCCGCCGCCGGGGCCGCGCACGCTGTCGACCAGTGCGCGGCGGCGCAGCTTGCCGAACAGCTGCTCCAGATAGGACAGCGAGATCTTCTGGCGCTCGCTGATGGCCGCCAGGGTCACCGGGTTTTTGCCCTGATTCATCGCGAGGTCGACCATCGCAGTCACGGCAAAGCGTCCCTTCGTAGTCAGTCTCATATTAAAATCCCGTTAAATATTATGTAATTAACGACTTTTCCCTGGTGCAGGAAATACCGTAGTACAGGTAATACACGAGCATTTTTGTCAACTATACAATACCTGACGGTTTCAGTCAACTACAGCCAACGGGGAGGGAGAGTAATACTGTTCGGGGGCCATGCGGACATTCAGTTTGGACCATCGTCTGCGGCCGAGGCCCATTTGCCTGCATTTCAAAACCGAGGCTACGGTCGCGCGCGGGCGGGCGAGCCTGTCGTGGCCGATACACATTTCCGAGTCAACAGCAATCGCAGCACCGGAACTGCCGAACCACGCCTGCAGTGACCGCCGGGGTGTCATGGATAAATTACCTGGTGCGTTGGGCGGCCACGATCTGCAGCAGCGGCGCGAATACCTTGGGTGTGCCGGTAACGATGTTGCCGCTGTCCAGGTAATTGCCATCGCCATCGAAATCGCTCACCAGGCCGCCGGCTTCCTGGATCATCAGGCTGCCCGCCGCCATGTCCCAGGGCGCGAGGCCGGTCTCCCAGAAGCCATCCAGCCGGCCCGCGGCGACATAGGCGAGATCGAGGGCCGCTGCGCCGGCACGGCGCACGCCCGCGGTCCGCCCCATCACCTCGCGCAATACGGTCATGTATTCGCGGATGTTGGGGACTTCGCGAAACGGAAAGCCGGTGCCGATCAGCGCATCGTCGAGCTGCCTGCGCTTGGAAACGCGTATGCGCCGGTCGTTGAGGTAGGCGCCGTGCCCGCGCGTGGCGGTATACAACTCGTTGCGCCCCGGGTCGTAGATCACCGCCTGCGTCACCGTACCCTTGTGCCGCAGTCCGATCGAAACACAATATTGCGGAAAGCCATGAATGAAATTGGTGGTGCCGTCCAGTGGATCGATGATCCAGACGTAGTCCGATTTGCCTTGCGCGCCCGACTCCTCTGCTAGAATCGCGTGGTCCGGAAAGGCTTTCAGCAGGACCTGGATTACCGCCTGTTCCGCCGCCTGGTCCACCTCGGTGACGAAATCATTGTGGCGCTTGGTCGAGACGGTCAGGGCGTCGATATCCTGCGCGGCGCGGTTGATGATCGCGCCGGCGCGCCGCGCGGCTTTCACCGCGATATTGAGCATGGGATGCATGTGATGTGGGAGCTTTGCCTGGTTCCGCGAACTGCGCGCAAGGGTGGATTTTAATATGAGCGCAGTCCTGCTGTCGCACATTCGTGTCGTGTTGTCGCGAACTTCGCACCCGGGGAACATCGGCGCCGCGGCGCGGGCGATGAAGACCATGGGCATCACTTCGCTCTATCTGGTCAGTCCGAAGAAGCCGCCCGACATCGAAGCCGAGGCCATGGCGAGCGGCGCGGTGGATGTGCTGAAGGGGGCGCGCGTCTGCGCAAGTCTGGCCGAGGCGCTGCAAGGTACGATCTACTCGCTGGCGGTGAGTGCGCGACGGCGCGAACTTGCGTATGTCTCGGTCGATGCGCGCAGCGGCGCGCGGCAACTGCTTGCCGCGGCGCGGGAAGGCGAGGTGGCGCTCGTCTTCGGCACCGAGATGTCCGGACTGACCAACGAAGAAATCCTGCAGTGCCGGGCGGCGACGCACATTCCTGCCGATCCCGGCTATTCGTCCCTCAATCTTGCTGCGGCAGTGCAGGTCATGGCCTACGAGTCGCGCATCGCCGCGCTCGAGGCGCAGCCGCGTCCGGAGGTTGGCGCCGCGGCGGCGCGTCACGAGGATGTGGAGAATTTCTACGCTCATCTCGAGCGCAGCCTGCTTGCCAGCGGCTTTCTCAATCCGGCAAATCCCAAGCGTTTGCTGCCCCGCCTGCGGCGCCTGTTCGGCCGTGTCAGGCTGGAGCAGGAAGAGGTCAACATCCTGCGCGGTATGCTGAGTTCTTTCGATAAAAATACTTGACCAAAAAACTAGGGATTAGTAAAATAAATTGTACGGATGGGAAAGGGTTCAGTTTAATATACTTTTAGAAACAGTAGGTAAATGCATTTAGTTAATGTGTTGGATTGACAATGTGACTTGGCTCAACTGCGCAGGAGACTGGGAAGCTGCCAGGCTAGCTTATGTTGGATAGCATTCGTGAAGACATCGCCAGCGTATTCGACCGCGACCCTGCCGCGCGCTCCACTTGGGAGGTAGTTACCTGCTATCCGGGCTTCCATGCGCTGCGCATACACCGGATTGCCAATTGGCTGTGGCATATGAATCTGCGCTGGCTGGGGCGGCTGGTGTCGCATATCGGACGCTTCCTGACCGGCATCGAGATCCATCCCGGAGCGACCATAGGCCGGCGCTTTTTCATCGACCACGGCATGGGCGTAGTGATAGGCGAAACCGCCGAGATCGGCGACGATGTCACTTTGTATCATGGCGTCACCCTGGGAGGCACCTCCTGGAACAAGGGCAAGCGCCATCCGACCCTCAATAACCGGGTTGTCATCGGTGCCGGCGCCAAAGTGCTGGGACCGATCGTCGTGGGCGAGGGGGCCAAGATCGGATCCAACGCCGTGGTGGTGAAGGACGTACCGCCTGGCGCCTCCGCGGTCGGAATACCGGCGCGTATCATCATCGACGAACAAGACAAGTCTCGCGAGGAAAAAGCGGCCAAGCTGGGCTTTTCCGCCTATGCGCTCACGGCGAAAGCCACGGATGATCCCATGGCGAAGGCGCTGCAGGGATTGCTCGATCACTCGATGGAGCAGGACCATCGGCTGGAGCAGCTGCAACGGGAAATCGACGCATTGACGGCGCGGACTGCGGACGACATCACGGTTACGGAGCGCTTTGATCCAGGCGGCCTGCGCCAGGCGGCAGACAAGTAGTTGATCAAATTGCTCGGGATTTGCTATAGTTGACTATCGCGATAGGGTATTGCGCAAAGGACGAATATGAGACTGACAACCAAAGGCAGATTCGCAGTAACCGCAATGCTGGACTTGGCTTTGCGCCAGCAGCACGGACCGGTGACTCTGGCGGGCATAGGCACGCGCCAAAACATCTCCCTATCCTACCTGGAACAGCTGTTCGGCAAATTGCGCCGGCATGAACTGGTGGCGAGCGTGCGCGGTCCCGGCGGCGGCTACCGCCTTGCGCGCCCGGGCGACAAGGTGTCGGTGGCCGAAATTATCCTCGCAGTGGATGAACCGCTCGATGCGACCCTGTGTCGCGGCATGGAAAATTGCCGGGAAGACCGGCGCTGCCTGACGCACGATCTATGGACGACGCTGAACGAAAAACTGTACGAGTACCTGAGTTCGGTGACGCTGCAGGACCTGGTGAAGGAGCAGCTTGCAAAAGGCGGCAACGTGACCGTGCTGGCCGACCGGCGTTTGGCGCCGGCGCGCAAGGTCGCATCGTTTCCGGCCTGAGGTATGCCGGGGCCCGCGTTCAAGCAGTCCTGGCTCAGGCGAACAGCTTGAGCACCCCGTCCAGACCGGTGTGGTCCAGCGCATAGTCGGCCTTGCTGCGCACTACCTGCTTCGCGCGGTAGGCGATGGACACGCCGGCCTCGGCCATCATTGCGAGGTCATTGGCGCCGTCGCCGATGGCGATGATTGCAGATCTCTCTATTCCCAGTTCGTCGCGCAAGGCGCGTAGCTTCGCCGCTTTGCCTTCGGCATCCACGATGCTCCCGATCAGCCGGCCGCTGAGGCGGCCCTGCTCGAACTCAAATACGTTGGAGGTGCTGTAGTCCAGGCCGAGCCCGGCTTTCAGGCGTTCGGTGAAATAACTGAAGCCGCCCGATACCAGCAATGTCTTGACGCCGGCGCCGCGCATCGCGTCGAGCATGGTTTGCGCGCCTGGCGACAGCCGCAGTCGTTCGTCGAATACGCGTGCCAGGGCGCCCTGGTCGAGGCCGCGCAGCAGGGCGACACGGCGCCGCAGGCTTTGCGCGTAGTCGAGTTCGCCCGACATCGCAGCTGCGGTAATCGCAGAAACCTCGGCCTTGACTCCGGCAAGGTCGGCGACTTCGTCTATGCACTCGATGGTGATCAGGGTGGAGTCCATGTCGATCGCGAGCAGCCGCATGTCCGCCAGCCGGCGCCCCGCCGGCACGTAGCCGAAATCGAGTGCGGCCCGGGCGCAGTACGCCGCGACGTCCGGTTCCTGCCGCGCATCGATCAGGCGGCACGCCGCCGGGCCCAGGCGCTCGATCCGCTGCGCGCCGGCCAGCTGCGCCAGCTGGCGCAGATCTTCTGCGGCGAGCATGGCACCCTGGACTATCAGATTCATGCTTTGCCCGCTGCCGCAATCGCGGCGTCCGCCGGCTGCATCGCCCCACGCAGGGTTTTGAGCAGATCCTTCACCGTCTGCACCCGTGGCCCCAGGCCTACACTGGGCGTGTGCACGCGCAGTTTGCTCGGGCCGGACAGTTTCCAGTGGCGCTGGCGCTGCAGCAGTTGCATGACGCGCGCTCCGTCCAGCGGCGGCTTGTCGATGAACTGCAGCGCGATCGCATCGCCGCCGGCGTCGATGCGCGCCACGCCCAGGGCGCGCGCGGCGATACGCAGGCGATGCGACTCGAGCAGCGCCTGCGCCGGTTCGGGCGCCAGGCCGAAACGGTCTATCAGCTCCTCCTGCATGGTGTCGAGCTCGCCCGCGGTGTCGCAGTTGGCCAGTCGCTTGTACAGCGTCAGCCGCTCGTGCACGTCGCTGCAGTAGTCGTTGGGCAGCAGCGCCGGCATGTGCAGGTTGATTTCCGTGGTGACGGCGAGCGGCGAAGACAGGTCCGGTTCGCGCCCCGCCCTGAGCGAGCGCACCGCGTGATTGAGCATGTCGGCATAGAGATTGAAGCCGATCTCCTGCATCTCGCCCGACTGCGACTCGCCCAGGACCTCGCCTGCGCCGCGGATTTCCAGGTCGTGCATGGAGAGAAAAAAGCCCGAGCCGAGCTCGTCCATCATCTGTATCGCTTCCAGGCGCTTTTTCGCCTGGGCCGAGAGCGTCTCCTCGCCGTGGGTGAGCAGGTAGGCATAGGCTTGATGATGCGAGCGCCCGACGCGGCCGCGCAACTGGTGCAGCTGCGCCAGGCCGAACTTGTCGGCGCGGTTGATCAGCATGGTGTTGGCGGTGGGAATGTCGATGCCGGTCTCGATGATGGTGGTGCACAGCAGCAGGTTGTAGCGCTGCTGGTGGAACTCGCGCATCGCACGCTCGAGTTCACGCTCGCGCATCTGTCCGTGCGCGACCACGATGCGCGCCTCGGGCAGCAGTTTCGCCAGCTTTGCGTGCATGTTCTCGATCGTCTGGACGTCGTTGTGGAGGAAATAGATCTGTCCGCCGCGCTTCAATTCGCGCAGCACCGCTTCGCGGATCACGCCCTGGCTCTCGCGGCTGACGAAGGTCTTGATCGCGAGCCGTTTTTGCGGCGCGGTCGCGATTACCGAGAATTCACGCAGGCCTTCGAGCGACATCGCGAGCGTGCGCGGAATCGGCGTCGCGGTCAGCGTGAGCACGTCCACCTCGGCGCGCAGCGCCTTGAGCGCCTCCTTCTGGCGCACGCCGAAGCGGTGCTCCTCGTCGATGATCACCAGCCCCAGGCGGTGAAACCTGATGTCACGCTGCAGCAGCTTGTGCGTGCCGATGGCGATATCGACGCTGCCGTCGGCCAGGGCTTTCACATTCTGCGTCTGTTCTTTCGCCGTGCGAAAACGCGACAATTGCGCGATCCTGATCGGCCACTCGTCCGCGATCTGCGCGAAGCGGTCGGAGAACGTCTGGAAATGTTGCTCGGCCAGCAGGGTGGTCGGGGTGAGGATGGCGACCTGCTTGCCGCCGCAGACCGCGACGAACGCCGCGCGCAGCGCCACTTCGGTCTTGCCGAAGCCGACGTCGCCGCAGATCAGTCGATCCATCGGTTTGCCCGAGCACATGTCTTCGACCACCGCGCGGATCGCCGCCGCCTGGTCGGCGGTTTCCTCGAAACCGAAGCCCTCGGCAAACGCGTCCAGGTCGTGCTGCTTGATCTCGAACTGGTGGCCCTTGCGCGCGGCGCGCCGCGCGTAGAGATTGAGCAATTCGGCAGCGGTGTCGCGGATCTGCTGCGCCGCCTTCTTTTTGGCGCGGTCCCAGTCGCCGCTGCCGAGCTTGTGCAACGGCGCCTGATCCGGCGCCATGCCGCTGTAACGGCTGATCAGGTGCAGCTGCGCGACCGGCACGTAGAGCTTGTCCTGACCGGCATACTCCAGGTGCAGGAATTCGGTTTCGCCTTCGCCCAGGTCCAGGCTGACCAGACCGAGATAGCGTCCGATGCCGTGCTGGGCATGTACCACCGGGTCGCCAATGCGCAGTTCCGACAGGTCGCGCACCATGCCCTCGACCGAGGTCGAGCGCGCGTCGGCGCGTTTGGTCGAGCGCACCGTGCCGGCGTAGAGCTCGGCTTCGGTGATGACGCAAATATTTTCGCCCGCCAGCGCGAAGCCGCCGTGCAGCGGCGCCGTATCGAGCATGCATCGCGCGCTGCCCGCGCGAAACTCGGCGAAGTTCGCGCAGGGCGCCGGCGCAAGTCCGTATTCGGCCAGGTACTGGCTCATGGTCTCGCGCCTTCCCAGCGATTCGGCCAGGAGCAGCACGCGCGCAGGCGTGCTGGCAAGAAATGCTTTCAGCCGCATGAGCGGGTCGGCGGCACGACGCTCGACAGCGAGCGGCGGCAGTTCGGAGGCGACGATTTCGCCTTCCGCGGCAACGGCAACGTCCCCGGGGGCGGTGATGTCGATGCGCGCGTGCGTCCTTGCGGCGATGAAGAATTCCTCTGCCGGCAGAAACATGTCCACCGGCGAGAGCAGCGGTTGCGTGCGGTCGCCGCGCAACAATTGATAGCGCGACCGGGTGTCCTTCCAGAACGCATCTATGGTCGCGGCGACGTCGCGGTGCAGGCACAGCGTGGCCTGCTGCGGCAGGTAATCGAAAATGGTGGCCGTGTGCTCGAAAAACAGCGGCAGATAATATTCGATTCCGGCCGGTGCGATGCCGTTGCTCACGTCCTTGTAGATGTTGCTTCGCGACGGGTCCCCCTCGAAGGTCTCGCGAAAGCGCGCGCGAAACCGCGTTCTGCCAGCCTCGTCCAGCGGAAATTCGCGCGCCGGCAACAGGCGCACTTCCTTTACCTTGTAAACGGTGCGCTGCGTATCCACGTCGAAGGTGCGGATCGATTCGATTTCTTCGTCGAGCAGGTCGATACGGTAGGGCAGGACGCTGCCCATCGGGAACAGATCGATCAGGCCGCCGCGTACGCAGTACTCGCCGGGCGCCACCACCTGGGTGACGTGGCTGTACCCGGCCAGCGTCAATTGCGCGCGCAACTGCGGCAGGCTGAATTTCTCCTCCTGCTTGAGAAAGAAGGTGTAGGCGGCGAGGTAGGACGGCGGCGCCATGCGGTAGAGCGCGGTGCTCGCCGGAATCAGGGTGAGGTCGCAGCTGCCGCGGGTGATCGCGTACAGCGTAGCCAGGCGCTCGGATATCAGGTCATGGTGCGGCGAGAAACTGTCGTAGGGCAGGGTTTCCCAGTCAGGCAGCAGGTTCACCGCCAGCCCGGGCGCGAAATAGGGAATTTCCTCGCACAGGCGCTGCGCGTCCAGGGCTGAGGCGCAGAATACGATCAACGGTTTCGACTCTTGCGCCAGGCGTGCGAGGGCCAGGGCGTCGCTGGAGCCGTGCAAATGGGTGTAGCGGCGCTTTTGCAGCGCCTGGGGCGGATCGGTAATCATGGGAAAAAAGCGGCCCGCTGGCGCGACCGTGCGGGGCGCGGCCCTGGAAGTGGGGATTCAACTGACATCATAAATTGACTAAGTTGTATTATAACGGCTTCGGCAGCTATTTATTATGAAAAAACAATGACGTCCGAGCGGTATTACGGCCTGATTCCCGCGGCGGGCGCGGGCGAGCGCATGGGACAGCCCAGGCCCAAGCAATACCTCGATCTTCTCGGACGCCCCATGCTCCACCATAGCGTGAAGGCCCTGCTCGCAGACGCCAGGATAGATACCGTGTTCGTGGTTCTCGCGCCGGCGGACCGCGAGTTCAAACAGTATCCGTGGGGAGAGTTCGGCGGGCGCCTGGCGCCGCTGTACTGTGGGGGCGCGACGCGCCACGACAGCGTGCTGAACGGGCTGGTTGCGGCCTCCTCCACCGTGGAGCCTGAGGACTGGATGCTCGTGCACGACGCGGCCCGGCCCTGTCTGGGGCGGCGGGAATTGCAGCGCATGCTCGATGAACTGGCCGCCGATGAGATAGGCGGCATACTCGGCGTGCCCGTTGCCGATACGCTAAAGCGCGCCGACCCGGTCGCCAGGATCCAGGCGACCGAATCGCGCGAGAACCTGTGGCAGGCGCAAACGCCGCAGATGTTTCGCCATGGCCTGCTGCTTCAGGCCCTGGGACGGACTGCAAAGCTGAGCGACGAAGCCGGCGCAGTGGAGGCGATGGGACTGAAACCGAAGCTGGTGCAGGGGTCCGCGGAAAATTTGAAAGTGACCTATGCGGAAGACCTGCAGCTCGCGCAAACCATCCTCACCAGCCGGGGGAACCAGGCATGAGAATAGGTCAGGGATTCGACGTTCACGCCCTGGTGCCGGGGCGCAAGCTGATCATAGGCGGCGTTGACATCCCGAACGACAAGGGCCTGGACGGGCACTCGGATGCGGACGTATTGCTGCACGCGCTGTGCGACGCCTTGCTGGGTGCCGCGGCCATGGGCGACATCGGCGGGCATTTTCCCGACACCGATGCGAGTTTCAAGAACGCCGACAGCCGCAAGCTGTTGCGCGAGGTGAGCGCCATGGTGCAGGACGCCGGTTACCGCGTCGTCAATCTGGACGCCACGATAATCGCGCAGGCGCCGAAAATGGCGCCGCATATACCCGCGATGGTGAACAATATCGCCGCGGATCTGGGGCTGTCGCGCGGCCAGGTCAACATCAAGGCCACCACCACCGAGGGCCTGGGATTCACCGGACGCGCCGAAGGCATCGCCGCCCAGGCGGTGGTATTGCTCAATTGGGCGGTCTGAGGGGGCAGCCGTGATCGATGCGCGCGTGGCGGCCGGCGCTTGCGCATCTGCCCGCGCCCAAAAGCATTTATACTAAGGCTGCGTTCCGATTTTTTACCGTCCGCACCGATCCGGCGATTTCCGAGGATATAAGCGCTTTGACCAGAAAATCCAGTTTTGACAACGAACAACTGCTCGCCTGCGGGCGCGGGGAGATGTTCGGCGCGGGCAATGCGCAGCTGCCGCTTCCGCCGATGCTGATGTTCGATCGCATCATTTATATCAGTGAAAAGGGCGGCGTCTTTGGCAAGGGCGAAATCGTCGCCGAACTGGACCTGCGTCCGGCGCTCTGGTTTTTCGCCTGCCATTTCCAGGGCGACCCGGTCATGCCGGGATGCCTGGGACTGGATGCGATGTGGCAGCTGATCGGCTTTTATCTGGGCTGGATGGGCGGCAAGGGGCGCGGGCGCGCGCTAGGCTGCGGCGAGGTCAAGTTCAGCGGCCAGGTGTTGCCTAGCGCAAAAAAGATAACCTACCGCATCAGTATGAAGCGCGTGATCCTGCGCAAGCTGGTGATGGGTATCGCCGACGCCGTAATGGAGGTCGACGGTCGCGATATCTATGCAGGCAAGGACCTGCAGGTGGGATTGTTTACCTCCACCGACGGATTTTAGGATAAGGCCATGCGTCGCGTCGTCGTCACCGGAATGGGTATCGTCTCCAGCATCGGCACCAACAAGGACGAGGTGCTGGCCTCGCTGCGCTCCGGGCGCAGCGGAATCGAATTTTCCGCGGAATACCAGACACTGGGCTTTCGCTCGCAGGTGCACGGCCCGGTCCGGGTCAAGCGCGAGGAGCTGATCGACCGCAAGCTGCTGCGCTTCATGGGCGACGCCGCCGCGTTCACCTATGTAGCCATGGCCCAGGCCATCGCGGACTCCGGTCTGCCCGAGAGCATGGTGTCGCACGAGCGCACCGGCCTTATCGTCGGCTCGGGCGGAGGTTCGCCGCAAAACCAGGTCGAAGCGGCGGATCTGATGCGCGCGAAAGGCGTCAAGCGCATCGGGCCGTACATGGTGCCGCGCACCATGTCCAGCACCACCTCGGCCTGCCTCGCTACTCCGTTTCGCATCAAGGGCGTGAACTACTCGATCAGTTCTGCCTGCTCCACCAGCGCGCATTGCATCGGCAATGCCTGCGAGCAGATCCAGTGGGGCAAACAGGACATCGTCTTCGCCGGCGGCGGCGAAGAGGTGCATCCGTTCCTGACCATGCTGTTCGACGCGATGGGCGCGCTTTCGTCCAAGTACAACGACGCGCCGACGCGCGCCTCGCGCGCGTACGACGCCGATCGGGACGGCTTCGTGGTCTCCGGCGGCGGCGGCGTGGTGGTGCTGGAAGAACTCGAGCATGCGCGCGCGCGCGGTGCCAGGATCTACGCCGAAGTCGTGGGCTATGGCGCGACTTCGGACGGCTACGACATGGTGCAGCCCTCGGGAGAAGGCGCGGTGCGCTGCATGCGCATGGCGCTGGCCGGCGTGGACACACCGGTGGATTATCTGAACACGCACGGCACCAGCACGCCCGTGGGCGATCCCAAGGAGCTCGAGGCGGTGCGCGCAGTGTTCGCGGACAAGGTACCGCTGATCAGTTCGACCAAGTCGCTGACCGGACACGCGCAAGGCGCGGCCGGCGTGACCGAAGCCATCTATACGCTGCTGATGCTCGAGCACGACTTTGCCTGCGCCTCGGCCAACATCGAAACGCTGGACCCGGCAGCGACGGGCATGCCGATCGTGCGCGAGCGCGTCGACAATGCCGGGCTCAATACGGTGATGTCCAACAGCTTCGGTTTCGGCGGCACCAACGCCTGCCTAGTATTCCGCCGCCTCAAGGTCTAGGCAATTGGAACAGGCCGCCGGCACGGTGCGGCTGTTCTTCGCGTTGTGGCCCCCGAAGGATCTCCAGGCCGGGCTCGCAGCCTGGGCGCGGCAGGCAGCCGGCAGCGGCAGGGCCATGCGGAGCGAAAACATCCATCTCACGCTTGCCTTTCTCGGCGCCGTCGACGCGGCGCTCGTCCCGGACCTGACTGCGCTCGCGGCCGGGGTGCGTTTTGCGGCTTTCCGCCTGCGGCTGGATCGTGTCGGGTACTGGAAGCACAAGCGCATCGTCTGGTGCGGAGCCGCGCAGGATCCTGAGGCGCTAGGCGCCCTGGTCGGGAGTTTGCGCGGACGGCTCTGTGCCGCCGGCATGCGCTACGATCCCAGACCGTTTGTCTCGCATGTGACGCTGGTGCGCGAGGCATCCGGGATATCTGCGGCCCCGCCCTGGATTCCACTGCTCTGGGAAGCCGGGGATTTCGCGCTGGTGCGTTCGGCCCGCGTCGAGGGCCGACTTAGCTATCAGCCGCTGCAGCGCTTTCCCGCAGCTGGCAATTGACCCGCGGCCGCGTCAATTGCCGGATGGAGCGGCGTTTTCGTTTAGCGGCAAGCTGGCCGAAAGAGGGCGCAAGCCATCAAGCGATGCAGTGCCTGCCCGCAGCGGTAGACTGACACGGGCAATCAGGCCGCCGCCCTCGCGCGCGAGCAGTTCCAGAGCGCCGCCGTGATGGCGCGCGATGCGGTCGACGATCGCAAGGCCCAGGCCGGACCCGCCCTTGCCGCTGCGCGCCTGCTCCAGTCGCGTGAACGGTTGCTTCAGCCGTTCGGCCTCCTGCGGGGGAATGCCCGGCCCGCGGTCGAGCACCTCCAGGATCAGCCTGCCGCCTTCGCTGCGCGTGCCCACGCATACCTCGTTTCCGCCGTAGGCGAGGGCGTTGTCCACGAGGTTGGAGATCATGCGCTTGATGCCCATGCGGCGCAGGGGCTGCTCGGGTACCGGTTCGATGCTGGTCGTCACCTCATGCCCCAGGCGCAGTTCGCGCTCGACCACCTCGCGTACGAGGGCGCACAGGTCGCTCGGGACCAGGGGTTCCTCGCTCTGGGTGCGGGCGAAGTCCAGGAACTGGCCGATGATGGAATCCATTTCCGCTATGTCGGCAATCATCTCCGGTTTGTCGTCACTGGCGCTCATTTCCGTCGACAGGCGCAGGCGCGACAGCGGCGTACGCAGGTCGTGCGACACGCCGGCAAGGATCAGCGCGCGGTCGGCGTCGAGTCGCGCCAGGTCCCGCGACATCTGGTTGAACGAGCGCGCGAGCGTCTGGATTTCGATCGGTCCGGATTCGGTCAACGGCACCGGTACCCTGCCGCTGCCGATGTCGGCCGCGGCGTTGGCCAGCGCCTTTAGCGGGCGGTTGATGCGCGATACGATAAGCCATGCGCCGATCAGGGAAAGCAGCAGCGCGAGCGCGGTCCAGCCCAGCCATTGCCAGGGGAACGGTCGTTCGATGCGTTCGCGCGGCAGCATTACCCAGTACTCGTCCTCGTCGATGTAAAAACTGATGAAAAAGCCGCGCTGGTCGCCGACACCCGAGGCGAAACGCGTTTGCGCCCCCAGCTTCCGCCGTACTTCCGCGTGCAGCATTTGCACAAACGGCGCATCCGGGGAGGGCGTCAATTTGTCTCCGGGATTGGCCGCATATACGCGGATGCCTTCGCGCTCTGACAACTCGGCCAGGAGTTCGCGCCGCTTGTCCGCCTTGGCCGTGACCAGGGCGGCGTGGGTGAGGTTGACCACGCTCACCACCATTTGCGCCAGTTGCCGGGCGCGGGGCTCGCGCTCGTAGCTGCGCAGTATCTGAAACCAGGCGATGGCCGAAATCACCATCAGCAGACTGATCAGCAGAAACGAACGCCACAGCAGCGTGCGCGGCACCAAGATCATTGGACCGCCTCGTCGCTACGCCCGGGACGGATATCGAAGATGCAGACCCCGGGGCGGCCGGTCGGACTCATGCTTTGCCATCCGGCACGAACACGTAGCCGAACCCCCATACGGTCTGGATGTGCACCGGATGCGCCGGGTCGGGTTCGACGAGCTTGCGCAGGCGCGAAATCTGAACGTCGATGGCACGATCGAACACCTCGTATTCGCGCCCGCGCGCGAGCTCCATCAGCTTGTCGCGCGATAACGGTACTCGCGGGTTGGCGAGCAGCACTTTGAGCAGGCCGAATTCGCCGGTAGTGAGTGATATGGTCCTGCCCTCGCGCGTCAGGGCACGGGTGGCGAGGTCCACCGTGACCTGGCCGAAGCTCATCTGGCCTTCCTCGAGCGCAGGCGCGCCGGGCGGCGGCGGTGTGGTGCGGCGGCGCAAAACGGCATGGATGCGCGCCACCAGTTCGCGCGGGTTGAACGGTTTTGGCAGGTAATCGTCGGCGCCCATTTCCAGGCCGACGATGCGGTCGACGTCGTCGCCCTTGGCGGTCAGCATGATGATCGGGATCGTTTCCTTGGCGCCGCGCAGGCGCCGGCACACGGAAAGGCCGTCTTCTCCCGGCATCATCAAGTCGAGTACGATCAGGTCGAAGCGCTCTCGTGCAATCAGCTTATCCATGGCGGCGGCGTCCTGGGCCGTGTGTACGCCAAAGCCCTGCTCTGAAAGGTAGCGTTTGAGCAGGTCGCGCAGCCGCAGGTCGTCGTCGACCACGAGGATTTTGTTCTTTGTGCTAGTCATGTGCCTATCGTACCCAGTATGACCAGCCGGCCAGGACCGATCGGTAAGAAACCATGTCAATTCCACTCGTGCTTACAAATTATTACAAATCCGGAGTCGGGGCTTATACTTATCCCGCGCCCCGGCGCTAGTATGCGTGCATCGCTTCGTTTGCAGGTGGGCAGCATGAAATTCTCGACTATCCTCTGTCTCGGCCTGATCGCAGCCGGCAGCGCGGGACCCGCGCTCGCGGCCCGGCACGGGGAAGGCATGGGGTTTTCGCGCCTGTTCCAGGCGAGGCCCCCCGCGTCCGACCGGGAACGCGAAGCGGAAAGGTCCGCGCCAGGGCGGGAGACGCGCGGTGCCGACGAAGCTGAACGCAGCCGCATGAATCCGGATGAGCGCCGCCAGCTGCGCCGCGATATTCAGGATGCGGGCAGGGACATCTACCGCCCGGCCCCGCAGAGGAGCGGGGACCGCCGACGTTCCGAACGCAGATAAGCGCCGCGCACGATGCGGCCGGATGGCCGAGCGGACTAATGCTGTTGCGGCGCCGGCTCGCCGCTATGCTGCATCTGCAGGGCAGCGCCCAATTTCATGTCCATCGTCAGAATGTGATTTCGCAGCCATTCGCTGAGAAAATCGGAGACCGCGGGGATGTTGATTTTTCCGCCTGCTTCCAGCATCGCCCCGAGGTCGGTAAGCTGTCTTAACAGCTTGGTGTGTTCGGCCTTGTGCGCGAGCGAGGCGACGTACTGTATGCGCTCCATCTGCGCCTCCTCCCGGCCAAAATGATCCCCGGTGTACACGATGAGTTCGTGCATCGCCTTGCTCATGCGCTCGTTGCCCTGGCCGCCATTCATCGTTTCGAATAAGGCGTTCACGAGGCCGACGAGAGCGCGGTGTTCGCCGTCGATCAGCTTGTTTCCGGTGTAAAGATCGTCAGTCCAGGAAAAATGCGCCATGCAATTTTGCTCCGTTGTCGTTTGCAGACCTGATGCGGCTGCGGCTACCCGCCGGACAAGCCGCTCGCTGAATTGCCTGTGAAAATTTTGCGCGCCTCAGCCGTGCTGCTTTTGACTTGTGTCAACTGAACCTGATTAATCCGCCGGGGCGGCGATGGAGGCGGTGTCTGCGAGGCTATTGCGCCGCTGTGCCCGGGGCTATTTCCCCCAGCGCAGAGCCAGCGGGTCGGCCTCGCGCGCAAGCTCCAGCAGGCCTTTTCGCGTCGCCGGGGACAGCGCTTCCAGCGGGTGGCGCACGGCGTCGCACTTTATCACCCCGCCCTCCATCATCACCGTCTTGGCGGCGCGCAGCCCGCATTGGCGGTTTTCGTAGTTGATCAGCGGCAGGATGCTGGCGTAGGCGGCCATCGCCTCATTGCGCCGTCCCTTGCAGTGGTGCTCCAGCACCGGCTTGATCAGATCGGGCAGCAGGGCGCTGGGCATCGTGCCCGTCGCGCCCGCGTCCAGGTCGGCCATCAGCGTGATCGATTCCTCGCCGTCGAACGGGCCCTGTATCGCCTCGCCGCCGGCTTCGATCAGGGCGCGCAGTTTCGCTGCCGTATTCGGCGTTTCGATCTTGAAATAGCAGACCTGCGGTACTTCCCGCGCCAGCCGCGCCATGAACGACACCGACAGGTTGACGCCTGAGAGCGGCGCGTCCTGCACCATGACAGGCAGCGGCGCCGCGTCGGCGATCCTGGCGTAGTGCTCGAGGATGCCTTTCTCGTCTGCGCGCAGCGTCGCGCCGTGGTAAGGCGGCATGATCATGAGCATACTCGCGCCGGCCGCAGCTGCCTTGCGCGCGCGCATGGCCGCGATTCGCGTACTGTAGTGGCTGCAGGTCACGATCACCGGCACCCGGCCGGCGACGTGGTCGACGCTCAATGCGAGCAGTGTGTCGCGCTCTTCGTCGGTGAGCAGAAACTGCTCGGAGTAATTTGCGAGTATGCAGATTCCGTCGACCCTCTGGTCGATCATGCAGTCGAGGACGCGGCGCATGCCGTCTAGATCGAGGTCTGCGGATTCGGTGTAGGGCGTGGGGGCGATGGGGAATACGCCGGCGTAGGCAGCAGTCATGGCGCGTAGCTCCTGGTGGGCATAAGCGATTCGGTGGTCGTCGGCGCGTTCGGCATCCGGCGGGCCTCGATGGACGTTGTGCTGCGATGGTAGCTGGTGTGCCCGACTCTGCGCAACAGGATGGATGATGTGAAAGGTTCTAGTCCGGTGGGGTGTTCGAACCATGGCAGGAGCGACAACGCCTGACTGCGGGTAGTCTCGCGGCGTCAGCGGAATGTCCCGCGATCAACCGTCCCTACGCGAGATTTGATGATCGCGGTTGAGCGTGTACTATGCGGGACATGTTTCGCTTTCGTCATTGAGGTGCTTGATGCGTGTCGCAATAATCGGTTCGGGGCCGGCTGGCTTCTACGCGGCGGAGGCGCTGCTAAGGCGCGATGACGCAGTAGTCGACGTCGACATGTTCGATCGTCTCCCGACCCCGTACGGACTAGTGCGTGGAGGCGTCGCCCCCGACCACCAGAAAATCAAGACGGTGATCCGCGTTTTCGCAGCCACGGCGGCGCGGCCGACCTTCAGGTTCCTGGGTAATGTCTGCCTCGGGCGTGACCTGACGGTGGAGGAATTGCGCCGGCACTACCACCAGATCGTCTACGCCACCGGCAACGAGTCTGATCGCCGTCTGGGCATTCCGGGCGAAGGTATCGCGCGCTGCACGCCGGCGACGGTGTTCGTCGGCTGGTACAACGGACATCCTGACTATCGCAACGCGAAAATCGACTTGTCGATCGAGCGTGTCGCGGTGGTGGGCAACGGCAATGTAGCCGTTGACGCCGCCCGAATTCTGCTGCGTACGCCGGCGGAGCTTGAAAAAACGGACATCGCCGCGCACGCGCTGCAAACCCTGCGCAGCAGCCGGGTGCGCGAGGTTTTCATGCTTGGGCGGCGCGGGCCGGAGCAAGCCGCGTTTTCCTCGGCTGAACTCAAGGAATTGGGCGCGATGGAGGCGGCGGATCCGGTCATCGCCCCGGGCGAGCTGGCGGACTGCGCGCAATCCACCGGCAATGCGGAAACGGACAGGAACCTGAAAGTGCTGCGCGCCTTCGCCGCGCATGTGCCGCGGGCGCAGGCAAAAAAACTTCACCTGCGCTTCCTCGTCTCGCCGACGCAGATTATCGCGGATGCCGACGGCAATGTGGCCCGCGTCGCACTCGAGCGAAACCGCCTCGAGGCGCGGCCCGACGGCACGGTTGCCGCGCGCGGCATCGGCAGAATCGAGATGCTCGAGGTTGGCATGGTGTTGCCTGCGATCGGCTATTCCGCAGAGCGCATCACCGGCGTACCCTACGACGAGAAGGCGAGGATCATTGCCAATGAAGACGGGCGGGTGGTCGATGCCGCGAGCCGCGCGGCGATCGCCAACGAATACGTCGTCGGCTGGGCGCGCAGCGGTCCGCAGGGCTTGATCGGTGAGCACAAGCGCGCGTCCGCGCACGTCGTTGGACACATGATTTCCGATGGGGCAGGGCTCGAGGCGCGCGCGCTGCCCGATCGCGATGTGATCGTCAAGCTGCTGCGCGGGCGCGGGGTGCAGCCGGTGTCGTTCAACGACTGGAAACAGCTCGACGACGTCGAGGTGGCACGCGGGGCGCGGCGCGGAGCGCCCCGCGACAAGATCGTCGATGTCGCCGCCATGCTCGCGGTTCTGGGGCAGGAGTGAACTGGCTCGTCGGAACGCTGCCGATCGCCGCAGCGTTCGCGCCTGAGTGCGGGACCCGTTGACTATTTGAGAGAGGCGACGTTTTCTTCCCATTGCAGTCCGTCGAACTGAACAATTTCGGGGCGTTCGCGCGACAGGTCGAACTCATCGAGTACCCGGACATTCACAGTGTAGAGCTCAGGTGCGGCGCGGGGCCGGGTAAAGACGTGGATGCCGCAGGTCTTGCAGAAGTGGTGTTTTGCAGCCATAGTCCCGAACCGGTATGTGCCGAGGTCGGCCTCGCCGGACAACAGGTGAAAGCCATCTGCTGCCACACGATGATGCAGGATGCCTTTCTTCCGGCAGATCGAGCAGTTGCATTCGGTCACCCGATCGATGACGGCCTCGATCTCGAAGCGCACGGCGCCGCAGTGGCAGCTCCCGGTGTAGCGTGGCATGTTCGCGGGTCCCGAAGTGATATCGGGTGACAGTTTAGCTGTATAACGAAGCCACGTGCGCTCTGTCCCGGCAGCCCAGACCGGCCGGCTGCAGGGGCTGCCCTATAATGGAGCCTTCCTATTTCGCCGCGTCCTCGCTTGCATCGAAGTCCCGTTCTTTCCCGCGTCTCTCCCTATCTCTTGCTTACCGCCACGATCCTGTTCTGGGCGTTGAACTGGGTCGCCGGGCGCGCGCTGCGGGACGATGTGCCCTCGTATTCGCTCGCCTTCTGGCGCTGGGTGAGCGCGGGCGTCCTGCTCCTGCCGTTTGCCTGGCCGCATCTCGTGCGCGGCTGGCCGGCGATGCGCCGGTCGTGGCGGATCATGCTTGCTCTCGGGGTATTCGGCACGACGTTCTGCAACCTTGCTTCGTACACTGGCCTCAAGTACACCACTGCCGTCAGCGGATCCATTCTCAATTCTTTCGTACCGGTGATGATCATCGCCATTTCCTGGGCCTTTCTCGGCCAGCGCCTGCGCATCTCGCAGTGGGCAGGGGTAGCAATCTCGCTGGCCGGAGTCTTGACTATCGTCGGTCGCGGCGACCCGATGGTGCTCCTTTCGCTCTCGCTCAATGTAGGCGATCTGTGGATTTTCGCTTCGATGCTGCTCTGGGCGCTGTACACCGTCTGCCTGCGCTGGCGGCCGCCGGACCTGCACCCGCTCGGCCTGCTCGGCGCGAATGCGATCGTTGGCGTGGTGACAATGCTGCCCGTCTACCTGTGGTCGCTAGCCCAGGGACTGCATATTAACTGGACGCCTGGGGCGGTGGCCGGTCTCGCTTACGTCGGTGTGTTTCCGTCAGTGGTCGGGTACATTTTCTGGAACAACGCAGTCGCGCGGGTCGGTCCCAACAAAGCCGGCATGTTCATGCACCTGATGCCGGTGTTTGCCAGCCTGCTCGCGATTGTCTTTCTCGGCGAGCGCTTGCGTCTGTTCCATGCCGCCGGCATGGCGATGATCGTGGGCGGCATCTGGCTAAGCAGCCGCGCCGATAACCCGGAAGCCGTAGCCGGAATGGAAAACTGAAAGCTCGTAAAGAATCGACGGGAAATCCCGTCTCGTATTGCCCCAGGTCGGCGCCGTTTCTTTACAAGTGCAAGCGGCACCTGCGAGCCAATTCGCCGGATCAGTCTTCCAGGGTGAAGCCCACCTTGATCGTCACCTGCCAGTGGGCCACTTTGCCGTTTTCCACGTGGCCGCGCGTCTCCATCACTTCGAACCAGTGGATGTTGCGCAGTGATTTCGATGCCTTGGCTATGGCGCCGCTGACGGCGTCCTCGATATTCTTGGTCGACGATCCGGTGAGTTCGATGTGCTTATACACGTGGTTGCTCATGCAGTTCTCCTGAAGCGAATTTGGTGAGTGGCCGCGCGGCCGGCGCCGGCGGCAGGGCGATTGTCCGCCTTTTCCGGATTTCGTGGTGATCCGCGCTTTGCCTGCGGCGCGCAAAAAAAATAGGCCAGCCGAACGCAGTCCGCTAGCCTATGAAGAACGGACGGCATTGCTGCCGACGACCGTTCACGCTCACCGCAAGGACTCGACGCGCGTGACACTGATGGTCACTGTCGCAGTGCGGTCCGACTATCGGCGGTCTCCTCCTCCTCCTCCTCCAATTCGATGACGGGCAAACGCCCCATCCATTTGCCTGATTGCAATCGCCCCGCGTGCTTTTGGGGCATGATATTTGAATCAAAGATTTTGTGCAATATTATCGGCACATGCGGCCGGCGTGCCAGCAGGTGTAGCGCTAGTGAGCGGAGTTAATCATCATCAATACATTGTGTTGGCGCTATTCCAGGCGATTGGATATGATCGCACCCTTGAGCGCGGGCCTGACTGCCGGCGTAGCCACGGACTCGCCGGCGAAATGCGCTTGACGCAGGCGGTATGCCGGTTCTGCTTCCACATATGGCGGATCCCATGGATGCTCTGCAGTCAGAACCTGAGGCGGCTACGGCAACTGATTTCTCACCCAAGGCAGTGCGGCGAAATGGAAAAGCGTACAGCAGATGAGTCCGGTACTGGCGGGAATGGTATTGCTGCGGCCTACACCGCGACTACCCCTGCCCAGAATAAGCGGCTCGAGGTGCTGAAACAGTTTCGCGTGCTGCTGCGCTCGATCAAGCGCCACTATCAGTGGGTCGAGCAGGAGTGCGGGATGAGCGGAGCGCAACTGTGGGCGATGGCGGAGATAGCGGGCGCGCCTGGCATCAAAGTAAGCGATCTCGCGAGGCAACTTGGAGTACACCTGTCCACGGCGAGCAACATGCTTCGGCGCCTGGAGGAACTAGGCCTGGTCAAGCGAGTACGAACCGGCAGGGATCACCGCGTAGTGCAACTGCAGCTGAGCGCCAAAGGCGCGAAACTTCTGCAGCGCGCGCCGCGCCCCTTGGTCGGAATACTGCAGCAGGCTTTGGCGGATCTTCCGCCGCGCAGACTGGATTCGCTGCACGCAGAACTCGGAGAAGTCGTCAGGTTGATGAAATTCAAGGACGCCAAGGCGCGAGCCACGCCCTTGTCGGAGATTTAGGCAGCAGACAGCTGCGCGGGCAGCGTGGCCTATGTCGACGGCGGAGGCTTGCTGGTCTGACGCTTTGGCTGCATCCGCGCTGCCGCAATTTAATCGACGAACGCCAGCCCGAGCCGGGCGGCCCAAGACGCGCGGATCCGACGGCGGCGCAGACCCTAGGCGTGGGGCAAAGTCGCCTGCATGGACTTGCGCGCCGAAAACGTGTCGTACCACAGGCCCAGCGCCCCGCGCCCCTCGCGCCAGGCGAGTTGCGGCGCGCGAAAATCCAGATAGGCCAGGGCGCAGCCCAGGGTAATCGTCGCGATATTGGTCGTCTGCCCCAGCGTCGTCGCGGCGATCCGGTCGAGCGTGCGGGAGATCCTGGCGTTCTGCCGATCGAGCGTGCCCTGGTAGACGTATTCCTTGGGCCGGCGCAGCTGTTCGGTGATGCTGGCGACCGTGGCCTCGATCATGCCGTCGGCAAATGCATGTAGCTGCAACACCGGCCAGCGCTCGGGTCCATCCAACGGAATCAGCCGCGATCCGGCGTGCAGGGAATCGAGATATTCGCAGCAGAGATAGGATCCGGCAAAGACGCCATCAGGGGTGGCGAGGGCCGGGACTTTTCCGAGCGGATTGTCCTTGGTGATCTCGGTGTCCGGTTCCCACACATTTCCCGGGACCAGCGCGATCTTGTCCGCCAGGCCCGTTTCGTGGGCAAAAACCAGGACCTTGCGCACGAACGGCGATGCGGGGGAATACCAGAGCTTCATGGTCATGTTGCGCGTGTCTCCTATGTCCAATTGCCGCAGACTGACGCAATGCCTGCGGCCGGGCGGGCGTGCGCCAAGCGAATTCTCACGGGCGGTAAGGACTCCAGGCATATTTTACCATGTCGGTTGACATGCGACCATGTGAAGACTTATAAATATCCCCATTTCCCGCATCCTGGGCGCCGCGCCGCCCCGGGGCAATTGCTGCAAGCTTCGCCCCGGGCGAACAGCAGCGGGACCAGGCGCATTCCTGTCGGAAGGCCAAAACGTCATGCCAAAAATAAAGGGCGCAACCCTGATCTCGGAGTTCCTGGTAAAGGAAAAAATTCCGTACGTCTTCGGCATCTGCGGCCACGGCAACATCGGATTGCTGGACGGGCTGTACGAAGTCCGCGACAAGATCAAGCTGGTTTCGCCGCGCCACGAACAGGTCGCGGGCCATATGGCGGACGGGTATTTCCGGGTGAAACATCAGCCTGTCGCAACGCTGACCTCCACGGGTCCGGGCTCGGCCAACCTGATCATGTCGATGGCGGTCGCGCAGACGGACTCCTCTGCGCTGCTTGCGATCACGGCCAACGTGCCGACTTCGCAGTTCAACCGCGGCCCATTCCAGGAGCTCAACCGGCACAACCAGGCGGATTTTCCGAACGTGATTCGCCCGGTGGTAAAGCGCAGCTTCCAGCCGACCCGGGTGGACATGCTGCCGCTGGCGCTGCGCCAGGCGGTGACGACCATGACCAGCGGACGGCCCGGGCCGGTCAACGTCGATATACCGTTCAACCTGTTTCAGGAGGAGGCGGATGTGGCGCTGGAGTCCGAATGGCACGGCTTCCAGCTGCGCCGCAGCGGTGGATCGCCAGAGGACATCCGCAAGTCGCTGGACATGGTGTTGCAGGCAAAGAGCCCGGTGATCTTCATCGGCCACGGGATGACGCTTTCGGAGGGCAGCAAGGAACTGACCGAATTCGCGCACGCGCTGCAGATCCCGGTGATCAGCTCGCCCAATGGCATGGGCTGCCTGGACATGACAGACCCGCTTTCGCTCGGCTTCATCGGCAGGAACGGCGCCTACCCGGCGAACCAGGCCGGGCGGCACACCGACCTGGTGCTGACGCTGGGCGCGCGCTTCGACGACCGCTCCTCCTCGTCGTGGATGCCCGGCTATTCGTGGAATTTCCCGCAGGCGAAGCTGATACACGTCGACGTCGATCACGCCGAGATCGGGCGCAACTACGCGCCCGACCTGGGTGTGTTGGCGGACGCGCGCATCTTCCTTATCCAGCTCCTGGGCGAATTGTCCACGCGCAAGGTGGACAAGTCGACGCGGTTGAAAGAGTGGAAAGCCGACATCGCCAAGTGGCGCGCCGAATGGGAAGCCTACATCAAGCCCAACTTCGAGATTCATGCTTCGCCCTTGCGGCCCGAGCGCATCGTCGCCGACTGCCGCGCGGTGCTGCCCGACGATGCGATTATTTCGCTCGACTCCGGCATCCACCACAACTGGTTCATGCAGTTCTGGAGCGCGCGCCGGCCGCAGACCATGCTCAACACCTGGGGCTATTCCGGCATGGGCTTCGGCCCGAGCTCGATCCTGGGCGCGAAGCTCGCGGCACCCGATCGGCCCTGCGTCTCGATCTGCGGCGACGGCGGCTTCACCATGGTGCCGCATGTGCTTTGCACCGCGGTGGAATACAACATCCCGGCGATCTGGGTGGTGTGGAACAATTTTTCCTGGGCTGCGATCCGCGATCTGCAGTACGCCTATTTCGACGGACGCGAGATCGGCACCGGCTTCTACCAGCCGGGCGGGCAAAAGCCCTACAACCCGGACTTCGCCGCCTGGGCGCGCGCCGCCGGCGTGGAAGGATTCACGGTCACGAAATCCGAGGATTTCAAGGGTGCGCTGGCGCACGCCGTCGCGCTCAACAAGCCTTGCCTCATCGACGTGCACGTCGACGCCAACATCCGCCCGCCCGGCACCGGCGCCTGGGCACTGCCGCCGATTCCGCACAAGGAGCCGGTGTTCGGCGAGAAGTACGTTCCGGCGAAATGAGCTGCTGCGTGCGCAGCAACTGTCATTCCGAGCAGAGCGAGGAATCTGCTTTTCTTTGATGAAGCAACAAGCAGATTCCTCGGCCTTCGCCCCGAAGGAAGTCCCCTTGGGGGACGGCTTCCGAATGACAGCTAATTTCGAAATGGACACTAAGGAAGTGGGAATGAAAAGCAAACAAAAGCCGGCCGCGCTGATCCGCAACGTGGTGGAAGTGCCGTGGCAGGAGTTCCCGGGCCATTTCGGCGGCGCGCTGTCCAAACCCCTGGTGCGTCCGGAGACGGCGGGCTCGCGCCTGATCGATTACCGCATCTCCACTTATCAGCCGATGGCGCATGTGGCGCTGCACACGCACAAGGTGCAGGAACAGGTGTACCACGTGCTCGACGGCGAGGGCATGATGGAAATGGACGGCAAGCGCCAGCTGGTGCGCAAGCACGACGTCATCTACATCCCGCCCGGGGTGGAGCACTCGATTACGAACGCTGGCCTCACCGACCTCACCTTCATCGTCGCCACTACGCCTGTAGACGACGCGTAGGCGGCGCCGACCCTCAACGGGCGCCGCGTCCATTCAACAGCAGCGTCTCGCCAATCGCCGGAATTGCGAGCGGTGCCTCGGCGAGGTTCTCGCGTTTCCAGATTTCGCGCAGGAGTTCGGGCGGTTCGCGCAGATCCTCGTCGGTCAGCTTGAACGTGCCCCAGTGCATGGCGACGAAGCGCTTGGCGCCCAGCGCCGAGTACGCGCGCACCGCGTCGGCCGGATCCATGTGCTGTTGGCGCATGAACCAGCGCGGCGCATAGGCGCCTATCGGCAGCATCGCCGCGTGGATTTCGCCGCAACGCGCGCCGATTTGCGCGAAGCCGTCGAACCATGCCGTGTCGCCGGAGTGATAGACGCGCAGGCCGCCGCGCTCGACGACGTAGCCGCCCCACCAGGTCGTGTTGGTGTCCAGCAGCCAGCGGCGGCTCCAGTGCTCTGCCGGCACGAAGGTAATGTTCAGCCCTTCGATTTCTTCCTGCTGCCACCACGCCATTTCGACGACGCGGCGCAATCCGGCGCGCTCGAACCAGCGACCGAGACCGCGCGGCACCGCGTAGACCGGGTCCGGGCCGAGGCGCTTCAGCGTGGGCACATCCATGTGGTCGCGGTGGTTGTGCGTAACCAGCACCACGTCGATCTTCGGCAGCGCCGGCCACGCCAGGCCCGGCGCGACGTTGCGCGGAATGAACCCGGCGATGGCCGGGGACATCACCGGGTCTATCAGCGCGCTCTTGCCGCCAAGCTGGATCAGGAACGAGGCGTGCCCGATCCAGGTGAGGGCGTCCAGGCCGGCTCCGCGCAAGGCTTTGCCATCGTTCGCGACCGTGGGCACCGGCACGCCCGAGCGCGGCGTGCGCGGGCGCTTCTCGTCGTGCCAGCCCAATTGCCATTGCAGGATTTTCGCAAGGCTGGAATTGCGGGAGCGGCCGTCAAGATTGGCATAGCGCATCGGCGCAAGTATAGCTTCCCGCGGCCTGCGGCAATCGACGAGGCAGCGGGCTCGCTCTGCAGCATTTCTCGGCCGGCTGCCTATGCGCCATGCGCCTCATGCCGCGCACGCAGCTTCTTGCGTGCGCGTTCATATCGCCGTACCCGACGATAGCGCGGTGAAGCCAAATAAAGGACGCTTTCGGCCGGGACGATAAGAACGAACGCGGTTACGAAGACCAGACAGATGCCAACGATGAGCGCTCTGATGACCAACAGGGGATAAAACAATTTCGTCGCGAGCAAGCTATAGAATCCCCAGCCGAGGGCCGAAGCCAGCAGCAATGCAACGACGATGCGCTGTTCCGCGCGTCTTGCCCATTCCAGATCTTGCTGCGTGATGCCGGACTTTGCCATTCGTGGCCTGCTTGATGCGGGTGCAACTCCCGGTTTTCCGGGGGTGCCCGCTCCGGAGGGGATTTTATACGGGCCAGGGGGCCGCGTCTGGTGCGCTCAGGTTGGAGAAACGGGTCTTTCCCCTGTGGCAGAACCGTCAAGTGACTGTTTAAATAGAACAAAAATTAAATTGTGGAAAAGGGCTTGAAAATACAGTCACTTCTGCCGATAAAAGAGGTGGGCAGCCACTACAATCCGACCATCCTAATCTCCCGCATACGGCATATGTCACAAGTCGCTCAAAGAAAAATACTGCTGGTTGAGGACGACGAGGTAACCGCGCTGCTCCTCTCTTCGTACCTGGAGGGCAGGGGACTGACGGTCGAGCATGAAATACGCGGTGACGCCGCAGTCAAGCGCATCATCTCGACGCAGCCCGACGCAGTCGTGCTCGACTGCAATCTGCCGGGCAAGGACGGCTTCGAAGTCTGCCGGGAAGTTCGAACGCGCTACCTGAGTCCCATCATCATGGTTACCGGGCGTATCAACGAGGTCGATCATGTTCTCGGACTCGAACTAGGCGCAGACGATTACCTGCCCAAGCCGGCACAACCGGCGGTCGTGTTTGCGCACCTCATGGCTTTGCTGCGCCGTTCCAACGCGGCAGAACCGGATTCCAGCGAAACGGACGCTGGCCCTGAATACCGTTTCGGCCAATTTCGCATCGACCGCTCCACGCGTTCGGTGTACCTCGGAGACGACGAGATCCAGTTCACCACCGCCGAATTCGACCTGCTGTGGCAGCTTGCGAGCCACGCCGGCGAAGTCCTCTCGCGCGACACCATCATGATGCATATGCGCGGCCTCGAATACGGCGGCTTCGACCGCTCGATCGACATGCGCATTTCACGCCTGCGCAAGCGCCTGGGCGACGACACCAACAATCCCCACCGCATCAAGACCGTCCGCGCCAAAGGCTATCTGTTCAGCCCCAGCGCCTGGAATTAGACAGGCTGACAAGACGAGGGGGACGCGTCCCCCCGCGCTGGCTTGGGTCAGCCCCCTGACCAAATATTTGTAAGGCCCGCCTAGGGCCATCTCCTTTCGCCGCATTGCGCTGTTCTATCGCGACCAATTTTGCGGCATCTTGATTTCTCTCGTTGGAAATCGAGTTCTAGTTGTTACACAAGCAATACAAAAGCAATACAAATTTGCGCACGAATTCCTGCCGTGGCCACCGTAAGCTGCGCGTGTGGAAAAACTTGTGATGCAAACCGCTTTGTCGTTACAGCGCAAAGCCGTCAATAACAACGCAAGAGGAGAGGATGGGAATGAGTGCGTCGATGACAGAAGCCGCAACCGCCGCGCCGGCACATGTGCTGCAACCGGCCCAAGGGCCGGAGCGGGCGTACCACAAGGCGCACCACAAACTGGACTTCCTGAACGGGTTGTGGCTGGCGGCTTCGGTGGCAATGGCCGCCATGTGGATCACGGAGATTCCGTGGATGCCGCCGCTATCGCCGCTGCTGCTGGCGATGCTTCTCGGCGCCACGTACGGCAACACGCTGAAGGGGCGTATGCCGGGCGAGTGGGCGGAGGGCGTACATTACGCAACACGCCAAGTGTTGAGGACGGCGATTGTCCTATATGGATTTCGGCTGACCACCTCGGATGTCGCCGCGATCGGATGGGGTGGCATCGGGCTGGACGCATTTGTGGTGGTGTCGACCTTAGGGCTCGGCATGCTGGTCGGCACGAAACTGCTCAAGATGGACCCCGAGACGACTGCGATGTGCTCTGCCGGCGCGGGGATCTGCGGCGCCGCCGCCGTGTTGGCGACTACGCCGATCGTTCATGGGGGACACGCGAAGACTGCCGTCGCGGTCGCGAGCGTCGTGGTGTTCGGTACCTCGGCCATGCTGCTGTATCCCCTGCTCTGGTCATCCGGATGGCTCGGCTTCGGCGAACGCGAGTTCGGCGTGTATCTCGGCGCAACCGTGCACGAGGTCGCCCAGGTTGTGGCTGCGTCTGCGGCAATTGGTGCACAGGCGAGCGACGCTGCCGTAACGGCCAAGATGGGCCGCGTGTTGTTCCTCGCGCCCGTCCTGCTGCTCGGCGCCGCGCTGTGGTCGCGCGTCCACATACGAGGGAACGCTACGCACTCCGCGCAAAAGCCGAACATTCCGATCCCTTGGTTCGCGGTGATGTTCGTCGGCACGATGCTGTTCAACAGCGCGGCGCTGCTGCCGGCGAACGCCGTCTCCTCGATCAATGCGCTCGACACCGCTCTGTTGTGCGTCGCCATGGCAGGGCTTGGCATCGAAACTACCTGGGAGAGGATCAGGAGCGTCGGGCCGAGGCCGTTCATGCTGGCCGGCATCCTCGCGGTCTGGCTCGTCTTCGGCGGCGGGCTTGCCGCCAAGCTGCTGCTCGCCTAGAGGCTTACTTATGCTTAATCGCCTTGATTCAATGCAAAAACATCGAGCGTCTCGAATCCAACTATTTGATCTATTCATCATAGTTGTTACAAAACCCATACAAATGTGTGCACAACTACTCATTGTTCTGGCCGATATGTCCAATGCGGGGGAAGCGTCGCTATATATATGGCTTGAACCGTTCCGACTTCGGCATGACGGCGGATGAAGGCGGCGCGGACGGGGTGGTAGGTCAGTGACGATTGTTTTACCTGTTGTTTATTTCATAATCTTTACTACTGAAGGGGGTTTTAAATGAAATATCTTACGAACCGGATGTTGGGCGGACTGGCGAAAACGCTGTGTGCGGTGGTGCTTGGCGCAGCTGCGACTGCGGCATTTGCCGCCGAGACTCCGATGAGCCTCGAAGGCGGGACCATGGTTACGGCAGACCAGGCGAAGCAGCTCGTGGATGGCGGGGCGCCG
>JACZJV010000131.1 GCA_014860355.1 Burkholderiales bacterium | reverse complement strand
CAAGCAGAGCAAGGACGTGCAGACCATAGGCACCTGGACGCACCTGGTGGCCAGCTGCAAGCTGCCCGAGGATACGGTCTACAAGATCACCAAGGCGCTCGCGACCAATGTCGAAAACCTCGGCAACGTGGTGTCCGCGGTAAAGGGCCTGACCGTCAAAGACATGGCAACGGATGTCGGCGTGCCCTACCATCCGGGCGCGCTGAAATATTACAAAGAAGCCAAGGTGCTCTGATACGCTGAGTTGCAACGGCGGCGCGACATTTCGCGCCGTTTTTTTTTCAAGCCCACTTCCCTGCGCCCATGACGGCTGACCGTACGATCAAGAACCTGATCACGCTGATCGCGGTCGGCATGTCGGTTTATCACCTCACCATCGCCTTCATCGGCGCGCCGCAGGCGCTGTTCTTCCGCACGACCCACCTGCTGTTCGCGCTGGCGCTGGTGTTTTTGATGTTCCCCATCTTTCGGAAAAAAGACAAGTCTGCTATCCGCGACGATGCGGGAGGAACCATCGGCGGTGCCGCCGCGGCACGCGCGGGATGGCCCGAATGGCTGTTGATCGCGGCTTCCGTTTTCACCATCGCCTACGTCTGGATCAACCACGACTACCTGCTGGAGCGCTTTGTATTCGTCGACGACCCCTCGCGCTTCGAGCTTGTGCTGGGCACGATTTTCACGCTGATCGTGCTGGAGGCGACACGGCGCGTGATCGGCTGGGCGCTGCCGATCACCGCGCTGATCTTTCTGCTTTACGGCATTTTCATCGCCAAGTCGCGCCCCGAGCAAATCATAGAGATCATGTATCTCACGACCGAGGGCATCTTCGGGCCCACGCTCGGCGTCTCCGCCGCCTACGTCATCATGTTCGTGCTGTTCGGCGCCTTCATGGAGCGCACCGGCATCGGCCAGTTGTTCATGGACTTCGCGCTGTCCCTGACCGGGCACTCGGCCGGCGGCCCGGGCAAGGTCGCCGTCGTGAGTTCCAGCCTGTTCGGCACGGTGTCGGGCAGCGCGGTCGCGAACGTGCTGGTCGACGGGCCGATCACCATCCCGCTGATGAAGCGCACCGGGTTCCGCCCGGCGTTCGCCGCGGCGGTCGAATCGGTGGCTTCCACCGGCGGCCAGATCATGCCGCCGATCATGGGCGCGGCGGCCTTTGTAATGGCGGAGTTTCTCGCCGTCAGCTATTTGCAGGTCACGCTGTGGGCGGCGATCCCGGCATTGCTTTATTACCTTGCGGTATTCTTCGCCGTGCATTTCGAGGCCAAGCGTGTCGGCCTGCATGGCCTGCCGCTCTCGGAAATTCCGCGTTTCATGGATGTCATGCGCGTGCGCGGCCACTTGTTTATTCCCGTCCTGGTGGTCCTGTTTGGTCTGATACTGGGTTTCAGCGCGCCGCTGTGCGCGCTCGCGGGAACGCTCAGCTGCGTACCGGTGGCGCTGCTGCGCAAATCCACGCGCAAGGACATCAGCTGGCGCACGATCTGGGGCGCACTGGAAGACGGCGCCAAGAATTCCGTCGCGGTGGCACTGGCCTGCGCCTGCGCCGGCATCGTGATCGGCGTAATTACGCTCACCGGTGCGGCCATCAACTTCACTTCCGTCGTGCTTAGCCTGTCGAAAGACCTGCTGCCGCTGGCGCTGATCCTCACCATGCTCGCCGGCATCGTTCTGGGCATGGGCATGCCGACGACGCCGGCCTACATCGTGATGGTGGCACTACTTGTGCCGGCCATCATCAAGCTCGGCGCCATTCCCCCGGCGGCGCACATGTTCGCGTTCTATTTCGCGATTCTGTCGTCGATTACGCCGCCGGTGGCGCTGGCGGTCTACGCCGCGGCCGGTCTTGCCAAAGCGCCATTATGGGAATCCGGATGGGCGGCGGTGCGTGTGGGCGCCGCGGGTTTCATCGTGCCGTTCATGTTCATTTTCGAGCCTTCATTGCTGATGATAGGCGAATGGCAGACCATACTGCTCTCCGTGACCACGGCATCCATCGGCGTGATCTCCCTCGCCGGCGGCCTGCACGGCTATTTCTGGCGCATCGCCCCCATGTGGGAAAGAACCTGCCTGGTGGCCTCCGCGATCATGCTGATCAAGCCTGGCCTCGTCACCGATGCCATCGGCCTGGGACTGCTCGGTCTGGTGCTGCTCAACCAGATCGTCATCCACCCCGCCAAGGCCGCCACGGCGCCACCCGCCGGCTAAACCGGATCAGGCCGTCTTGGCCTGCGCCGATCTGGTCCGATCGAGCATGGTCATTGCCGAGGTGATCAGCGTCGCGATATCACCCATGTTCGCCGGGACGATGAGGGTGCTGTTGGTCTTGGCCAGGCCCGCAAAAGCATTGACGTACTGCTCCGCGACCTTGAGGTTGGCGGCCTGCTGCCCGCCCTCTTTGGCCAGCGACTCCGCCACCGCCGTCACACCGGCCGCGGTCGCCTCGGCGATCAGCCGGATCGAGGTCGCATCGCCCTGCGCCTTGTTGATCACCGCAGCCTTGGCGCCTTCGGAGGTAAGAATGGCAGCCTGCTTTTCGCCCTCGGCAATATTGATCTCCTGCTGCTTCTGGCCTTCGGATTTGGCGATGAGCGCGCGCTTCTCGCGCTCCGCGGTGATCTGCGCCTGCATCGCGCGCAGGATGGTCTCCGGAGGGGTGATGTTCTTGATCTCGTAGCGCAGCACCTTCACCCCCCAGGAGCGGCCGGCCTCGTCTAGCACCGACACCACCTGGCGGTTCATTTCATCGCGGCTCTCGAAGGTCTTGTCCAGTTCCATTTTGCCGATTTCGCTCCGGAGCGCGGTCTGCGCGAGCTGGGTGATGGCGGCGACGTAATTGGACGAACCGTAGGACGCCAGCCGCGGGTCGGTTACCTGAAAATAGATGACGCCGTCCACCGAGAGTTGCGTGTTGTCGCGACTGATGCACACCTGCTCGGGCACATCCAGCGGCACCTCCTTCAGCGAGTGGGTGTAGGCGACTCGGTCGACAAAGGGCACGATGATGTTGAGCCCGGGTTGCAGAACGGCGTGGAATTTGCCCAGCCGCTCGACGACCCAGGCGCTTTGCTGCGGCACCACGCGCACGCCTTCGATGACGAATACGATCGCCACGGCAAGAATGAAAAACGGGATGGTGAAACCGCGCGTCTGCTCGAACTGCGAGATGGCTATCGTGGCGATCAGGATGGCGATGAATTTCGGGAACATGGTTGGTCTCTCTGCGTAAGTGTCTGAAATCGGATATGGCGCGCTGCGCTGCTGCTTCTGCCTATTCGGGTTTTTTCTTTGCCACCCTGAGCGTATTGCCCGCCACCGCATGGATGAACAGCGCCTGCCCCGGATCCAGCTCGCGCTCGCCCTCGACCTGGGCATCCCACTGCGTGTTGCGATAGGTCACCCGCGCCGCGCCCTGCTCGCGGCTTACCCAGGAATCGAAGGCGACCGCCTGCCCCACATCGAGCGAGGCCATGTCGGGCTGCTGCAGGCTCTTGCGCTGCTGGCGCACCCAGAACACGCCCGCAACCGCCACCGTCGCCGCGCACAAGGCCTCCAGCCAGAACCCCAGGCCGGACCAGGCCATGGCCGAACCGGCAAATGCGGCGATGCCCAGAACCAGCAGGAAAAACGTGCCGGTGACGAGCTCCGCGATGACCAACGCGAATCCGGCCACCAGCCAGATCAAATAGTTTTCCATGAGCTTCCCGGAACGATGCTTTGTTTCCATCATAGCCCAAGACGGCCCCGGCGGGCGCCGCATCGCCTTGGCGGCGCGGCTAGGCTATCATGCCCGCGTAGGCGTATCGGCATGGGACTGCAAGCACAGAACCACAGGAGACGGCGATGAAACCCGATGGCGGCGTTCACGACCAGGCAGGCGCCCTCGCAGGCATCGTTCCCAGCGTCAACCTCGCTGCGGAGCCCGGCCGCATGGATTTCTACGAGCGCGCGAGCAGGCATAATCTCGCTCCGCTGTGGCGCGTGCTGCACGGCCTGGTCACCGACCAGCCCGCGCCGCGCTGCGTGGCGGCGATGTGGCGCTATGAAGAAATACGGCCGTACCTGATGGAAGCATGCAGGCTGATCAGCGCGGAGGAAGCCGAGCGCCGCGTCCTCGTCCTGGAAAACCCGGGACTGCCGGGCGAGTCGCGCATCACGCAGAGCCTGTTCGCCGGCTTGCAGATCATCCTGCCCGGAGAGATTGCGCCCGCGCACAAGCACACGGCCTCGGCGCTGCGCTTCATCGTCGAAGGCCGCAACGCCTACACTGCAGTCGCCGGCGAGCGCACCATGATGGAAGCCGGCGACTTCGTGATTACCCCGTCCATGACCTGGCACGACCACGGCAACGAGGGCGATGCGCCCATGGTCTGGCTGGACGGCCTGGACATGCACATCGTCAACCTGATGTGTGCGAGCTTTCGCGAGGGCTATCCGGGCAAGTCGCACCCGCTCGACCGCCCGGAGGGTGCGGCCGCTGCCGAAGCGGGCCACAATCTGCTGCCCGTTGATCAAGAATACGGCTCGCAGACTACGCCGATATTCAACTACCCCTACCGCCGCACGCGCGAGGCGCTGGATGCGCTCGCGCGCTTTCGCCCCGCCGACGCCTGGCATGCGTACAAAATGAAGTACATCAATCCGGTCAACGGCGGCTGGGCCATGCCGACCATGTCCACCTGGATGCAGCTCATCCCCGCGGGATACGCCACTGCGCCTTACCGCTCCACCGACAGCGCGGTGTTCGCCGTGGTCGAAGGCAGGGGCTCGAGCAGGATCGGCGCGCAGAGCTTCGACTGGGGCCCGCGCGACATATTCGTCGCGCCGAGCTGGGTCGCCCACGAACATGCCGCAGCCAGCGACGCGGTGATATTCATCTACTCGGACCGGGTAGTGCAGGAGAAACTCGACTTCTGGCGCGAGGACAAACCCGGTGCCTGAGCAGCGCATCGCGGGGCGCGATGCGGCGCTCCGAGCGGGCTATAATCGGCCTGCAGCTGCCGACCGCGCTGATGCAGCCGGCTTGCACAAAGGGACAAGCGTGCGTTCGACGGCTTCCGATATACCGAGCATCGAGCAGGAGGAACTGCGCGGAACCGCGCGCACCGTCGCCGAGATAGAGTGGCTGCTGCTGATCCTGGTGCTGCTCTACCAGGTGTTCGAAGGGCCGCTTCCTGCGGACCAGGCGGCGATCTCCACGGGGCTGTTCTTCTACTCCGCGTTCGTCCTGGGGTTTCGCTACACCAATTTCTACAAACCCGACTCGCGCTGGAAAATCTCGATCGAAAGCCTGGTGATGCTGGCGTTCATCACCTGGGTCCTGTGGTTTACGGGAAAGCTGGCGAGCCCGCTGGTCAACACCTATCTACTGGTCATCATCACCAGCGCACTCACGCTGGGCAAGCTGACGACCATGTTCGTGATGGCCCTGATCGCAGCCTGCTTCGTGCTGCTCGGAAACGCCCCCGCTGCGCGCGATCTGCTATCGCTCGCCTACGTCGGCGGCCTGGTGGCGCAGTACGCGCCGATGCTGCTCGTCGCCTATGTCACCACCATGTTTTCAGCCGACATCCGCTTCGGCCTGAATCGCGCCCGGCTGCTGTCCGAATCCGACGATCTCACCGGCCTCTACAATATGCGCGGCTTCACCATCGTCGTCGACCGCCTGTTCGACCAGGCGGTGCGCTACGGCCGCCCCGTCAGCCTGCTGATGATCGATTCCGACAACCTCAAGGCGGTCAACGACCTCCACGGCCACGAGGCGGGGAACCGCCTGCTCAGACTGGCGGCGAAGTGCATCGAGACGGAACTGCGCCACACCGACGTACTGGCGCGCTATGGCGGAGACGAATTCGTGGCGCTGCTGCCCGAGGCGAGTTCGGACAGGGCGCTGGAAGTGGCGCAGAGGATCATCGACGCCGTGGCCGGCACCCCGCTGGAATTCGAGGGCAAGCGGATCCGGACCAGCGTCAGCATCGGTCTCGCCAGCTACCCCGATGACGGCCGCAGCATCGATGCGATCCAGCGGCGCGCCGACCGCGCCATGTATCTGGCCAAGGAACAGGGCCGCAACCGAGCCGTGAAATTTAGCGCCTGAGCACCCCGTGTCGAGTGTCGTCTCCTTGCCCCCCGGCCGCTGCCGCCGACGCAATGAACCGGCCCCTGGCGCGCAGGCCGCGAGCGTTCGACGCGCTTCAGTCCAGGGCGCCGGGTTCCTCCGCCAGCCTGCGGATGGTGCTGATCGTGTCGATGTCGGCCTCGACGTAGGCCTGCCTCGCCAGGCTGGCGTAGACCTCGTCCAGCGGTACAGTCGCGCCCTCCTGCACGGTTTCGTAGTCGAAGCGCACGAACAGCTGGCCGGGCTCGGGTTCCTCGATGCTCATCACCAGGGTGGCGCAAGGCGTATCCCCGGCCGCCTCGATCTCGTAGCGCACCTGTTTCATCTGGCTGAAACTGACGCGATCGCGCAGGCTCAGGCTGCCGAAATGCAGCACGCGCGAGAGCGCGTTTTCCGTGCGCTCGAGTATTTCGAAACCGTCCAGCGCCAGTACGAACAACAGCGGATTCTCGGCACGCAGCACCAGTCCGCGCCACAGCTGCTCGCGCGACAGCGGCTCGATCAGGGGATTGAATGGATCGTTGATCTGGATCAGATGGCTGAACTGCATGCATGATTTATATCATGTTCGGCGCCGGCACAGACCCGCGCTGGTCGCCGCGCAGGTCGCGCAAGCGCAATGCGGCGCCGCGGTTTTTGCGCTTCTCGGGGTCGGGAAAGCCTGTAAAATTGCGGCTTTCCCAGCATCGGCAAACCGTGCCCACGTTTCAGGAACTCATACTCAGGCTGCAGTCCTATTGGGACCGGCAGGGCTGCGCACTATTGCAGCCCTACGACATGGAGGTCGGCGCCGGCACCTCGCACACCGCCACTTTTCTGCGCGCGCTGGGACCCGAGCCCTGGCGCGCGGCCTACGTCCAGCCCTCGCGCCGCCCCAAGGACGGACGCTACGGCGACAACCCCAACCGCCTGCAGCATTACTACCAGTACCAGGTGGTGCTGAAACCCTCGCCGCCGGAGATACTCGAACTCTACATCGGCTCGCTCGAGGCCCTGGGCATCGACCCCAGGGCGCACGATATCCGTTTCGTCGAGGACGACTGGGAGAATCCGACCCTGGGCGCCTGGGGCCTGGGCTGGGAGGTGTGGCTGAACGGCATGGAAGTGACGCAGTTCACCTACTTTCAGCAAGTCGGCGGGATCAACTGCAAGCCGATCACCGGAGAGATCACCTACGGTATCGAACGCCTCGCCATGTATCTGCAGGACGTGAAGAACGTGTTCGATCTGGTCTGGACACCGGGAGTGACTTACCGCGACGTCTACCACCAGAACGAGGTCGAGCAATCGGCCTACAATTTCGAACGCTCCGATGCGGCCATGCTGTTCCGGCATTTCAGCGACCACGAAGCCGACGCCCAGCGCCTGATCGAGGCGCAACTGGCCCTCCCGGCCTACGAAAAAGTGCTCAAGGCGGCGCATGTGTTCAACCTGCTCGATGCGCGCGGCGCCATCTCGGTCACCGAGCGTGCCGCTTACATCGGCCGCATCCGCAATATCGCCAAGGCCGTCGCGCAAGCCTATTACGAATCGCGCGAACGGCTGGGCTTCCCCATGTGCCGGACGAAAGCGCAAGCCGCAGCATGAGCGCAAACCTGCTGGTCGAACTGTTCACCGAGGAGCTGCCGCCCAGGGCGCTGAAGGCCCTGGGCGAGGCCTTTGCGCAGGCAATTGCGTCGGGCCTCGCCGCGCGCGGCCTGCTCGCGCAGGGCCACGAAACCAGGGCCTATTGCACACCCCGGCGGCTGGCGGTGCATGTATCGGCGGTGCTTGCGCGCTCGCCCGAGCGCGAACAGACCAGGAAACTGATGCCGGCGAAAGTCGCTTTCGATGCCGCCGGGGATCCCGCGCCGGCGCTGCTCAGGCGGCTGGAAAAGGAAGGCTATGGCGCGGACGCGGACCTCGGCGGACGTATCGAGCGGCGCGCGGAAGGCGGCGCGGAATACGTATTCCTGCATCAAGTCGTGCCCGGCATGCAGCTCGCCGCGGCCCTGCAGGCGGCCCTCGAAGAGGCGATTGCGCGCCTGCCCATACCGAAGCTGATGAGCTATCAGCTCGCCGACGGGACCACGACGGTGCAGTTCGTGCGCCCCGTCCATGGGCTGCTCGCCCTGCACGGCACCGAGGTGGTGCCGGTCGCGGTCCTCGGCCTCGATGCAGGCCGCACCACCCACGGGCACCGCTTCCAGGGCGTGCAGGACATACCCGTGGCGACGGCCGATGCCTACGAAGAAGCGCTCGCCGCGCACGGACAGGTGATCGCGGCGTTCGACGCGCGCCGCGACGAAACCGAAAGGCAGCTGCGCGCCAAAGCCGCGCAATTGGGCGCCTCGCTGGGCCCGGAGCAGGACGTCGCGCCGCTGCTGGACGAAGTCACGGCGCTGGTCGAATTTCCGACCGTATACATCGGGGAATTCGAGCCCGAGTTTCTCGTGGTTCCGCAGGAATGCCTGGTGCTCACCATGCGCACCAACCAGAAGTATTTCCCGCTGTTCGATGCCGCGGGAAGGCTGAGCAACCGCTTTCTCATCGTCAGCAACATGCGGCTCACCGATCCGAAGAACATCATCGAAGGCAACAACCGCGTCGTGCGGCCGCGCCTGGCCGATGCGCGTTTCTTTTTCGAGACCGACAAGAAAAGCCGGCTGGAGGCGCGCGTGCCGCAGCTGGGCGCCATCGTCTATCACAACAAACTGGGCAGCCAGCTCGAACGCGTCGAACGCGTGCAACTGCTTGCCGGAAAGATAGCCCGCGAAACCGGCGCCGATCCGGCGCTCGCCGAGCGCGCCGCCTGGCTGGCCAAGGCCGACCTGGTCACCAGCATGGTCGGCGAGTTTCCGCAGCTGCAGGGCGTCATGGGGCGCTATTACGCGCTTGCCGATGGCGAACCGCCCCTGGTGGCCGCCGCCATCGAGCAACACTACCGTCCGCGCTTTGCCGGCGACGCACTACCCGGCAACGCGATCGCGCTCGCGCTCGCTTTGGCCGACAAGCTGGAGACGCTTGCGGGCATGTTCAGCGTCGGCCAGCAGCCGAGCGGCGACAAGGATCCGTTCGCGCTCAGACGCCACGCCCTGGGCGTGATCAGGATACTCGTCGAATGCGGGCTCGAGTTGTCGCTGTCCGACCTCGTCGCGGATGCGTTCTCGGTGTTTGCGCGCGGCAAGGACGGGCAGGCGCAAACGGATCTCCGGATCTTCGTCCTTGAACGCCTGCGCAGCTATCTGCGCGACGCCGGTTATGGCGCGACCGAGATCGAGTCGGTGCTCTGCCTGCACCCCGTGCGGCTGGACCGGGTGCCGCTGCAGCTTGCCGCCGTGCGCGCGTTCGCCGGCCTGCCCGAGGCGGCGAGCCTCGCGGCGGCCAACAAGCGCGTAGCCAACATCCTGAAGCAGGCCGAAGCGAAGGGCGTAGTGTTTGCCGCATCCAGTGCACAAGGTCTGCAGGAACCGGCCGAACGCGATCTGTTCGAAGCTCTCAGGGACGCATCGCAGAAGGCGAGGCCGCTATACGAGGCGGGCGACTATACGGGTTACCTCAAAGCATTCGCGGTGTTGAAATTCCCGGTCGACGCTTTTTTTGATACGGTCATGGTGATGGTCGATGATCAGAAGCTGCGCAGTAACCGCCTTGCGCTGCTCAAGAACCTGCGCGACGAGATGAACCGCGTCGCAGACATCTCCAGGCTCGCCGCATGAAACTGGTAATCCTCGACCGCGACGGCGTGATCAACGTCGACAGCGATCAATACATCAGGAGCCCGGATGAATGGAAGCCCATCCCGGGCAGCCTGGAGGCGATCGCACGCCTCACGCAGGCGGGTTATCGCGTGGTCGTCGCCACCAACCAGTCCGGTCTGGGGCGGGGCCTGTTCGACATGGCCACGCTCAACGCCATGCACGACAAGATGCACAAGTCGGTGAACCAGCTGGGCGGGCGCATCGACGCGGTGTTCTTCTGCCCGCATGCGCAGGACACGGGCTGCTCCTGCCGCAAACCGCAGCCGGGCATGCTGCTGGAGATCGCCGGGCGCTACAAGCTCGAGCTCGCGGGGGTGCCGGCGATCGGCGACTCCCTGCGTGACCTGCAGGCTGCGAGCGCGGCCGGCGCCCGGCCCTTGCTGGTGCTGACCGGCAAGGGCGCGCAGACGCTCAAGTCGGGCGGCCTGCCCGCAGGCACCGAAGTCCATGCGGACCTGGCCGCCGCCGCAGCGGCGCTCACTGCATGATGTACCTGCGCGCGCTGCTCTACTACACTTTGCTGGTCCTCATCGTCGTCCCCTATTGGGTGCTGGTGATGTGTGTCGCACCGCTGCCGCGCATACCGCGCTGGAAAATCATCGCCGGCTGGCCGCGCCTCGCCGCCTGGCTGGCGATCTACGTGCTGGGCATCCGCTACGAAGTGCGCGGGCGCGAGAACATTCCGGCCGAACCGGTGGTTATCCTGTCCAAGCACTCCTCGGCCTGGGAAACGCTCGCCTACTCCGGAATCTTTCCGCCGCACGTCTACGTGATGAAGCGCGAGCTGATGTGGCTGCCCTTCCTCGGCTGGGGTCTGGCGCTGTTCAGCCCGATATTCATCAACCGTGCCGAGCGCAAGAACGCGCTGCGCCGCACCGTGGAAATCGGCAAGGAGCGCCTGGCGCAGGGCTTTTGCATCATGGTCTACCCGGAGGGCACGCGCATCGCCGTGGGCAAGCGCGTCCGGTACAAACTCGGAGGCGCGCATATCGCGGCGCAGACCGGCGCGCGCGTGCTGCCGGTCGCGCACAATGCCGGCCTGCTGTGGCCGCGCAATTCCTTTCTCAAGCGTCCGGGCAAGGTAACGGTGGTCATCGGCGAGCCTATCGACAGCGCCGGCCAGACGCCGGAGCAGTTGATGCGCAAGGTCGAGGACTGGATCGAGCACCAGGTGGAAATCCTGGTGCGCCCGGAACGCGCGCATGCAGCTTGAACTGCCGCTCGCGCTCGCGCCCGCGGCCGCGCCCGCCGGCAGCTTGCGTTACATCCAGCTGGGCGGCGAGGTCGTAGGTTACCGCTTTCGCCGCGCGCGCCGCCGTTCGATCGGCATGGTAATCGACGATGAGGGCCTGCGCGTGGCCGCGCCGGGGCACACCTCGATCGCCGAGGTCGAGGCCTTCATCCGTGAAAAGGCGCGCTGGGTGCTGAGAAAACTATCCGAATGGCGCGCCGCGCCCAGACCGCAGGTGGTGAACTGGAGCGACGGCGCGACCATCGCCCTGCTGGGCGTGCCGGTGACCATAGAACTGGTCCCCGGACGACGCGACATCAGCCTGCACGATGGCCGCCTGGGCATCGGACTCGCGTCCCGCGGCGAACCCGCGGCGCTGAGAAAGCGCGCCATCGCCTGGATAAAGGAACGGGCGCGCGCGCTGTTCGGCGAACGCCTGTCGGTGTACGCGGCGCGCCTTGGCGTTCCGACGCCGGCGCTGGCGCTGTCCAGCGCGCGCCTGCAGTGGGGGCAGTGCCGCGAGGATGGACGGGTGCGCCTGAACTGGCGCCTGATACACTTGCCCCTGCATCTGGTCGATTACGTGGTCGCGCACGAGCTCGCGCATTTGCGGGAAATGAATCACTCGGCGCGTTTCTGGGCCGTGGTCGGCGGACTTTATCCGGACTACCTGCTCGCGCGCAGGGAACTGCGCGAAAGCAGCCACCGGCTGCCCATCCTGTAGCAAGGCGGCGCTTGGGCCGGTGACGCGATAGGTACTTCCCCCGTCGTGGGGGGATTTGCACGGGGGCGCCGCCCCCGGTTCGAAACTTGCATAGGAGATCAATCGTGAGAATGCTGCATACGATGCTGCGCGTGGGGAACATGGAACGTTCGGTGAAGTTCTACACCGAGGTTCTGGGGATGAAACTGCTGCGCACCACCGACCGGCCGGAGCAGAAATACACGCTCGCCTTCGTCGGCTACGGATCCGAGGACGAGCAGGCCGTGATCGAGCTCACCTACAACTACGGCGTGGACCGCTACGAGCTGGGGACCGCGTTCGGCCACCTGGCGATCGAAGTGCCCGACGCCTACAAGGCCTGCGAAACGGTCAAGGCCAAGGGCGGCATCGTGAGCCGCGAAGCGGGGCCGGTCAAAGGCGGCAGCACGGTCATCGCCTTCGTGCAGGACCCGGACGGATACAAGATCGAACTGATCGAACGCGCGTAGGCGGCTGTTTCAAAATTGCCGGCGGCTGCTTTGGCGAAGCACGGGGGGACACGCGCCGCAGGAACTCCCCTCCTCATGAAAACGGATCTACGCCCGCGCCCCCATGGCGTAGTTATCGCATCCGGCAAGCGGCGATGAAACGCAGGGCCTGTGCCCGTACCTGCGCCGCGCTCACGCCGGGCTTGTAAAGAGCCGAGCCGATGCCGAAACCACTGGCGCCCGCAGCGAGGTAGCCGCTCATGTTATCCGCCGTGATGCCGCCGACCGGCAGCACGCGCGCGCTTGCGGGCAACACCGCGCGCAGGGCGCGCACCGCGGCCGGTGGAATCATTTCCGCCGGAAACAGCTTGAGTCCGTCGGCGCCTGCATCCAGCGCGGCAAAGGCTTCGCTCGGCGTCGCCACGCCGGGCAGGCACACCATGCCCAGGCGCACGGCCTCGCGCACCACGGCCGGGTTGAAATTCGGCGACACGATCAATTGCCCGCCCGCCGCATGAACCTTGCCCACCTCCTGCGGCGTGAGCACGGTGCCGGCGCCGCTCAAGGCCGCCGGAAAGTTGCGCGCCAATGTGGCTATGCTCGTGTATGGATCGGGGGAATTGAGCGGGACTTCGATCGCCGTCCAACCGGTGCCGGTGAGCGCCTCGCCCATGGCCTGCGCCTCATGCGGCTGCAGGCCGCGCAGGACGGCGACCAGGGGAATGCGCTCCAGTGCCGCTGCAAATTTTTGCTGTGCGTTCATGTGTCCGTCCTCAGTCGGGAAAATTCCTGTTCGCGATGGCCCACAGGCCGGCCCAGGTCGCCTCCGGCCCCAAGCGCTGCGCGGGCACGCTCTGCAGGGCCAAAGCGCACTGGTAGCGCAGGCTCAGCGCCTCGGCGCCGACGATGATCACCTCGGCTGCCCCCTGCCAGCTGCGGCCGCGCAATTCCTCGCCGATGAGCAGTCCGGACAGATGGCTGGAGAGCGCCGCCGCAGGCAGGCGCTCGAACAGCGACAGGGTGCGCACGCCGAATGCGCTGTGCAGCAGGCTCTCGCCGCGCAGGGCCAGTGCCACGCCCTGTTCGAACGCCACGGCATCGAACCCGGCGTCGCCGGCGGGCAGGGTGCGCGACAGGATGGAGTGCTGCCGCAGCAGGGCGAAAAACTCTCCCGTCATGAAGGTGGAAAATGACTCGACACGGCCCGCTTTTACGCGCGCCCATTTGCTGTGCGTGCCCGGCAGCACCACCAGGCCCTGATCTAGGCCGAGCAACTGCAGGGCGCCGAGTATCTGGGTTTCTTCACCGCGCATGACGTCGGGTATCGATTGCAGACCCGCGACACCGGGAGGGCCGTCGTGTTCGCAGCTCAGCCCCGGCACGATGGCCACGCGACCGGGGTCCACCCATGCGAGTCCGGCGGCGACTTCATCGAACCCGGCCGGACAGCTGCAATAGGGTGCTTCCAGCCATCCTTGCTTGCTGCCGACCATGCCCGACATCAGGCAAAAGGTATCGGCGTCCATCCAGTCGCCAAAGCACGCGTCGAATACCGAGGGAAATTCCCCGGGCGCGACGCTCAGGATGCCGCGCTCGAAGGAGCGCTGTGCCCGTACCTTGCCCCCGGCATCGATGCGTGCGCCGCGCAGCGTAGAGCTGCCCCAGTCCACCGCCAGCAGGTTTTTCAAAGCAGTGCCCTCACGGCATCCGGTCGGGGCAGGGGCGCGACCGCGCCGTACGCCTGCACCGCCAACGCGGCGGCGGCATTGGCATAGCGCCCGGCCTCGAACACGGAACTGCCCTGCGCCATGCGGGCGAGCAGGTTGCCGCTGAAGCAATCGCCCGCTCCCGTGGCATCGACCAGCTTTACCGCGTGTCCGGCGATGCGCTCGCGCCGGTTACCGTCGCTCACCAATGCGCCCGCACTGCCCAGTTTCAGCACCACGGCCTTCGCCCCGAGTGCGTGCCCCCAGTCGGCGACCTGATCCGGTGCGTCCAGAGCGCACAGGCCTAGCGCGTCGTCCAGGCTGGGCAGGAAGATGTCGGACATGGAAACCGCTTGCGCTATGCAGGCACGTGCGCGCGCCAGCGGCCAGAGCTTGAGTCGCAGGTTGGCGTCAAAGGACACCAGCGTTCCGGCTGCGCGCGCCAGTTCCATCGCGGCAAACACCGTGTCGCAGGCGCTGCTGGAGATTGCGAGCGATATGCCCGACACATGCAGGACCCGGCTTGCAGCCACGATGTCTTTCGCGGCCCCGTCTTGCAGCCATTGCGGCGTCATGCAGCTCGCGGCCGAACCCGAGCGCAGATAGCTGAAGGCATGGCCGAGCGCGCCATGCGTCACAAAGTAGATGCCGGTCGGGTGCCCGGTGTCGCGCTCTATCGCCCTGGTGTCGATGCCCTCGTCCGACCAGAGCTCCAGCAAGGACCGGCCGAACGCGTCATCGCCCACCCGCGACAGATAGGCGCAGCGCGCACCCGCGCGGGCCGCTGCGATCACGGCATTGCTGGTATCGCCGCCGTAGCCCTGCAGAAACTCGGGCTGGCCCGGGCGTACCTGGTTGAATTCCAGCATGCCCTCGCCGAGCGCCGCGACGTCGAAAGTCTTTTCCATTGGATGATGGTCGCCCGAACAGGCCTGGGTCCTGGCGCGCTTGCGCGGCGATGCTCCGCGCAGCACGCGCAATCGCCGCTACAGCGCGGCGACCCGGTACTTGCGCAGCGCGCTGGGTTGGCCGATCAGCATTTTGGCGAACTCTTCCAGCAGGGTCTCGCTTACGTCGCCTGCCGGAATGCGCAGTTCGTCCGCGCCCAGGCGAAAAAAGTGCTTGCCTTTGGCCACCAGCCGCGCGTTTTCATAGTCCGCCGTGACCGTAATGTCGCAGGTAAGCTCGCTCGGTATGGTAAATTTCATCTTGAGGAAGCCGCCGCCCGGTTTCTTGATTTTCTCTTCGGTGAATTTGAGCCCGAATCCCCACAACTCCTCGTTCACCTTCTGTATGGCCGCCGGCATGTCGCGCTCGATGGTGAGATTGTTGGGCGAGCCCCACTTGATGAACATCGTGATGTAATCGTAGCAGTCCCTGTCGTCCACCTTCTTCTTGCGGTAGTTGATGAACGACTCGGCGTACGCCAGATTCTGCATTTCGCCCACCCCCGGTATCGCATATACCGTCGGGTTGGTCGGCCGCAGCACCGAGAGCTGCTTCAGCAGATCGCTCAGGTAGAGGAAGGTCTGATGCATCCTGGCATCGACCAGCTTGAGGCTTTCCTGCCGGATAGACGTCTGCGAAAGCTGCTGGCTTCTCACCATGTCAGCCTGTTTTTTCAGGTCGTCCAGCAGGCCCATGTCAGTCTCCGGCGTTGATGCTTCGTGTGCGTTGCGAATTCAGGGGACGCTTCCCTTCGCGCCCTGTCGAAACCAGCTGCGGTCCGAGCCCCTTTGCCACGAACGCGGCAAGGCGCGCCCATTGTGCCAGCCGCAGGCGCGTTTGTGAACATCAACGCGCTGCCGGATTTTGCATTTCAACATAGTTGCTGATCGCGACGAAATCGGCCACGGCGAGGTTTTCCGCGCGCAGGTCGGGCGCGATCCCCAGCGCGGCAAAGTCGCCGGCCTCGAGCATGCCGGCAAGCGAATTGCGCAAGGTCTTGCGCCGCTGCGCAAAAGCGCGCCGCACCACCTGCGCCAGTCCGGCTTCGCTCGCAGCCGTCAACTGCCCCTGGGGACGCGGCCGCATGCGCACCACCGCCGAATCCACCTGCGGCGGCGGCGTGAATGCGCCGGGGGCGACCTCGAGCAGCAATTCCATGTCGAAGCGGTACTGCAGCATTACCGACAGGCGGCCGTAGTCGCGCCCTCCGGGTGGAGCGACCATGCGCTCGACTACTTCCTTCTGCAGCATGAAATGCATGTCGCGTATGCGTTCGGCGTAGCGCGCCAGGTGGAACAGCAGGGGCGTGGAAATATTGTAGGGAAGGTTGCCGACCACACGCAATTCACCGGGCAGCGCGGCGAAGTCGAATTCGAGTACGTCGCCCGAGTGCACCGACAGGCGCTCCGGCGCATAGGCGCGCTGCAGGCGCGCAACGATGTCGCGGTCGATCTCTATCACCTGCAGATGGCGCAGCACCGCAGCAAGCGGTGCGGTGAGCGCTCCCAGCCCCGGACCGATCTCCACCATGGCATCTCCCGCCTGCGGCCGGATCGCGGCGACGATGTCGGCGATCACCGTCTGGTCAGTCAGGAAGTGCTGTCCAAAACGACGCCGCGGAATATGCTTGCCCATCTACACGGCGGCTGCGGCCCCGGACGCGCTCACCATCTCCAGCGCCATTTCCATCGCCGCCATCAGGCTGCCCGCATCGGCCCTGCCGCTGCCGGCCAGGTCAAGCGCGGTACCGTGATCGACCGAGGTGCGCACGATCGGCAAACCCAGCGTGACATTGACGCCCCTGCCGAAACTCGCGTATTTGAGCACCGGCAGGCCCTGATCGTGGTACATCGCCAACACGCAATCGCCGCGCGCGAGCACCTGCGGCGTGAACAATGTATCGGCCGGCAGCGGTCCTTCCAGCTGCAGCCCCGCCTGGCGCAGCTCGCGCAGCACCGGGGAAATGACCTCTATTTCCTCCCGGCCCAGGTGCCCGCTCTCGCCGCCGTGCGGGTTGAGGCCGGCGACCAGGATGCGCGGCTCGGCGATGCCGAAACGCTGCTGCAGCGCGCGATGCACGATGCGCAGCGTCGCCTCCAGACTGTCGCGGGTGATCGCGGGCGCCACTTCGGCCAGCGCCAGGTGGGTAGTCGCCAGCGCCACGCGCAAGCCCCCGCCGGCGAGCATCATTACGACACGCGGCGTCGATGTCAGCGCGGCAAGATATTCGGTATGACCGGTAAACGCGACGCCCGCGTCGTTGATCACGCCCTTGTGCACCGGCGCGGTCACCATCGCGGCGAAACTGCCGTCGCCACAGCCGGCAACGGCGCGATCGAGCAAGGCGAGCACGTAGGCGCTGTTGGCCGTGTCCAGCCTGCCCGCAGTCACGGGTACGGCGAGCGGCAGGTGCAGCACTTCGAGCTCGCCCTCCGCCGGCAGCTGCGCCGCGTCGTATGCGCGCAAACGCGGGGCGAGGCCCAGACGCGCTGCGCGCGCCGCGAGCAGATCACGGTCGGCGAGGATGACTGCGCGGCAAGGCAGGTGCGCATCTGCCAGAGCAAGACAGATGTCCGGCCCTATGCCGGCGGGCTCGCCGGAAGTGACCGCGACTAGCGGCAGTTTCGCCGCCGCTCCGAGCGCGCTCCTCACGCCCTTCTCCCTTTCGTACCGTGCGCGGCGCCGCCGCGCACTAGCGCTCCTCCGACCGGTATTCAACGAAGGCGCGATCGCGCAGCTGGCGCAGCCACTCCTGGTAGGCCTCGTCGGCTTTGCGCTCGCGCAGTATCAAACGCGCTTCCTGCCGCTTGCGTTCGCCGGACACGTCGGACCGGCGCCGCTCCAGCACCTGCAACAGGTGCCAGCCGAAAGGCGTCGCGAAAGGCTCGCTCAGCTCTCCTTCCTTGAGGCTGTTCATCACGCGCTCGAATTCGGGCACGGTATCGCCGGGGTAGACCCAGCCGAGGTCGCCCCCCTTGACCGAGGACGAGTCGTCGGAGTTGAGCTTGGCCAGCTCGCCGAAATCGACGCCGTTGACTATGCGTTCACGCAGATTTTCGAGCTTGCGCCTGGCGTCGCCTTCGGAAACGATCTCGCTGGTCTTGACCAGTATGTGGCGCGCATGGGTTTGCACGATGACCGCCGGCGCACCGCCGCCGCGTCGGTCGAGCAGCTTGATCAGATGGAATCCGGCCGGACTGCGGATGATGGCGCTCACCTCGCCGGGTTTCAAGCCGTCGATGGCCTGCGCGAACAGGTCCGGCAGGCGGTCGCGCGCGCGCCAGCCCATGACCCCGCCCTGCAGCGCGTCGGGCGCGTCGGAAAAACTCACGGCCAGCTTGGAAAAATCGGCACCCTGGCGCACTTGCGTCAGCACCTGCTCGGCGCGTGCGCGCTGGCGCTCCACCTCCTCCGGACTCGCCTGCTCGGGCAGCCGCAATATGATGTGGCTCAGGTTGAATTCAATCGAAGCAGACGGCGAAGCGGCCTGCTGGCTGAGGAAATAATCGATTTCGTTGTCGGTGACCGTCATGCGATTGTCCACTTCGCGCTCGCGCAGGCGCGACAGCAGGATTTCGTTGCGCAGTTCCTCGCGGAACTTGTCAAACTGTATCCCGTCGCGCTCCAGGATCTGGCGGAACTGGGTCAGCGACATCTTGTTGCGCTCGGCGACGCGCGCAACAGTGCGATCGAGCTGCAGATCGTCCACGCGCAGACCGGTCTCCTTGGCCAACTGCAGTTGCAGCCGGTCCATGATCATGCGTTCCAGCACCTGCTTTTGCAGCAGATCGGCGGGGGGCAGCGGCGTTCCCTGCTGGCGCAGCTGCAGCGTCACCGACTTCACCCGCTCGGCGACTTCGCCGCTGGTGATCACTTCGCTGTTGACCACGGCGACGATACGATCCACCAGCACCACCTGGCTGGGATTCCCGCTCTGCGCCAATGCGCCGCCGGCACCGAACGCCGATACCGCGGTCGCGAACCAGGCGATCGCTGCCGAATTTGAAAATCGCATTTGAGGTCTACTCGTAAAAATTGAACTGCCGTGAGTCGGGACGGGTCTGGTTGATGCTGCTGTAGCCGGGAACGTTGCGCTTCAGCGTCTCGAGCGGATTGGACCCGATGCGCGATAATCCGTTCAATTCCAGCTGCACGAACACGGCATTGGTCGTGGTCTCGGTGGCCGCCGCAAAGCGCGTCGCCACCAGGCGGCCAATCCAGCAGCCTCCATTATATTCGAAACCGGCCAGGCCTTCGACCAGGCGGCTGTCGCGCACCGAATAGTTATAGCGGCCGACGCCGTACCACCCGCCGCCCAGCGGCCACTGCGCCGAGACGTCCAACTGGCTCAGGGAGTCGCGGGTAAAGCGATAGCCGAGGTTGAGCACTTTCGCCGTTTCCGGCTGGTAACGGACGCTCGCGCCCAGGCGCTCGAACAAATTCTGGTGCGAGTTGTACTGCAGCGCGCTGTCCAGCGTCCAGTGCCGGGAAATGCGCCCGCCCAGCGCAGCCAGAAAATCCGAAGTCTTGTCGGTGCGCCCTGGAGTGGATTCGTCCAGGGTCACCTGCTGGTTCTGGAAATAATGGCGCTGCCCGATCGTGGCCCTGAGCACTTCCTGGCCATTGCGCGGCGACAGCATGCGCGAGGTCACGGCCACGGTCAGCTGGTTCGCGTCGGCGATGCGGTCGCTGCCGTTGAACAGGTTTTCGGAAAACATCTGCGCGTAGTTGAAATCGGCCTGGCCGGTGTCGAACAGCGGGATCTTGCTCTGGTCGCGGTACGGCACGTAAAGGTAATACAGGCGCGGCTCCAGCGTCTGGCGGAATTTCTGCCCGGTGAGGCTGGCGTCGCGCTCGAAGGTCAGGCCGCTGTCGAGGCTGGCGATCGGCAAAGCCCTCTGGATGCTGTCGGGCGTGCCGGGCGCGTTGCGATCCAGGCCGTAGGCGGTGGCGTGAAATCCCAGCTTGGGCGTGAGATAGGCGCCCGGCAGGATCACCGGCAGGCTGACGCTGGGATAGGCCATGAGGCGGCTGCCGATGACGCTGGTGGGGTGATAGAACTCGACGAACTCGCTCGTCAGGCTCAGATCCGTGCCGCCGACATACTGCCGCGTCGCGTTCAGCGTGAACTGGGGCAGCCTGCCGTAGGGTTCGACTATCGGGTTGCTCGGATCCTGCAGCGTCTGGAACCGCTGCACCCGCGCGCTCGCAGCCCACCAGCCGCCGTCGTAGGTCAGCAGTCCCTCGCGCGGCAGCGTGGTCTGCGAAGTAATGTTGATGCGGCTCGACAGATCGCGGAAATAGTTGTCGTCAGATACCTTGTTGATGTTGATGAAGCCGGTCAGCCTGCTGCTGAACCTCTGATTGTGCTGGAAAGTGGTGGCATAGCGGCTGATGTTGCGCACCCGGTCGTTGGACATGTGCTCGACGCGCGCTTCGCCGTCGTAGCTGCGATCGAGATAGCGCAGCTGCGCAGCCAACTGCAGCCCGCGCTTGGAAAATTCGCGCGGCTCGATGGTGAGATCCCGGTTCGGAGCAAGGTTGACATAGTACGGCACGCCGATTTCCACCCCGCTCTTGCCGCTGCTGCCTACGATGGGCGGGAGAAAACCGGATTTGCGCTGGTTGTGCAGGGGGAAATCCACCCAGGGTACATAGGCGATCGGCATGCCCTTGAACACCAGCTTGCCGTTGTGCGCCACACCCACGTCGCGGGTCATGTCGAGTTCGAGCTCGCCCACCTGCATATACCAATCGTCGTTTCCCGCCTTGCAGGTGGTGAGCGTCGCGTTTTCGAGCCGGTACTGGTCCTTGCTTTCGAACCTGATCACGTCGGCCTTGCCGCGCGCGCGCACCGGCCCGTAGCCGGAACGGCTGCGCAGGGCGAACTCGTAGTCGGCCTGGTCGAACTCACCGACGCTGTCGCGCACGCGCAGGCGCAGCCCGGTACCGCTCATGCGATCGCCGCCGCGCGACAGGCGCACATCGCCGCTCGCCTGCACCTCGTCGTTTGCGTAGGAGTAGCGCAACTCGTCCGCGCGGATGCTGACCTCGCCCTGGCGCAGCTCGACATTGCCGCTGGCGCTGGTTTGCTGATTCGCATAGCCTTCGATGCGCTCGGCGCTGATGGTGACCGGCGCGTTCATTCCCGCAGGCTTGCCCGAGGGCGGCATCAGCCGCGGCTCCTGCGCCTGCGTTGCCGCTGTGCAAAATAGCAAGGCCAAAGCGGGCACGAACAAGCGCATCGGGGACTTTACGGTAGATAAGGGGGAGGCTGCGTTTTTTGAATGCTAAAATCGCACACTTTCGCGTTAATGGCAATCGGAATGCACTCGCAGGCCAGCTCGGAAACGCCGATTCGGCACCTGACTCAAGCAACAGGGGAACACGAAGGGAGCCATCGGCTCATTCTGCGATGAACTCTTCGGAGCGCACACTGGCATTGCAGGCATGGCTAGGCCGCCTCTACCCTGCGCAAGAATGGCGGCTCGAGCCGGCGTCGGCCGACGCCAGCTTCCGCCGTTATTTCCGCATCAGCCTTCCCGGCCACGCCGAGAGCCGCATCGTCATGGACGCGCCGCCGCGGCAGGAAGACTGCCGGCCTTTCATCCATGTCGCCGGGCTGCTGCGGCAGGCCGGGCTCAATGCGCCCGAGGTATTGGCGCAGGATCTGGAGCAGGGTTTTCTGCTGCTCACCGACCTGGGCACCACCACTTATCTGGCAGCACTGCAGCGCGATGACGCCGGCGCGGACGCCTTGTTCGGCGACGCCACCGATGCGCTCGTCACCTGGCAGCTCGCCAGCCGGCCGGGCGTGCTCCCGCCCTACGACGCAGCACTGCTGCGGCGCGAGCTGGATCTGTTTCCCGACTGGTATCTCGAGCGCCACCTGGGTCTGCGCCTCGCGCAGCCGCAGCGCGAGGCGCTCGAGCGCATGTTCGCGCTGATACTGGCCAGCAATCTGGCGCAGCCGGCCGTGTACGTGCATCGCGATTACATGCCGCGCAACCTCATGCTGTGCGCGCCCAACCCCGGCATTCTGGATTTCCAGGATGCGGTATACGGCCCCGTCAGCTACGACCTGGCATCGCTCGTGCGCGACGCGTTCATCAGCTGGGAGGAGGAGCGCGCGCTCGACTGGATCGTGCGCTATTGGGAAAAGGCGCGCCGCGCCGGGCTGCCGGTCGGCGCTGACTTCGGCGAGTTCTATCGCGATCTCGAGTGGATGGGCCTGCAGCGCCACCTGAAGGTGCTGGGGATCTTTGCGCGCATCAAACACCGCGACGGCAAACCCGGCTATATCGAGGACGCGCCGCGCTTCCTTGCCTACGTGCGCGCCGTGAGCGCACGCTACAACGCGCTCGGCCCGCTCGCACAGCTGCTCGATCAGTTCGAGGACCAGCACGCGGCGGGGGGCAATCGATGAAAGCCATGATCCTCGCTGCCGGGCGCGGCGTGAGAATGCGCCCGCTCACCGACACCGTGGCCAAGCCGCTGCTCCCGGCGGGCGGCAAGCCGCTGATCGTCTGGCAGCTGGAGAAGCTGGCCCGCGCCGGCTTTTGCGAAGTGGTGATCAACCACGCCCACCTGGGGCACATGATCGAAGCCGCGCTAGGCGACGGCGCGCGCTTCGGTGTTTCGATCCGCTACTCGCGCGAGCGTGCAGCGCTGGAGACCGCGGGCGGAATCGCACTCGCGCTGCCGCTGCTGGGTGAGGCGCCGTTTCTGGTGATCAACGCCGACGTCTTCAGCGACTACGATTTCGCCGCGCTCGCCGGCGTGGATCTGCAAGACAGGCTCGCGCATCTGGTGCTGGTGGACAATCCGCCGCAGCACCCGCGCGGGGATTTCGCCCTCGAGGCGGGGCAGGTGCACGAAACCGGCAAGGCGCTGCTCACCTTCAGCGGCATGGGCGTGTATGCGCCGCGCCTGTTCGGCGGCATTGCGCCCGGCGCCAAGGCCGCGCTTGCGCCGCTCTTGCGCAACGCGATGGCGTCGAACCGGGTGTCGGGGGAATACTATGCCGGCCGCTGGCACGACATCGGCACCGCGGAGCGCCTGCAGGCGCTGGACGCGGCGCTGCAAGGCGGGGGCGCATGAACCCCGGTCGTGCCCGAACCTCGAACAGCCCCGTGCTTCTTACTGTACAACGGTACAATTGATCTGATCCGCACCAACCCGGGGCCGTCCTCGAACCGCATCCCATGACCGACACCAAAGTTTATGCCGCGCGCCGCGCCGCACTGCTCGCGCAGATGCAAAGCGGCATCGCCATCGTGCCCACCGCGCCCGAGCGCCTGCGCAACCGCGACAGCGCCTACCCCTACCGTTTCGACAGCTATTTCTACTATCTCTGCGGCTTCCAGGAACCCGAGGCGGTGCTGGTGCTCCTCGCCGGGGCGCAGCCGCAAAGCCTGCTTTTCTGCCGCGAGAAGAACCTGGAGCGCGAAATCTGGGACGGGTTGCGCTTTGGTCCGGAAGCGGCCCGCATCGCCTTCGGCGTCGACGCCGCCCACCCCGTCGGCGAACTCGACGAAAAGCTGCCGGCGCTGATGGCCAACCAGCCCGCGCTCTATTACGCGCCGGGCATGGACTCGGACTGGGACGCGCGCATCATGCGCTGGCTGAATCTGGTGCGCGCGCAAAGCCGCACCGGCGTCAGCGCGCCGCAGCGCATCGTCGACGTGCGCGCCGCACTGGACGAGATGCGTCTGTTCAAGGACGCGCACGAACTCGACCTCATGCGCCGCGCCGCCGCCATCTCGGCCAGGGCGCACGAGCGCGCCATGCGCGCAACCCGGCCGGGCAGGATGGAATACGAAATCGAGGCCGAACTCATGTACGAGTTCCGCCGCCGCGGCGCGCAGTTCCCCGCGTATTGGCCCATCGTCGCCGGCGGCGCCAACGCCTGCGTGCTGCACTACAACGATAACGGCGCGCCGCTGCACGACGGCGCGCTGTTGTTGATCGATGCAGGCTGCGAACTCGACGGCTATGCTTCGGACATCACCCGCACCTTCCCCGTGAACGGCAAATTCAGCGGCGCGCAAAAAGACGTGTATGAACTGGTGCTCGCGGCGCAGGGGAGCGCCATTGGAGCGACCAGGCCCGGCGCCGCCTGGGACACGCCGCACGAGGCGGCAGTGCGCGTGCTCGCGCAGGGCATGATCGATTTCGGCCTGTGCCAGGGCAGCCTGGATCAGGTGATCGAGACCGGCGACTACAAGCGCTACTACATGCATCGCACCGGCCACTGGCTCGGCCTGGACGTGCACGATGCGGGCGAATACAAACTCGAGGGCAAATGGCGGCCGCTCGAGGAAGGCATGACGCTCACGGTCGAGCCCGGCTGCTACATCCGCCCGGCGGCGGGCGTGCCCGAGGCCTACTGGAACATCGGCGTGCGCATCGAAGATGACGTGCTGGTGACCGCGAACGGCTGCGATGTGATCAGTGCTGAAACGCCGAAGAGCGTCGCCGACATAGAAGCCCTGGTGGGCAAGGACTGAAGCATGGGTGCGCAGGCATGGCCATGGACTCCGAAGCGGTAGACATTCTTATCGCCGGCGGCGGCCCGGTGGGCGCCGCTCTGGCACTTGCGCTCGAAGGCAGCGGCCATAGGGTCTTGTTGGCCGAGGCGCGCAGCGCCGATTCCAATGGAACGCGAAACGCCGATTCCGCAGGAGCGCGCAGCCTAGCGGCAGGCGATGCGCGCGCGATCGCCCTGTCCTACGCCAGCCGTCTGATACTCGAGCGCCTCGGCGCCTGGTCCGGGCTCGCCGTCACTCCGATCGAGGCGATACACATTTCGCAACAGGGCGGCTTCGGCCGCACCCTGATCCGCGCCGCCGATTACGATCTGCCCGCGCTGGGCTATGTCGCGAACTACGACGACCTGCAGCGCAGCCTTTACGCCGCACCCTGCTCGGCCAGGCGCTTGTCCGGCGCCAGAATGACCGGGTTCGACGGCAGCACGGCCACGGTGCAAACGCAGGAGGGGCCGCGCATATACGCCCCGCGCCTGACGGTGTTTGCCGATGGCGCCAGCGTAGCCGAGGAGCACGCCGCGCCGGCCTACAACAAGGATTACCGGCAGAGCGCGCTGGTCGCCTGGGTGAAGACCGAACAGGCGCACTGCGGCAGGGCGTGGGAGCGATTCACGCCAGGCGGACCTCTGGCGCTGCTGCCGCACGGCGCAGGCTATGCACTGGTGTGGACTACCGGACTGGATCGCGGCGCGCAGCTGCGCGCCCTCGACACCCCGGCTTTCCTCGCCGAATTGCATGCATCTTTTGGCGATCGACTGGGCGCGTTCATCGAAGCCGGCGCGCGCAGCGCGTTTGCGCTGGCGCTGCGCTACCGGCGCGAGGAAACACGGCCGCACAGCCTGGCAGTGGGCAACGCGGCGCAAACCCTGCACCCGGTCGCAGGCCAGGGCTTCAACCTGGGCCTGCGCGACGCGTGGGAACTCGCCCGCCTCGCGCGTGACACGCGCGAACCCGGCAGCGGACGCTTTATCGACGGCTATCGCCGCGCACGCGCGCTTGACCGCCGCGCCGGCATCGGCTTCACCGACAGCCTGGTCGGCCTGTTTTCCAATTCCGATCCGCTGCTCAAGCTTGGCCGCGGCGCGGGCCTGCTCGCGCTCGATCTGCTGCCCTTCGCCCGCCGCTTCATCGCGCGGCGCATGATTTACGGCGCACGCGCATTGCCTTGACGCAAGCAAAAAATGGTGTTGGCGACATAATTTTTTCGATTTTAATTCGCCGGCGATTGGGTATAGAATTGGTTCCCCTCGCGCAATAGAATCGACAGAACGAAATGAGAATTGGACCTCATGTGCTGCGCAACAATCTGTTTGTTGCGCCGATGGCCGGGGTCACGGATCGCCCTTTCCGCCAGCTGTGCAAGAAATTCGGCGCGGGCATGGCGGTGTCGGAGATGGTGGCTTCCAATTCTCTGCTGTGGGGCAGCGAAAAGACACGGCGGCGCGCCAATCACGAAGGCGAACCCGACCCGATTTGCGTGCAGATTGCCGGCGCCGACCCGCAGATGATGGCCGAGGCCGCAAGCTACAACGTCGGCGAGGGCGCGCAGATCATCGATATCAACATGGGTTGTCCGGCGAAAAAAATCTGCAACGTGATGGCCGGTTCGGCGCTGCTGAAGGACGAATTGCTGGTCGGGCGAATTCTCCAAGCCGTGGTCGGCGCCGTGAACGTGCCGGTGACGCTCAAGTTCCGCACCGGCTGGGATCAGCAAAACCGGAACGCCCTGGCGGTAGCGCGCATCGCCGAGCAGAGCGGCATCCAGTTGCTCTCGATCCACGGGCGCACGCGCGCCTGCGGCTACACCGGTCATGCCGAGTACGACACCATCGCCGAAGTAAAGAGCGCCACCCGCCTGCCGGTGGTCGCCAACGGCGACATCAACACGCCGGAAAAAGCCAGGCAGGTGCTCGACTACACCAGGGCGGACGGCATCATGATCGGCCGCGCGGCGCAAGGGCGGCCGTGGATCTTCCGCGAAATCGAGTACTACCTGAAGACCGGGGCGCACCTGCCGCCGCCGCGGGTCACCGAAATCCACCAGGTGCTGATCGCGCACCTGTACGACCTGTACGCGTTCTACGGCACCGATACCGGCGTCAAGATCGCGCGCAAGCACATCTCCTGGTACACCAAGGGACTGGCCGGATCGGCCGGTTTCCGCCACGCAATGAATCAGTTGCAAAGCGTAGAAGAGCAACTCGCCGCGGTGAACCGGTTTTTCGATCAACAAGCGCAGCAATACGAGCATCTGCGCTATGAGGAGGAGTTGGCAGCATGACACCGCGCGCCAGTGAAATCGCAGAAAGCGTACGCAGGGCCCTGGAGAAATACTTCAAGGATCTGGACGGGGAACGGCCGCGCGCCGTCCACGAGATGGTGTTGAAGAACGTCGAGAAGCCCATGATCGAAGTGGTGCTGGGTCACGCCGACGGCAACCAGACGGTGGCCGCCAAGTGGCTGGGCATCAACCGCAACACGCTGCGCAAGAAGATAGAGCATCTGAAAATAAAGATGTAATCCCCGGGAGCGACGGGTGCAGGATAAAGCCGGGCGCAGGCTTCAGCCGCACATCGCTCCTCACCCATTACTCAAAACCCAGGCTTATAAATGAGCATCCTCGTCAAGCAGGCCCTCATCAGTGTGTCCGACAAGACCGGCGTCGTCGAGCTCGCGCGCGCGCTGGCGCAGATGCAGGTCACCATCCTGTCCACCGGCGGCACGGCCAAGCTGCTGGCGCAGCACGGGATCGCCGTCACCGAAGTGGCCGAATACACCGGCTATCCGGAAATGCTCGACGGGCGACTGAAGACCCTGCACCCGATGATCCACGGCGGGCTGCTCGCACGGCGCGACATGCCCGCGCACATGGCCGCGATAAAAGACGGCGGCATCGAGCCGATCGACCTGGCGGTGGTCAATCTCTACCCCTTCAACGAAACCATCGCCAAACCCGGCTGCACCCTGGCTGACGCAATCGAGAACATCGACATCGGCGGCCCCACCATGCTGCGCTCCGCGGCCAAGAACCATGCCGGCGTCGCGGTTCTGGTCGATCCCGCCGACTACCCGTCCCTGCTGGATGAAATGCGGGCCAATGCCGGCCGGGTAAGTGCCGCCACGCGCTTTGCGCTGGCGAAGAAGGTGTTTACCCATACCGCCGCCTACGACGGCGCGATCAGCAATTATCTGACCGGCCTCGATGCCGAGCACAGGAGCGGGGACTACCCGGAGCGGCTGACCCTGCAATTTGCCAGGGTGCAGGACATGCGCTACGGCGAGAATCCGCACCAGAGCGCGGCGTTCTATCGCGACATGCAACCGGCCGCGGGCAGCCTCGCCTGCTACACCCAGCTGCAGGGCAAGGAACTTTCCTACAACAACGTCGGCGATGCCGACGCGGCCTGGGAATGCGTGAAGACGTTTTCCGAACCCGCCTGCGTCATCGTCAAACACGCCAACCCCTGCGGCGTAGCCATCGGCTATACCGTGCTCGAAGCCTACCAGCGCGCATTTCAGACCGATCCCACTTCTGCCTTCGGCGGCATCATCGCCTTCAACCGGCCGGTCGATGCACCCGCCGCCGAAGCCCTGAGCAAACAGTTCGTCGAGGTGGTGCTCGCCCCGGCGTACGATGCGCAGGCGCGCAAGGTCTTCGAGGCCAAGGCCAATGTGCGCGTGCTCGAAGTGCCGCTGGCCGCGGGCGCCAACCGCTACGACTTCAAGCGCGTCGGCGGCGGAATGCTCGCACAGACCCCCGACACGAAGAACGTGCAGGCCGCCGAACTGCGCGTGGTCAGCAGGAAACAACCCACCGAGGCCGAACTGCGCGACCTCCTGTTCGCCTGGCGCGTGGCGAAATTCGTCAAATCCAACGCCATCGTGTTCTGCGGCAGCGGCCATACGCTGGGCGTAGGCGCTGGCCAGATGAGCCGCGTGGACAGCGCGCGCATCGCTGCAATCAAGGCGCAAAACGCCGGCCTGTCGCTCGCCGGTTCGGTCGTTGCCTCGGACGCTTTCTTCCCCTTCCGTGACGGCGTCGACGTGGTCGCCTCGGCCGGCGCCAAGGCCATCATCCAGCCCGGCGGCAGCATCCGCGACGATGAAGTCGTCGCCGCCGCCGACCAACTCGGCCTGGTCATGGTCTACACCGGCCATCGCCACTTCCGACATTAGTACGTGAAGCTGCTCGTTATTGGAGCGGGCGGGCGCGAGCACGCCCTGGCGTGGAAACTGGCGCAGAGCCCGCGCTTGCAGAAGGTCTACGTTGCCCCGGGCAACGCCGGCACCGCGCTGGAACCGGGTGTGGAGAACGTTCCCATCACCGATATTGCGGAACTGGCCGGATTCGCCGAGGAAAATTCGATCCACCTCACCGTGGTCGGACCCGAGGCGCCGCTCGCCGCCGGCGTGGTCGACCTGTTCCGCGCCAGGGGCCTGAAGATCTTCGGGCCGACCCGCGCCGCGGCGCAGCTGGAGAGCTCCAAGGATTTCGCCAAGCGCTTCATGCAGCGGCATCGCATTCCCAGCGCCGCTTTCGCCACCTTCAGCGACGCGCGCGCAGCGCATGCCTATCTGGAGCAGCAGGGCGCGCCCATCGTGATCAAGGCCGACGGCCTGGCCGCAGGCAAGGGCGTAGTCGTGGCGATGACGGCCGAGGAGGCGCACGCGGCCGTCGACCTGATGCTGGTGGACAACAAGATGGGCGATGCCGGCGCGCGCGTGGTGATCGAGGAGCACCTCTCGGGCGAGGAAGCGAGCTTCATCGTCATGAGCGACGGCAGGCATGCGCTCGCGCTCGCCACCAGCCAGGACCACAAGCGCCTGCGCGACGGCGATGCCGGTCCCAACACCGGGGGCATGGGCGCTTACTCGCCTGCACCGGTGGTGACGCCGCGGCTGCACGCACAGGTGATGCGCGAGATCATCCTGCCCGCCATTCAGGGCATGGCGAGCGACGGCATCCCCTACAGCGGCTTTCTGTACGCCGGCCTGATGATAGACGCGGCGGGCAAACCGAAGACGCTGGAATTCAACTGCCGCATGGGCGATCCGGAGACCCAGCCCATCATGCTGCGGCTGAAATCGGATCTGTTCGAGCTGTTCGAACGCGCCTGCGCCGGCACGCTCGCCCAGGCCGAAATCGAGTGGGACCGGCGCACCGCGCTGGGCGTCGTGCTCGCCGCCGAGAATTATCCGGACACGCCGAAAAAGGGCGCCCTCATCAGCGGGCTGCCCAGGCACACCGAACGCAGCGGGGACTGCATGGTGTTTCACGCCGGCACCGCCCTCGAAGGCGACAACGTGGTGGTGAACGGCGGCAGGGTGCTCTGCGTCACGGCGCTGGGCGACAGCGTCAGGATGGCGCAGCGTCGCGCCTATCAGGCGGCCGACGCCATCGCGTTCAACGGCATGCAGTTGCGCCGCGACATCGGCCATCGCGCAATTCCAGCAAACAAATAGAACGCACCCGCATCGAGTCAATCCAGACGCAATTCCAGTTCGAACGAGAACCTTGCGCGCTGCGCGCGCCAACCGTGGTTTTCGTACGGATGAAAAGCACATCCGTACGAAAATCACGATTCCTGGCAACACCAAGCAGTGCGTCGGGTTTTAATACAAGATCGCCGATGGTGCGCGGATGTGCTTTTCATCCGTGCACCATCGGCGATCCGCGCGGACGGATTCTCGTCCGCGCAACTTCGCAACCCTGCTCCAAAGGAAGGCGGGATCTTGTTCCCTGCTGCTAGAATCCGCGTTTCTTCGCACCAACCGGTAAACCATGAATCCGTCAGCAGTCAAAGATTACCTGCTAGTCCTGCAACAGCGCATCGTCGCGTCGCTGGAGAGCCTCGACGGCAAGCCGTTCCGCGAGGACCGCTGGGACCGCCCCCAGGGCGGGGGCGGCATCAGCCGCGTCATCGAGGAAGGCGGGCTGTTCGAGCGCGGCGGGGTGAATTTCTCGCACGTACAGGGCATTGGTCTCCCGCCTTCGGCGACGGCCTCGCGCCCGGAGCTTGCGGGGCGCGCGTGGGAGGCAATGGGCGTGTCGCTGGTGCTGCATCCGCGCAACCCCTATTGCCCCACCGTGCACATGAACGTGCGCTTTTTCGTCGCGACCAGGGAAGGCGCCGCGCCTGCATGGTGGTTCGGCGGCGGCATGGATTTGACCCCCTATTACGGATACGCAGAGGATGCCGTGCATTTTCATCGCAGCTGCAAGCGCGCGCTCGATCCCTACGGCGCGCAATGGCACGCGCAATTCAAGGCCTGGTGCGACCGCTACTTCTTCCTCAAGCACCGCAACGAACCGCGCGGCGTCGGCGGCATTTTTTTCGACGACCTCAACCAGCCGGATTTCGACGCCTGCTTCGCGCTGACGCGCAGCGTGGGCGACACTTTCCTCGACGCCTACCGGCCCATCATCCTGCGGCGCAGGGACAGCGCCTACGGCGAGCGCGAGCGCGACTTCCAGGCCTATCGCCGCGGCCGCTACGTCGAATTCAACCTGGTCTACGACCGCGGCACCCTGTTCGGCCTGCAGTCGGGCGGACGCACCGAGGCGATCCTGATGTCGCTGCCGCCGCTGGTGAAATGGCGCTACGACTGGAAACCCGAGCCGGGCAGCGCCGAGGCTGCGCTGTACAGCGAATTCCTGGTCGCCAAGGACTGGGTTTAGGTGAGATTCTCGAAACCTGGATAGCCCGGAGATCCGCGCCAGTAATCGTAGACCGCCTCACCGAAGTGTCTGACGTTGTCGGCGGAAATCTGCTTGTCTTCGTGCGTGCCGCCGAGTTCACGCGGCGTGGCGGTGAGGCCGACCTGAAAGGTCGTCGGGGTTGCGCGTCAACACCTCCGACCAGGTGCCCCAGGCAAAACGGTGGCACTCGTCGATCAGGATATGGCTGAAGTGGTTCTCCGGATAGTCGCAGCAGATAGTCCACCCGGCCACGGCCGCGTTTTAGCGGCTTGCCCTCTGGTATTTCGATCCGGACAGCGCTTTGCTCGCGGTGGATTTCGCCGAGCGTCGCGCGATGTTCGTCCTTTACGAGTTCGATCCAATTCCGCTCGTGCAACGCCGGATCGATCAGCTACGCGCGGGTATCGGCCGCGTCGTACCCGCTGGCGGCCATTGAAGGCTAGGCAGCCTGCTTGCTATGTGCATGCCGCTCGGTGAGCAGGTACAGCACATACTGGTTGAGACTCACGCCCTGCGCTTTCGCCGCCTTCGCCATCTCCGCATGCAGTCGCTTGGGCACGCGCAGGAGAAATTTGCCGCTATAAGCCATTTCATCCGCGGGCTTGGATGGCGCGGGAATCGCCCGCTTCATGCTCTTGGCGGCCCTGATCCACGCGGCGATGGCGTCGTGCGACTCGCGGATGGCCTCGACTTCGGATTTGCCCCAGGCGTTGCAACCGGCGAGATCGGGCACGACGGCGATATAGCCTTCGTCCTCGTCGCTCCAGAACACTTCAATCGGATATTTCGTCATGTTCGCCTCCGTACTTGTCCATCATGCTGATCAGTTGCCTTGCCTGGTAGGGCGGTATAAAGCCACCACGATTCTGGAAGTTGAGCAGGTCGGGTTCATCTGCGCGACCGAAAGCGCGGTGCGATCCCTGCCCTCCTTTGTGTGCAAACCCCAGCCGTTCCGCGACCCTGCAGGCATCGTCGAATCGGACCGCCTTCGGGTTGGCTCGGATCGATGCCAGCAGTTTTTCGCGCTTGGTCATGACAATTTATACTAGATATGGTATCAGATACTCGCAAGCGGGTGTGGTTCCCCATGGACGCAATCTTCGCCTGGACTCCAATGGGCCCAGGCAGGCAATGGGGGTGTCGCTGGTGCTGCATCCGCGCAACCCCTATTGCCCCACCGTGCACATGAACGTGCGCTTTTTCGTCGCGACCAGGGAAGGCGCCGCGCCTGCGTGGTGGTTCGGCGGCGGCATGGATTTGACCCCCTATTACGGATACGCCGAGGATGCGCTCTACAACGAATACCTGCTCGCCAAGGACTGGGTTTGAACGGGCATCAATTGCGCCGGTCTGGGCGTGACGCCCGCTAGCACTGCATCTGCTGCCTGGAATACTTCGACAGCTCGAGCACGCGGCAGCTCGTACCTGCGGGCTGATGCGCCTTGCCCAGGAAATCCACGGAAAGCCGGAACTCGAACTCTCTGAAGAACTTGTCGAACATCTCCCCGCCCAGCGTTCCCACTGCATACAGCTCGTCCGTCCGTTCGTCGCACTCGAGCAGGATCACGGCAAGCGGTTGCGGCGCCGGGCCGCCGATCACCGCCGCGCCCCGCGCCGGATCGTATTCGCTGTGTTCGGAGCAGCAGTGGATGACGCTGGAGCGCTTGCCGGTTTGCGTGGCTTGCTTGCGGTAGCTGATGAAGCTGATCTGGCGCGCGGGATAGCTCATCTTGTGCGCGCAGATCGCCGAGTAGGCAACGATGTTTTGTCCCGGGCCGACGCCCCCCGGCCAGCTGTAGGCGCGCGCGTCGGCGGTACGCAGGGGCGCGCCCGCTTGCAGCCTGCGTCCAAGATTCAACAGAAAGCACGGCGTCGCCGCGTACGGATAATTGAATATGAAATTGACCTCGGCCGGCAGTACCGCCGCGCTGACCGGCTTGCCGCCCGCCCATTCCAGACGCGCGCGCGAGTAGAAACGAGGACTGGCATCGGCCGCCGCCGCGAATCCTCGCGTCGAAGCCAAAGTAGCCGCGGCACAGGTTTTCAGGAATATTCGTCGTCGCACTATACGGAGCCTCGCAAGGCATGCATGACAGGCGGCCGAACCGCTTCCCCGGCACGAAAGCGCGCACCAGCGCGGCGCCGCCCCCTTTTCCAGCTGCCGCCAACGCTACCGGCCGCGGTCCGACCTGTCAACAAGCAGACCCCTGGACGGGGCGCGCTTGGCACCGTCGCGGCGCGATTCAGCGGGGCGGCGGCGCGAAGTCCGCCCCGCCCGTGCGCACCGCGTCCAGGGCGATGAGGAAGGCGGCGGCATTCCAGGACTGGCCGCGCATGCCGCCGGGCGCAAGCGTCCTGCCGTGCAGCCACTCGTTGAAGGCCCAGCCGTCTAGCGCGTTTGCGCCCGCGAGCCTGGCGAGCTCGGCATACGCCCGGTCGCGCGCACCCGCGCGCACCAGTGCCGCCACCCAGAATCCTCCGACGAAGGGCCAGATGCCGCCGTTGTGGTATTGCCACTCCAGATTCTGCCGGTGGCGCGACATGTACGCCCGCCACAGCGAGCTCCCTGCCGGTATCGGCTCGCACACCACGCGCACCGGCCAGGCTTGCGCAACACCCGCGCGATCCAGCGCGCGCAGGGTGCGCCGCGCCGCCTCGCCGTCGGCAAGCCCGCACAACAGCGCAAGCAGGTTGCCGAAGACATCGCCCTCCTCGCCGTAGAAGGAAAAATTGACGAAGGAGAGATAGAGGCCGCGATTTTTCGCATTGCGCTTGGCGTAGTGCGCCAACAACCGGGCGCGGCGGTATTCGGCCAGGTCGGCGCTGAACGGATGGAACAGCTGGTTGAAATTTGCGCGCGTCTGCTCGCTGCGCGCAAGTCCGTAGCGCTGCTTGACGCAGTACCAGAGCGCATTGGTGTAGAGCACGAAGCCCGAACGCGGCATGATGTCGGCCCAGTCGCTCGCCTCGTTCTGCTGCAGCAGGAAAAACCGCTGATGCTCCTGCGCCTGCAGCCACTGGATGGCCTTCGCCACGCCGGGCGCGAGCCGCTGGCGCAGTGCGCCGGCCGGGTCGCGCCGGTCGAGAAAATCGAGCGCGATCAGCCACCAGAGCGTGGCGTCGATGCAACCGAGGTACCAGAAATCAGCCTCCTGCCCGCGCACATCGACGAATTTCGGGATCTGGCCGTTCTCGGCCTGGTGCCCGGCGAGCGTGAGCAGGCCGGTAGCGGCCTCGCGCGCGAGCCGCGCATCTCCCGAGAGCGCCATGCCGATTGCGCACACCGCGGCGTCGCGGCCGAATATCGCCGCATAACCGCGCGACTCGGCGCGCGCGCCGGGCGTCGCGGCAAGTATCCCCTGCGGCGAGAGGTTGGTCAGCAGCAGCTCGACCGATTTGCGCCGGCAGATCTCCACCAGTTCATCGCTTGCCGCAGCCAAAGGGGCAGCGGGGCGCGTCATATGCGGGCGATCGCGCTGAAACGGGACGAGGACGCGGGGGCTCGCATGGAGGCTTTCAGTTCCGCGCGCCCGCGCTCTCGGGGCCCTGCACCCTGAAGGCGGGCGCGCTGCCGTCCTTGGCCACGCCCGCGTAGACCGTGAGATGCGGGAACGGGATCTCGATGCCGCGCGCGTCGAACGCCTTCTTCAGGCGGCGCAGGAATTCGCGCCGCACGTTCCATTGCTCCAGCGGCTGCACCTTGAAGCGGCAGCGCAATATGACGGCCGAGTTGTCCCACTTGTCGACTCCGGCGATCTCCATTTCATCGAGGATCTTCGGACCGAAGACCTGGTCGGCGCGCATTTGCGCGCCGGTCTCGCGCATCACGTCGAGAGCGTGGTCCGTATCCTCGCGGTATGCGACGCCCACGTCCACCACCGACTGCGCATAGCCGCGGCTCATATTGGTCACGGTGGTGATCAATCCGTTCGATACGATATGCACATTGCCGTCGTAGTCGCGCAGGCGCACGTAGCGCAGCGTAACCTCCTCGACCAGGCCGGCCTTGCCCGCGATATCGACGACGTCGCCCTGGCGCATCTGGTTCTCCAGCAGGATGAAGAAGCCGGCAAAGTAGTCCTTCACCAGGCTTTGCGCGCCGAAACCAACTGCCAGGCCGATCACGCCGGCCGCGCCGAGTATGGGGGCCACGGCGATACCCAGTTCGCTCAGAATCAGCGTTGTGGCGACTACCAGGACGACCACCGCGGCGATATAGCGGAACACGCGTCCGAGCGTCTCCGCGCGCTTTATCTGCTCGCGGTCGTCCATCCTCCTGGTGATGCGTTCGCGGAAGCTGCGTATCAGGTGCTGCGTCACGCCGAGCACTATCCAGGCAGCCACCAGGATCAGCACGATGCGCAAGGCGATTGCGAGTTCAGGGGTCCACCTGGCCAGGTCCAGAAAGCCGAGCCTATTGAGCAGCTGTTCCATCGATTTCTCCTTTTTGATCGGAATGCGGCGCCGCTGCCGGCGCCTCGTAGGCGAGCAATGCACCCGGGAAGTCTGCCATCGCGCGCGAAAGCGGGAGGCGGCCGGATGCGTCCATCTCCAGGGATTCGCCGGTCAGGACATTCGTCAGGCGCGTACCCCCAGGCAGAAACGCCAGGTCGAGCACCGTGTCGCCCCATGCTGCTTGCCCCACGGGCAGCCTGCCCTGTTCCAGACCCATCGACGCGAACAGCCTTGCGACGACGGCTACGATGCCGCGGCCGCCCAGGCGGCGCGCGTAGGCCAGGGCGTTGCGGGAACGCCCGCCGCAAACCGCGACCGGATGGTAGTCGCCCTTGCGAAACAGCTCGGCGTGCTCGCGGCGGAACTGCAGCGTGCGCCAGATCAGCCAGAACTTGGCGCGGCCGTCGGAAGGATGATCGAAAAAGCGACGTACGCCGGCCGCCAGCTCCTGCGCAGGCGCCGCGGCGACGCCCTGCAGTTCCTCGAGCAGCGCGCGGCGGCGGGCGTAGTCCACCGGCCGGCGGTTGTCCGGATCGACCAGGCTCAGATCGATGAGTTCGCACCCCTGGTAGAAATCCGGGGCGCCGGGCGAAGTCAGTTTCACCAGGGCCATCGACAGACTGTTGAGCACGCCGAACCAGGTGATGGGCGCAGCCTGAAGGCGAAGGTCGTCCAGAAATAGATTGGCCTCCGGCCGCCCGAGCAGCGCGCGCACGAATCCGGCCAGCGCCTCCTCGTATTCCGCGTTCGCGTTGACCCAGCTCGTATGCCGTTTGGCTTCGCGCGCGGCCTTGAGCATGTAGGACTTGATGCGCTCACGATAGACGTCGAGCGCAGCCGCGTCCATCGGCTCATCCGGAAATGTGCCGAGCAGGGTCTGGTACAGCAGATACTCGTCGTTGCGCGAAGGTGCGCCGGCCCCGTCGACCGTGCGCCGCTGGCTGGCGTTCATGCGGCTCCAGCGGCGCAGCGCCAGCCGCCATGCGGCAGGCATTTCCGAAAGCACGTCGATGCGGCAGCGCACATCCTCTGCGCGCTTGTTGTCGTGGGTCGACGTCGCGAGCATGGTATGCGGCCAGCGCGCGGCGCGGTCAGCGCTCGCGCCGTGGAAAGCCGACACCGTCATGCCGAACATGTCGGGGTCGCCGCCCACCTCGTTCAGCGAGACCAGCCGGTTGAAGTTGTAAAAAGAAGTGTCCTCCACGCCCTTGGCCGCAACGGGCGAGGTGAACTGCTGGAATTTCATCGCGAACGCGCGGTAGCGCTCCTTGAGCTCGGGTGTCGCTTCCTCCGGCGCGCTTGCGAGCAGGGCGAGGCGCAGGAAGTCGAAGACGGTCGCATCTGCCGCGCGCACCCGCTTGCGCGCACGGGCGACGGCCCAGTCTATGTAGCGCCGGTCCTGCGCGGTGAGGCCTTCGGCGACGTAAGTGCGGTAGACGGGGAAGCAGGATGCAGCCTCGGCTATCGCCCGGCGCAGCGTGTTGAAGGTGTAATCGCGCGTGCGCCGGTCGGCGCGCGCGATGCGCAGCAGCTCGGTCGCGAGCACGGTCAGCTCGGAGGCGAGCGCGGAGCGCGTCATGTCGCGCTTGCCGCGGTAGGCGGCTTCGTCGAAATCGACGCTCTCCCCGGAGAACGCGCGCCAGACGCGGTCGAGCTTGGCGCGCGCGAGGCGGTCGACGAACAGCGCGTTGACCACCGTCGTAAACCGGTACCCGGTGGTGCCGTGCACCGCCCAGGCGGTGGGTACGTGTTCGTGCGACGCGGCTATTTTCTCCACCACCACATAAAGCGGCCGCGCCGGCCTGCCGTCTGCATCGACCTGCGGGGAATCGAGCCCTGCGATGCGCGCGTAATGCTCCTGCAGCCGCAGGAAATACTGCGCCGGATCGTACAGGCCGTCGCAATGGTCGATGCGCAGGCCGTCCACCTTGCCCTGGGCGGCCAGGCCGAGCACGAAATCGTGGGTGGCCTTGAATACCGCTTCGTTTTCCATGCGCAGCGCGGCGAGATCGTTGATGTCGAAAAAGCGCCGGTAGTTGATCTCGTCGGAAGCCACGCGCCAGAAGGCGAGCCGGTAGGCCTGCGCCTCGAGCAACGCGTCCAGCGCATCGAAGCTCGCGCGCTGCCCTGGCGTTCCGTTCAGCGCGCGCACCGCGTGCTCTATCGCCTCGGCCAGCGCCGGGTGCGCACGCACGAGTTGCGCCAGCCTGCGTTTGTGCAGTTCCTTGTCCCGGTTGCGCTCTGCGGTCTTTTCCGGCGCGGTTTCGCTGCGCGAGGGCAGGTGTGCGAACGCCGCCGCAAGGCTCGCCGCCTCGAGCATCGCCTCCTGCGCCACGCGCGTGCCTTCGAGCGAGTGCAGCGCGCGCTCGAGTATGCGCGGGTAATCGCGCGGATCGACCGGAAAGCGGTGCTCGTGATAGAACACGCTGAACGATCCGCGCTCGGCCTCGAAGGCCAGCCTGAATTCGGCCGCCTCGAGGACCACCCCGTAGTGGTCGCCCAGCACCGGGACCAGCACCCTGTTCACCAGCTCCGGGTTGACCGGCTGCCAGTCGATGTCGAAGTATTCTCCGAACGCGGAAGCCGGGCCGTTCTCGAGCACGTCCATCCACCACTCGTTGTCCGCGCCCATGACGCCCATGTGGTTCGGCACCATGTCGAGGATCTGGCCCATGCCGCGGATGCGCAGTTCCTCGCACAGGCGCTCGAAGCCTTGCGCGCCGCCCAGATCCGGATTGAACGCGTTGTGATCGGTGATGTCGTAGCCATGCGTGCTGTCCGGGCGCGCGCGCAGGTAGGGCGAACAATAGACATGGCTCACGCCGAGGGCGTCCAGATAGGGCACCAGCCGGGCGGCGTCGGCAAAGGTGAAATCGCGGTTGAGCTGCAGGCGATAGGTCGCGCGCGGAACCTTCGCTTCGGCCGATGCGCCCTGCGCACGCTTGGGCTGTGCCTGCGGGCGCAGGGCGGACACCACGCGCGCGAGCCCGGTGTAGCGCTCGTCCTCGGGCCAGCGCTCCAGTGCGAGCGACAGTTTGCGCCGCCAATTGGGGTACTCGCCGGTGGTGCCGGGCAGGTTTACCTGCTCGCGCGCGCCGAGCACGTCCTCGAGCTGAACCACCAGCACGCGCGCGGGGCAGCGGGCCAGGAACGCATGCAGCTGGCGCAGCAGTGCGGCGCTCATTTCCGGCAGCGACTGGGGGTCCACGCTGACGCCCTCGGGCAGCAGCCCTTCGCGCTCCAGTGCGAGCAACAGCCGCGCGCGGTCCTGCGCGCGCCCGAGTACCTGCCCCTGGTGCGCTTCGGTGGTCGGAAACAGTCCTAGCTCGTGGCGCAGCGCCAGGTCGCGCCCCTCCCAGTAGGCGGCGAGCGTGGGCAGATCGTGGGTCGCCGCCGTGACCAGGGCGTCTGCCGGATATTCGGCCGGAGCCTTGAATTCGCCCGATTGCTGCCGCTCGAAAAACAGCACGCGATAGGAAAGTATGCCGACGCGGGCGAGCGTTGCGCGCACATCGTCGGGCACCGTGCCCAGGTCTTCACCGATGACCATGCAGCGGTTGCGATGGCTTTCGAGCGCGACGATGCCGACCAGGTCTTCGAACGGATAGTACACATAGGCGCCCTCGCGCGGCTCGCCGCCCTGCGGCACCCAGTACAGCCGCGCGAGCGCCATCACATGATCGATGCGCAGCGCGCCCGAATGGCGCATATTGGCTCGCAGGGTGGCGATGAAAGGCGCATAGGCCGCAGCGCGCAGCCGCTCGGGCGCGAGCGGCGGCAGCCCCCAGTCCTGGCCGCGCAGGTTGAAATCGTCGGGCGGGGCGCCGACGCTCGCCGCGATGGCGTACAGGTTCTGGTTCGCCCAGGCCTCGGCGCCGCCACGGTCTACCGAAACCGCAAGGTCCTGGTACAGTCCGACGCCCAAACCGATGTCCATCGAGCGCCGGCCGACGGCTTCGAGCTGCAGCTCGGCCTGCCATTGCAGATACTCGTAGAACTCGACGCGCTCGGCCCTGGATTCGGCGAACCTGGCGACTTCGGGCGCCGCCGGATCACGATAGGCTTGCGGCCACACCGGCCAGCCCCAGACCTGCGGGTCCTCGCGATGGAACTGCTCCTGCAGCGCTTCGAACAATGCATGCCGCCTGAGCGCGGGCGAGTACGCGGCCTGATAGGCGCGGAAGGCCTGCGCGCGCGGCGTGTTGAACGCGAGGTGCCGATTGCGAAAATGCGCATAACAGCGCTCGAGCAGCGGCAGCTTGACTTCGGCGACGCCGGCGTAGTCCACCAGATCCGCGTCGCGCAGCGCCTTCAGGCGCGACTGGAACGCGGGCGCGCGCGCATATGTGTGCGCCTCCTCGCACTCGCTGAAATCCGGGACCGCTTCCACGTCCAGGTAGAGCACGTTGACGAAGCAGCGCGAGGACGGGCTGTAAGGGCTCGCGTGTTCCGGGTTGTGGGGAAACAGCGCGTGCAGCGGATTGACTCCGACGATGCCCGCGCCGCGCGCGCCCCATTGCGCCAGCAGCGTCGCCAGGTCGGTGAAATCGCCGACACCCCAGTTGCGCTCCGAACGCACCGCGTAGAGCTGCGCCGCCGCGCCCCAGATGCGGCCGTCGTTCTCCACCGCGCAGGGGCGGAAGCTGCGCGCGGGGACGACGATGAATGACGTTTCGCCCAGCATGGCGCCATCGCGCAGGATCCCGAGCCGATGGTATCCGCAGGGCGTCGCGACCGGCAATGTGAAATCGCGCGCAAGGTAGCGCTCGCCGTTCACTTCTGCGGATTCGGCGACTTCGATCGAGGCGGGGTGCAGCGCACCCTCGCGGCGTGCGCCGTTCTCTTCCGTGAGCCGCCAGATCAGCGCCGACTTCGCCTCTGCCGCCGGCAGGTTCAAGCGGATGGTCCAGGGCGCAGCCTCTACGCGCAGCACCAGCGCCGGCGGCAGCACGGCGCGCCAGCGGGCGGACTCGGTCGAGCGTATCGAGTCCTCCACTTCCTGCGGCGTGCCCGCGCGCACACCCAGCGCGGCGAGCAGCGCGGCCAGGCTTGCGCCCGAAACCTCGTGGCGATTGCCCCAGACATCGTAATAATCCGGGGCGATCTGGTGGATCCTGCCCAGGCGTTCCAGTGCTGCGCGCTCAGCCATGCGCAGTCTCCAATGCATACTCCACGAACCAGGGCGCAAGCTCGCGCGCTCCGGCGCGACCTTTGCCCTGCGGCGGGTAGGCGTAGACGACATCCCCGGGCGGCATGCTCACCGCGGCGCTCGCGCGCGCCGCGAAATTCGCGACCAGATGCAGCACCGCGCCTGCGCCTAGGCTCCATTGCACGCGCAGCACGCTGCCGTGTTCAATGCGGAAGGTTCCGCCGGATCGCATGCCGCGCAGACGCGGCACGATCAGCTGATGGCGCAGCGCGAGCAGCTCGCGGTGCAGCGCGAGCGATTCGCCATGCGGCGCGCGCCCGATCTCGTCCCAGCGCAGCTTGGACGCGGCAAACGTCGCGGGGTCGTTCGGATCGGGAATCGCCGCCTGCGCCGCGGGGTCGGAAAAGCGCGCGAAGCGCGCGAATTCCTGGCGCCGCCCGCGCGTCACCGCCGCGGCGAGCTCCGGCCCGAAATCGCAGAAAAACTGAAACGGGGTGCTCGCCGCGAACTCCTCCCCCATGAACAGCAGCGGCGGCGAGGGCGCAAGCAGCAGGCAGACCGTTGCGGCGCGCAGTGCCTGCGGCTGCGCGATGGCGCACAAGCGCTCGCCCAGCGCGCGGTTGCCGACCTGGTCATGGGTCTGCAGGAAGGATATGAAGGCCGTCGCCGGCAGATGCGCACTGGGCTCGCCGCGCGCGGCGCCGCCGCGGTGGGCAGAAGGCTCGCCCTGATAGGCGTAGCCTTCGGCGAGCGTGCGCCCGAGATACCACAGCGGCCGCCCGGCGTAATCCTCGTAATAGCCGTCGCGTTCCCCCGTGCTCAGGATATGCAAAGCGTGGTGGATGTCGTCGTTCCACTGCGCGCTCGCCTGCAGCGCCCGCCCCGCCTGGTCGCGTTCGAGGTAGCGCGCCTGGTTGCGGTCGTTCTCGAGAATCAAATGGACCTGCCGCCCGCGCCCCGGGCCGGCGCGCAGCGCGCGCGCGATCTCGCTCACGATGTCGGGCTCGGTATCGTCCGCAATCGCGTGCACCGCATCCAGGCGCAGCCCGTCGAAACGGTATTCCTCTATCCAGTAGAGGGCGTTGTGCACGAAGAAGTCGCGCACGTTGCGCGAGCCCTCGGCGTCGAAATTGATCGCCGCGCCCCAGGGCGTGTGATGTCCGGCATTGAAGAACTGCGGCGCGTAGGCGTTGAGGTAGTTGCCCTCCGGCCCGAAATGGTTGTACACCACGTCGAGAAACACCATCAGCCCGCGCAGGTGCGCCTGCTCGACGAGGCGCTTCAGATCTTCCGGCCTGCCGTAGGCCGCATCCGGCGCGAACGGGAGCACGCCGTCGTATCCCCAGTTGCGCCGGCCGGGGAAGTCGGCCACGGGCATGATCTCCAGCGCGGTGACGCCCAGACCGGCGAGATAGTCGAGCTTGCCGATCGCCGCGGCAAACGTCCCTTCCGGCGTAAACGTGCCGATGTGCAGTTCGTAGATCACCGCCTCTTCCCAGGCGCGGCCGCTCCAGGCGCCGTCTTTCCAGTCGAACGCGTGCGCATCGACCACCATGCTCGCGCCGTGCACGTCGTCCGGGTTGCAGCGCGAGGCCGGATCGGGGAAGCTGGTATCGCCTAGCCGATACGCATAGCGCGTGCCCGCGGGCGCGTCGGGCAGTACAGCCTCGAACCAGCCCTGCTCCAGCGCCGTCATGGCCGTGCCCGATTGCGCCGGAGCGGCCCCGATCTCCAGCGTCAGCCGTTTCGCGCCGGGGGCCCAGAGGCGAAAGCGCGTCCCGCCCTCGCCTGACACTTGCGCCCCGAAGGGCATCGCATGGCGGTGCTTCACCCCGGCATCACCCGCTTCGGCGCGGCGGCGCGCATCACGCGGCCACCTGCTGCAGCAGCACGAGCGAGCGGCCCTGAAGGTCGTACTCGACGCCGGCATTGAACAGCCCGTCGACTGCGAGCCCGTCCTCGTAGGCGGTGTCCAGTATCGCGCGCCAGCGCGCGCCGGCGTATTCGGGCAGCTTGAACGGGATCGGTTCGTGATGCGCGTTGAACAGCACCATGAAATTGCGGTCGCGCACCGGTCTGCCGCGCTCATCGGTTTCGGTCAGCGCTTCGCCGGCCAGGTACACGCCGAGGCAGCGCGCGAAGTGCTGGTTCCACTCGTCGTCGGTCATTTCGCCGCCTTCGGGGCGCAGCCAGGCGATGTCCTTCACGCCCAGGCCGCGTACCGGATGCCCCTTGTAGAAGTCGCGCCGCCGGAACACCGGGTGTGCGCGACGCAAGGCGATGACGCGCTGCGTGAACGCGAGCAACTTGTTGCTTTCGTCGCTCTGCGTCCAGTCGATCCAGGAGGTCTCGTTGTCCTGGCAGTAGGCGTTGTTATTGCCCTGCTGGCTGCGGTCGATCTCGTCTCCGGCGAGCAGCATCGGCACGCCCTGGGACAAGAACAGCGTGGCGAGCATATTGCGCTGCTGGCGCGCGCGCAACGCGCGCACCGCGGGGTCGTTCGTGGGGCCTTCAGCGCCGCAATTCCACGACAGATTGTTGTCGTGACCGTCGCGGCCGCCCTCCTGGTTGGCGTCGTTGTGCTTGTCGTTGTAGGAAACGACATCCTTCAGCGTGAAGCCGTCGTGGGCGCTGACGAAGTTGATGCTCGCATGCGGGCGGCGGCCGCCGTGTCCGTACAGATCGCTGGAGCCGGTGATGCGTTGCGCAAATTCGCCGATGAGGCCGCCGTCGCCTTTCCAGTAGGCGCGCATGGTGTCGCGGTACTTGTCGTTCCATTCGGACCAGCCGACCGGAAAATTGCCCACCTGATAGCCGCCTTCCCCGAGATCCCAGGGCTCGGCGATGAGTTTCACCTCGCTCAACACCGGGTCCTGGCGCAGGATGTCGAAAAGCGCGCCCAGCCGGTCCACCTCGTGCAACTCGCGCGCAAGCGCCGAGGCGAGGTCGAAGCGGAAGCCGTCGACGTGCATCTCGGTCACCCAGTAGCGCAGGGAGTCCATGATCATCTGCAGCACGCGCGGGTGCACCATGTTCAGCGTGTTGCCGCAGCCGGTATAGTCCGCGTAGTAGCGCCGGTTCTCCGGCGTCAGGCGGTAGTAGGAAGCGTTGTCCACGCCGCGAAACGACAGCGTCGGACCGAGGTGGTTGCCTTCGGCGGTGTGGTTGTAGACCACGTCGAGTATGACTTCCAGCCCTGCGGAATGCAGGGTCTTCACCATGGTCTTGAATTCGGCCACCTTGCCCGAGGCGGAGTAGTGCCGCTCCGGCGCGAAATAGCCGATGGTGTTGTAGCCCCAGTAGTTGGTCAGGCCGCGCTCGACCAGGTAGCGGTCGTCGACATAGGCGTGCACCGGCATCAATTCCACCGTGGTGACGCCCAGGCGTTTGAGGTATTCGATCGACGGGGCGCTGGCCAGTCCCGCGTAGGTGCCTCGCATCGCCGGCGGAATCGCCTCGTTGCGCATGGTGAATCCGCGCACATGCGCCTCGTAGATGATCATGTCGTTCCAGGGCACGTTCGGGCGCCGGTCCTCGCCCCAGGTGAACGCCGGGTCGATCACCTTGCATTTGGGCATGCCACGCGCGCTGTCGCGCCGGTCGAACGACAGGTCCTCGCGCTTGCCGCCGATGGTGTAGCCGAACAGCGCGTCGCTCCAGCGCACGTTGCCGTCGATGTTGCGCGCATACGGGTCGAGCAGCAGCTTGTTCGGATTGAAGCGCTGTCCTTCCTCGGGCTTGTACGGGCCGTGGACGCGATAGCCGTAGAGCATGCCCGGACGCGCTTCGGGCAGGTAGCAATGCCAGACCAGGTCGGTCTGCTCGCGCAGCTCGATGCGCTGGATCTCGCGCCGCCCCAGGTCGTCGAACACGCACAGCTCGACCTTCGTAGCATGCTCGGAGAACAGCGCGAAGTTGACGCCTTCGCCGTCCCAGATCGCCCCACGGGGATTCGGACGGCCGGGCCAGACGGCAGTAATGGGGTTCATGTTCGACGCCTTAGAATCTGTGACAAAACGAGGGGATGCCTCCCCTCATGCTCCCCCAAACCGGCCCGTCGCGGAATTGCATATGGCAACGGACTCAAGGGAATTTGCGCTATCGCACATAGCGCACGATCGGGCGTATGCGCTGTTTTCGCGCGCGCGCCAGGTTCTGTGCAGAGCGCAAATTATACTACGGGCGCAGCCAAGCCGCGGCGCGGGCTTGATCCGCCCGCCCCGCAAACGCCGTCCATTTCGCAAGCGGTCCGCTTCAGAAGGCGAGCATCAGCGCCGCGCCGGCGAAATACAGCAGCAATACGAAAAAGCTCTCGAAGCCGATGTTGGCGATGCCGCTTTTCTCGCGGCGAATTAGCCCCATCAGCAACACCCCGGTCAGCAGCACCGGCAGCGCGGTCACGAACACGCCGCGCGAGCCGACTGCATGCAGAATCGATCCATCCCGATAGGCCGCATCCGCGAGCGACACGAACAGGGTGTCGAACACGTTGCCGCCGACAATGTCGCCCACCGCGAGGGTAAGCGCGCCCTGGCGCACCGCAGCGATGCAGGTTACGAGTTCAGGAAGCGAAGTGGAGACCGCGGCGAATATCGCGCCCACCCCCGTTTCCGAAAGGCCGGTGCGCTGCGCCAGAATCACGCCGGTCTTCGCGATCAGCCAGCCGGCACTGCCCACTGTCGCCGACAGCGCCGCAAAGCGGATCCACAACTTCGCCATGCCGCCGTAGCCGTGCCTGCCAGCGGGGCGGTCTTCGCGCGTCTCGGCGGTGCGCTGCGGCCGCCACATCGGTGCCATGTGCGCCCGCAACACCTGCCGCATGCCGTAGACGTAAGCCACGGGAAGCACGAGCGAAACCGGATGCATGCCGAACACGCTCACCGGCGGGGCCGACATGCCCGCGAGGATGATGCCGAGCATGACCACGAGCAGCGCGCCTTGCATGATATTGGCGACGGACGCCGCGGCATGCTCGAGGTTGGCCCGCGCATAGGTCATGTCGGCGATCGCGAGGAACGCCGTTTGCGCCGAGATGCCGCCGATGGCATTGGCGAAGGCGAGTTCCGGGTGACCCCCAGCGGCGGCGGTGATAGAGGTGACGGTACCCGAGAGCGAAGTGCTGGCGCCGAGGAACACCGCGCCGGTCAATGCCTGACCAAGTCCGGTGCGCTCGGCGATCCGGTTGGCCACTGTAGCAAGCTGCCAGCCCGCAACGCCGATCAGCGCGGCCGCCGCGACGAACACCGCGATACCGGCGACGAGCGGGAGCTGCGCGAAATCGGGCACTGTTATCGTCATTGCGGGGCGCAATTCGACGGAACTGCGGACACCGCGGGCGATCCAAGCAGGAGTGCCGCCCGCCAGCGGACGCACTTACCCAAACCCGAAAACAGGAGACCGCGATGGACCAAAGAGCCAAGCAGCATCCATTCCTCACCGACCTGCAGACCATCCGCCAGCGCGCGCGCAAGCACATCGAGCGCGGCGCCCTCACCGAGGGCTACCGCGCCGACCACAAGGCGGTGACCGACCTGCTCAACGAGGCCCTGGCGACCGAGCTTGTCTGCGTACTGCGCTACAAGCGCCACTACTTCATGGCGAGCGGCATCAACGCCGACGCCGTGGCTCAGGAGTTCCTGCAGCACGCCGGCGAGGAGCAACAGCACGCCGACAGAATCGCGCAGCGCATCGTCCAGCTGCAGGGCGAGCCCGATCTGAACCCGGAGGTCCTTGCCCCGCGCGCGCACGCCCAGTACGTCGAGGGCAAGGATCTGGCCGACATGATCAGGGAGGACCTGGTCGCCGAGCGCATCGCCATCGACACTTACCGCGAGATGATCGCCTATCTCGGCGACAAGGATCCGAGCACGCGTCGCATGCTCGAAGGCATACTCGCGATGGAGGAAGAGCATGCCGACGATCTGAGCAGCCTGCTGGCGGGCATGCGCTGAGCCCGGCCCGCGTTGCGTCATGCATCTGCGCGTCATGGGCATCGCTGCCGGCAACTGCCCTGCGGGAAAGGCCCGGGTTCGATGTTGCGCCGCGCAGGCTCTGTTGATGGATACAGCGCGCGCGCTGCGGCGCTCACCAAATACGATCACTTTCCGAGTCAAGCATGGGGCGCAGCCGATTGGCGATCGCCTCGCGCGCGCGAAAGATGCGCGAGCGCACCGTGCCGATAGGGCAGTCCTCGCTGCGCGCGATGTCCTCATAGCTCATCGCCCTTACCTCGCACAGTTCGAGCGCGACGCGCAATTCCGGCGACAGTTCGGCCGCGGCGCACTCCAGCGCCTGTGCCATCTCGCCGGCGCGCAGCATGTTCAGAGGCGTGCCGGGGTCCTGCAGCTGTAGCGCATTCTCGTAGCTTTCCACCTGCTCGATATCGAGCCCCGTCAGGGTGGGCGCACGGCGCTTCGATGCGGCCAGGTGGTTCTTGGCGGCGTTGACGCCGATGCGATACAGCCAGGAATAAAAGGCGCTGTCGCCGCGAAACGCCGGCAATCCCAGGTAGGCCTTGATAAACACCTCCTGGCTCAGGTCCTCGACCTCGGCCGGGTCGCGGATCATGTGCAATAGCAGGCGCGACAGGCGGCCATGGTGTCTCTCGAACAATTCGGCGAACGCCTGCTTGTCGCCGCGCTTGGCGCGCGCCACCAATCGACGATCGATGTCAGCCGTGTGCTGCGCCGACTGCAGTATGGCAGGCCCGGTAAAATGCGCTGTTTTCGTCGAACATTCGTTAGTGACAGTTCGGTTCATGAGAACTCCTTTCGAATGGCGCGCTCCCCCGGATTTTTGCGCCCCGTCGCCAAGCAATGCCGCATTCCATGCGGTAACCGCGACGGTCCAAACGGGATAGCTGCAGAGGCAGCTTGGAGGGAAGCACGCAGGTTGACGATGACGTGCAATACCAAAATAACAAAGCTGGCGGCCGTTCGCAACCCCCCGGCCGCAGTAATTCGCATACCTGAATTGCCGTAGTGCAGGTCGCGCGCAGGCGCACGGAACATTGAGCCGGGGCCGCTGTCATTATTAATGGTGGCGACGCGTACGCAGCGCAACAGCCGCATCTGGCGTCGAGGCAAATCACTAGAAGCGCGCATCGTCGCGCGGAGCACTGGCATGAGCAAGGCGGAAATTCTCCAGCCGGGGCAAAACTGCTGGCGCGTGGCGCACGCCGACCGCGCCGCACTGCTCGTCGATGGCGAAGCCTATTTTTCCGTGCTGCGGCGCGCCGCGCGCAATGCCAGACATTGCATATTCATCATCGGCTGGGATGTGGACAGCCGCACCCCCTTCCCGCCCGATGCAGAGGAGGACGGCCTGCCCCGGACACTGGGCAAGTTCCTCGATGCCCTGGTCGAGCGCAATCGCCGGCTGCATGTCTATGTGCTGGACTGGGATTTTGCCATGCTCTACGCGCTCGATCGCGAGATCCTGCCGATCTACAACCTCGGCTGGCGCACGCACAAGCGGCTGCACTTCCATCTCGACGACCGGCACCCTGCGGGAGGTTCGCACCATCAGAAGATCGTCGTACTGGACGACGCGCTTGCGTTTGTCGGCGGCCTGGATCTCACCAAGGGCCGCTGGGATACGCCGCGGCACGCGCCTGGCGAGCCGCATCGGCGCAGCCCCGACGGCAAGCCCTACGCGCCGTTTCACGACGTGCAATTGATGGTCGATGGCGAAGCCGCCGCAGTTCTGGGCAGTCTCGCCCGCAGGCGCTGGCTGCGTGCGACCGATGGCGAAGCACGGGCGGCGACTGCGCCGGGGCAAACCGAACTCTGGCCGCGCACGGTCGAGCCCGAATTCAGGGACCTTGCAATTGCCATCGCGCGGACCGAACCCGAACACCGAGGCGCAGAGCCGGTGCGCGAGGTGCTGCGACTTTATCTCGACGGCATCCGCGCCGCCGAGCGTTCGGTCTACATCGAGAACCAGTATTTCACCGCGCCGGTCATCGGCCAGGCGATCGCCGAGCGGCTGTCGGAGCCCGACGGTCCCGAGTTCGTGATAGTCACGCGCCGCACCGGCGGGGGCTGGCTCGAGCGCAACACCATGGAGGTGCTGCGCGCGCGCCTCATCAAGCGTCTCGCGCCCGAAGACGGGCGCGGGCGCCTGCGCGTGTACTATCCCGAACAGGCCGGCCTGGGCGGGAACTGCATCGACCTGCATAGCAAGCTGATGATCGTCGACGACCGTCTGCTGCGCGTCGGATCGTCGAATCTCAACAACCGCTCGATGGGGATCGATACCGAGTGCGACCTCGCCATCGAGGCGCGGACGCCCGGGGCGGCGCGCTCGATCGCTTCGATACGCAACCGGCTGCTGGCCGAGCACCTCGATGTCGAGCCGCAGGAGGTCGCGCAGGCGCTCGAGCGCCACGGCTCGCTGATCGAGGCGATCGAGGCGCTGCAGGGCCGTGAGCGCACCCTGAAAGTGCTCGAGCCCGAGCTCGATCCGGGGCTCGACCAATTGATACCTGACGCAGACATGATCGATCCGGAAAGGCCGGTCGACCCGGAACGTCTGGTCGAGGAGATGGTCCCGGAGGAAGAACGCCCGCGGGCAGGCAGGCATATCCTGGGCATCACGCTGGCGCTACTTGCAGTCACGACACTGGCGCTAGCCTGGCGCTGGGGGCCGCTGCACCACTGGCTGGACATGGACACGCTGTACGCGCTGGCCGGCGCGATCGAACGCTCGGCCTGGACGCCGGTTTGGATCCTCGGCGTCTATGTTGCCGCTTCCCTCGCTGCAGTGCCGATCACTCTGGTCATCGTTGCCACCGCTTTCGTATTTGTTCCCTGGGTGACTTTTGCCTACGCCCTGACCGGTTCGTTGCTGGGCGGCGGGCTTACCTTCGCCCTCGGACACGCGCTAGGCCGGCGCGCAGTACGACAGATTGCAGGCAAGCGGCTCAATGCGCTCAGCCGGCGGCTGGGCGAGGGCGGCGTGTTCGCGGTTATGGTGCTGCGCATGCTGCCGGTGGCGCCGTTTACGGTGGTCAATCTCGTAGCCGGCGCCTCGTGCCTGCGCATGCGAGACTTTCTCATCGGCAGCGCGCTGGGGTTGTCACCCGGGATACTCGCCGCTGCGGTGTTCTCCGACCGCCTGGCGGCCGCGCTGAAGGCGCCGTCGCCCGGGACGTTTGCGCTGCTCGCTGTGGTCCTGGTTGCGGTTGGCATGGGCGCGCTCGCCATTCGCTGGTGGCTGCGGCGGCATTCGCGCAAGCGCGCGCACGAGCAGACTTGACCGATATGCGCAGCAAGTGCGGCTGACCGTCGCCAGCTACAACGTGCATGGCTGCATCGGAGGCGACTCCCGCTTCGATCCCGAGCGCACGCTCGGCGTTCTGCGCGAACTCGACGCCGACGTAATTGCACTGCAGGAACTGCGCTGGAGTCCCGAGGAGGCGCTGCATTTGCTCGCCGATTTCGGCGATCGCCTGGGCTACGCCGCGCTTGCCGGTCCCACGCTGATGCGCAAAGACGGACACTACGGCAATGCGCTGCTCACGCGCCTCGGCGTGTGCGAGCTCGCCCGCGTCGACCTCAGTCTGCCCGGACGTGAGCCGCGCGGCGCGCTCGACGCGCGGCTCGATGCCGGCGGAATCGCGCTACGCGTCGTCGCCACGCACCTGGGACTGCGTCCCGGCGAGCGGCGCGCGCAGATGCGCCGCCTGCTCGCGCTGATGCGTGTACGCGCGTCGACCCCGCAACTCCTGCTCGGCGACCTGAACGAATGGTTCCTCTGGGGCCGGCCGCTGCGCTGGCTGCGGCGACGCTTCGGCCGCACGCCGGCACCGCCGAGCTTTCCGGCAAGATGGCCGCTGTTCGCGCTCGACCGCATCTGGGTCGAGCCGCGCGGGCTGCTCGGCAAGGTCCGCGTGCACGCAAGTCCGCGCGCACGTGCAGCCTCGGACCACCTGCCGGTGCGCGCGGAGCTGCACCTGCCCGAGCTCTGAACGGGTGTCGATTGCGCGCATGCTTCCACTGTCGCAGACCAAGGGTCCGTTGAAAAACGATTTCCTGCCGCGAAAGTGCACCTCCTCACGATGCGCTCTCCGCGGGGAGTGTTTCTCGCAAGCGGGAAGTAGCCGGTGGTGCGCGCGAGCCCGGGCGCTGCCGGCGCGCCGGCGGGGTCCGCACATCAGTTCCTCGCTGGAACTTCCTTCGCTTGGTTTAATCCTAGTTGCATGAGCCGCGTCATGAAAACGGAGCGTGTCGATGCGCCGGGGTGCGATGTGCGTGCTGCGCACCCGGCGATGCGCTGTGCGGCGGCGCTGCTTGCGATGCTGCTGGCTGCCCAGGGCTACGCGGCACCTTCGATCGGCATTAGCTCGCCGCAGAGCATGGAAACGGTGCATGACAACAGCGGCCGCATCAGCGTTTCGGTGAAGCTGGGGCATGCGCAAGACCTACGCAGCGGCTTCGCACTGCAGGCGCTGGTGGACGGACGCGCCGTGGGCGGGCTGCACAAGTATTACGCGTTCACGCTGGATGGAATCGACCGCGGTACACACACATTGCAGGTGCAGCTCCTGGGCCGCGACGGCGAAGTGCTCGCCATCTCCGGTCCTGTCGAATTCTATCTCAGGCGGGCCTCGCGGCTGTTCCCGAACCGTCAGTAACGCGGCGCAGCATCCGCGCCGCAGGGACTCCCGCGGGCGATCTCCTTCATCGGAGTGAGCCGCTGCTCGCAATACGGTACACCAACCACGATGAATACCGACCGCAGGAGACAGGACTATGCATCTGCTCTACATTCTGCTGGTACTGCTGCTCGTCACCCGCATTTGCGGCGAATTGGCCGAACGCCTGCGCCAGCCGGCGCTGGTGGGCGAGCTGATCGCCGGCATCGCGCTGGGCATGCTGGCCAACCGTTATTCCGGGACATTCCCGGTTCTGGCCGATCTGCCCGACAACGAAGTCTTCAAAGCCATCACCGACCTGGCGATCTTCTTTCTGATGCTGCTTGCCGGCATAGAATTGCATCCGCGCGAGCTGGTGCAGGCATCGGGTCGCGCGCTGGGCGTGGCAGCCGGCGGCATGTTGCTGCCGCTCGCGCTCGGCTACGGCCTCGCCTGGGCATTTCTGCCGGACTCGCCACTGAAATTCGGACAGTCCTTGTTTCTCGGTACCGCGCTCGCGATCACCGCCGTGCCGGTCTCGATCAAGGTGTTGATGGACCTGGGCGAGCTCAAGACGAAACTCGGGCAGACCGTCGTATCAGCGGCGGTGTTCGACGACGTGCTGAGCCTCATGCTGCTCGCGGTGCTCACCGCGGTCATCAAGACGGGCGGCTTGCCCGACGCCGCGTCGGTCGTCAGCCTCGTGGGCAAAGTGATCCTGTATTTCCTCATCGCGGGCGTTTTCGGACGATACGTATTTCCCTGGATCGGCAGGCGGCTCAAATTCGCCCAGGCGCAGGAGTTCCAGTTCAGCGCGCTCCTGGTCGCAGCGCTGGCCTACGCGCTGCTCGCCGAGGAGCTCGGAATGCATTTCATGCTCGGCGCCTTCCTCGCGGGCCTGTTCTTCGTGCATCGCACGATAGAACCCAAGGTCTTCGACAAGATCCAGTCCAGCCTCACCAGCCTCACGATGGGCCTGTTCGGGCCGCTGTTCTTCGCCTCCATCGGGTTGCATCTGGACACTGCGGCGGCCGCCGAGATTCCGCTGTTCGTGGGAATTCTGGTGCTGGCCGCGTTTTTCGGCAAACTCCTGGGCGCAGGCCTGCCGGCGTACGCCATGGGATTCAGTCCGCGCGATGCGCTCGGCGTGGGCACTGCGATGAGTGCGCGTGGTGCGGTCGAGCTGATCATTGCCAATGTTGCGCTTCAGGCGGGGCTGTTTCTGCAGCCGGACCCGCCGCCGCCGATAGTGGCGAACCTGTTTTCGGCCGTGGTGATCATGGCGCTCGCTACCACTGTGGTCACGCCGCTCGTCATGCGCTCGCTGCTCGGCGCCAAGTCGAAATGACGGGATCGCGAATTTGAGCAGGAATTATGCGCCCCTGACCCCGGAGGACATATGGATGACATGCCTGTTGTGAAACTCGTCTGGCACGGAACTGAAACCGCGCACGCTGCCGCACAGGCGATCGCCGGGGGCCGCCAGGTGAAAATCACCCTCCCCGCAAATTTTCACCACGCGCTGTTTGTGCGTGTACACCCGGCGCAAAGCGCCGCAAGCATGGAGATTCTTGACGTGAGCGGCGGTGCGGAACTGCTGCGCACAGTAGCGCTCGTGGCCGGGCTGGAAGCGCTGGATCGCCTCGCAGCGCCGCTTGAGCGCGCAGCCTATCGCGTGCACCTTGCCGACCCGGCGGTCTTGACGTTCGCCCCGCCACTGCCTCCGACATAGAACCCGTGGCCAACTGCATTTGACCGGTGCCGCGGCTCTCATCGCCCTGGTGCTGCTTCCCGCGTTTCTGCCCGCGCGCTGTCAGATCCGGCGGCGGCCGCGCGCGCCGCAGGCGCCGCCTCAATGAAGGTGAAAGCGAAAGCCGGATTTTCCGCCAGCACCGGTGCCGCCATCACCTGCATCGACCGGCCCCGCGCGGCGAAACGGGGGAATCTCTGCCCGGCGGGCTTGTCATAGCTTACATGAACCCGTCGTGTGCATTTCATCAGCCTGTTCCTGTCGTTGCCTATCCAATGGAGGACAATGTGAAGACTTTCCGCTTTATCTGGGCGCCGTTGATCGCGGCAATGCTGCTTTCGGCTTGCGCCAATCAACCGTATTTTCAACCGCAACCGGCGCCCGTCGCAGGCACCGGCGTGGTGGACCGCATCGAGGTGGTGGACAAAGGCAGTTCTTCCGATGTCGCAGGCACCGTGATCGGGGGCATCATAGGCGGACTCGTCGGCCACCAGATCGGCGGCGGCAGCGGACAGACCGCGGCCACGGTGATCGGCGCCGCCGGCGGTGCGGTGGCCGGCAACGAGATCGCCAGGCGTTCGCGCCGACCCAACGAAACCTTCCGTGTCACCGTGCGCATGGACGGCGGCGGCGATCAGGTGCTTACGCAGGACGACATCAGCAATCTGCGCACGGGCGACAGGGTGCGCATCGAAAACGGCCGCATCTACCGCATGTGACCCGGCGATCGACATCCCGACGACGCGCAGGGCTGCCCCGCCGATAGGACGGATGATCGCCGCAGCCGGCTAACTGGCGATGCCTACCCGCGAGGCCAGGCCTTGCGGGCCCAGGCGACGATCGGTTTTCGACGCGGCTACTTGTTCTTTGCAACTGAAGCGGTGTCGAATTGGCGGGCCGCTACGCTGAACGACTCGTCGAGCGCGCCGTATGCGCCGATGAAACCCTGCTTTACCTGATCCCACGCCTGCGCCGTAGCCTGCTTCACGCCGCCGTACCATTGCGCCACATCGTTAAGCTGCTGTCGCAGATCTACTGCTTGAACTTCGCTGCAGCGGCCTTTACGCTTTCTCCGACCTCGTGAAACGCCTGCTCGACCCCCCGGCTCAACTCCTCCCGGGCAGCGCTGCTCGCGGCGCGCAACTCGTCGAGCCGCGCTGCGGCGCGCGCCTGGCTCGCCTGGAGTTCGGCCATTTGCCGGTTGAACTCGATCTTCGCCTCGGCGTTCGCCAGATCGGCCTTCGCCTTCAGTTTATCGATCTGCGCGCGCCATTGCGCGAGCTGCGCCTGCAGCTTCTGTTCGTAGGCCTGTCTATCGCTCATGGTGCTACTCCTTTAGTTGGAATCGACGCAGCAAGCTGCGCCAGTCGAAAACGCAATGTCCGCCATCGCGGGCGCCTGTTCAGACTTCCTCCTTGTGCGTCGCCTTGCCGTAGTGTCCGAGGAGCCGGACCTCGTAGTCGGCGCCGATTGCCCGGGACGGATCATAGGGCGGTGCGCTGCGTATGGTCTCGCGTTCGAGGTCGGCCGTGATTTCCCTCTCCACCCAGTCGATGCCCTCTACCCAGGCGGGTGCGAGCAGCACTTTTTTTCCGGGCAGCCACTTGCGCGTATCGGCCACCAGGTAGCGCACCTTCCAGTCGCGAACGTCGATGATGAGATCGTGCACCTCTCCGAGTTCGCCGTCGATCGCCTGTAGGCGGTAGCCGTGCACCTCGCCGCTGGCGCGCAAATGCGGATTCTCGGGTTCCCGCGCGCGACCGATCTGCGGACGCAGCACCGTTCGCGGCGCCGCCGACATCGAGCCGCCCATGGGGCCTGCCATCCAATAGGGATCCCAGTTGTAATACTGGTAATAAAGGGTCTCGTAGTGGCGCGACACCGGTTCTTGCGTCTCCACCGGCGGGCTTTTCTCCACCTGTTCGCGCGTCAGGTCGAGCTGGAGCTGCCCGGCTTCTTCGTCCAGACCGGCAATCGCGCGGGGCGCGATCAGCACTTCGCGCCCGAGCAGCCAGCCTCCGGTGCGCACGACAAAATAGCGCAGCGCCCACTGCGCGTCGTCGAAATACACTTCGATGATTTTGCCGATCTCGCCGTCGCTGGCGAGCAGCGAATATTTCTTCAGGTCCGCGAGTTTGTGCAAATGTTGCATTTCATCCTCCGTACATGTGGCTCGACCGCCGCGATTCAAATCCGAATACCAGCACGGACAGCGAGCGCTACGACGCCGCCAGGCATGGGCCGAAGACACGGCCGTATTCGGTCCTAAATTCGGATGAGCCAGTGAGTTCCAGTGCCTTATACGTGCTCGCTCATGACCAGTCTCCTTATGGGGCTTTTTTTCAGATTCGGCGGCGCCATTTCACTCCGCTGTTCCGGGTCGATCGAGCCGCGCCGCTAAGCTTTTCGGCGGGCTTTGCGCGTGACCTTGACGGCGAGACAGGGTCGCTGGCAGGAAAGGTTTCCCGCAGCGCCTCGTCCAGGAGTTCCTCGACATGCTCGCCCGGGGTTTCGATTGCGGCGCACATCGCCTCGAGGCCGTCGATTACGCTCAGTGCATGTGCATATCCGGCAGCAGCAGCCGCGCGGGCGGCACGATGCGAGCGCCTGCCGCGGCGCGAGACGAATATGACAATTTCCTCGCGGCCGAACCTGCCCGTCAGTTCGTCGACAAAGCGTTCGTCGACGGCGTTCAGCCTCCTGTTGCCCCACTCGATCGTCATGCTTCCTTCCAATTCACCTTCGCGCTCGCGCTCGCGCCGCGTACGCACATCAATCAGCCTCACCTGCGTCGCCTGCATGAGATGCTCGACCTCCTGCGGGGTCACCAGCCCGATATACTCGAGCGCCGCATTGCGTGCTCGTTCCGAAGCGCGCGCGAGGATATCGACTATCGTTTCACCACCTGCCGCGGGCACCTCCGAAGTCTTGGCTAGGGGCACGGCCATAAAGATGAGTTGCGAGCAGAGTTGATACAGCAAGCTTGCATAAGCCATGGTTTTGACTCCTCTGATATCAGTGGGACAAAGCACCCGCGGCGAAGTTCACGCCGCGCCGGGCTGCCGCTCGCGTGACAGAGTCCGTCGGAACTTCGGCATCGCGTCAGTGGTCGCATCGGTTAATGGCGCGGAATGCGCTATTTGTTGTCATTGACCATCAACCGAAAAGGAGACCAAGATGAAGCGACTCATGTTCGCGGCGCTCGCATCCATCCTGACACTTTCACTATCGGGGCTTGCCTTTGGTGGCGACTTGCCGCCGGCAGTTCGATCTGGAAAAGCAAGCTACATCACCGGCGGCATCGGCAAAACCGAAGCGGACGCGATGCGCCGCGCCGCCTCAGACTATCCGCTGGCACTGGTGCTATCGCGTTCGAAGATCGGGAACTTCATCACCGGCGTCGATCTCCTCGTCCAGGCGCACGACGGCATGCCGGTGTTGCACGCAAATTCCGCGGGACCGATAGTGCTCATGCGTCTGCCCAAAGGCCAGTACCGCGTCAAAGCGCGCTATGACGGACGCGTGATCGTGCGCCAAGTCGAAGTCGATCCCGCGACGAGCGAGATGCTCTATCTGAACTGGTCGACTTAGGGCTCGACTAACAATGAAGGGATGCAACCCCTCGTGCTCCCCTGCCTTGGGGGCCATTTCGGTAATTCTGAATTGGAGTCTATTCCGACATGGTATGAGCCTGAAGGTAGCTCGCTGTTGAGCGGCCAGCGGATTAACGGTACCCTGAGCATACCGGACCTCATCATCAGAGCATCATGAACGGCATCGAGCAGACCTTATGACTGCGTTTCGCGCCGCCCATGCAAGCGGCAACAACTGGCGCGAGTGCGTCGCGCAATGCGCCGGGCGCCTCGGGCGCCCCGGCGGCGGGCTGGGCTTCGTCTATTTCACCGACGCGCTGGTCCCCTACGCCGCCCCGATAGTCGAATCGCTGCGCGAGCAGACCGGCGTCGCCGACTGGGTCGGCACGGTCGGCATCGGGATCATCGCCAGCGGGACGGAATACCTGGGCGAGCCGGCGCTCGCCGCGATGGTGGCCGAACTGTCCGCGGACCAGTACCAGGTTTTCTCCGGGCGCGCGCGGCTCGCCGGCGATGCGCCGGCGCATTTCGGCGTGATCCACGCCGACCCGGGTACGCCGGACGTCGCCGAGCTGATCGCGGACATGTCCTCCAAAGTGGCGAGCGGATTCCTGGTCGGCGGGATTTCCAGTTCGCGCTCGCGCGCCGTGCAGGTCGCCAACGAGGTGATTTCAGGCGGGCTTTCCGGTGCCGTGCTCGCTTCCTCGGTCGGCGTCAGCACGCGTCTCACCCAGGGTTGCGCCCCGCTGCCCGGAAGATATCGCGTGACCGCTTGCGAATCGAACGTCATCAGCACCCTGGACGGCCGGCCGGCGCTGGCGGTCATGAACGAGGCGATCGGCGAGGTGCTCGCGCGCGACCTGCACCGGGCCGCGCACTTCATCCACGTCGGCCTGCCCGTGGCGGGGTCCGACCGCGGCGACTATCTGGTCCGCAACCTGGTCGGCTTCGACCCGGGCAAGGGCCTGATCGCGATCGGCGACATGGTCGAGCCGGGCGCCGAGCTCATGTTCTGCAAACGCGACCCCGAGAGCGCGCGCCGCGACCTGCGGCGCATCCTCGCCGAACTGCGCGAGGAGGCGCCGGCCCAGGCGCGCGGGGCACTGTACTTCTCCTGCGTGGGTCGCGGCGAGCACATGTTCGGCAGCCGCGGCGCCGAGCTCGCCCTGGTGAGCGAGGCCTTGGGCGAGCTGCCGCTGGTTGGATTCTTCTGCAACGGCGAGATTTCCCACGACCGGCTCTACGGCTACACCGGCGTGCTGACGCTGTTTCATTGAGCAGCGATATTTGGCAAGGCAGTCCGGCCGGCGCCTCGAGCGCCGCGGGCTCGATTTCGAGGCGCTGCAAACAACACTCCTTCCCACGCGCGCGCGCCGCCTAGTCGCTGTCGTTCTTCTTGTCTCGCGGCCACCAGCGGTCGATCAGCTCCGCCGCAGCGTCCTTGCCGCCCAGCCCGAAGGCGAGCGCCAGCGCAAACACCACACCGGCAAGAATGATAAGGAAGCTCTGCCGGACGATATCCCCGCCCACGTTGACCTGGTCCAGCGCGATCAGCACGACGAAGGTCATGATGCCGTACTGCGCGAGCTTGCCCAGCACGTCGGCGTCCTGGATGCTGATGTTCCTGCAATAAGTGATCACCGCGTTGCCGACGAAACGGGCGAAATACGCGCCGAAGGCGAGGATCAGCAGGGCCGCAACGATCTTGGGCACGAACAGGACGACCTCGCCCAGCAGCCCGGTGATGTAGGTGAGCCCCATGCTGTTGAAGCCGATGATCAGGGCGGCAAGGATGACCAGCCAGTAGACGAGCAGGCCCAGGATTCCGGTGGTGTCGGTTTCGATGCCGCCCTGGCGCAGGAAACCGTCCAGGCCCGCGCGCTCGGTGAGCACATTGAAATTGATCGCGCGCAATGCCTTGTCGATCGCGAACCGCGCGAACTTGGCCAGCAGCCAGCCCGCGATCAGCACCCCGAACGCGAGCGCGAGCTTGGGCAGGAACCCGCCAATCTGCACCAAAAATGCCCGCACGGGCTCGAGCATGATATCGACCTTTTCCATATCAGCCTCCTAGTGTATTCGTGGCATCGCCAGCCGCGGCGTCCGGCACCAGCGCACACAGCGCAAGCACGCCCTGCAGCGGAACGTTGATCCAGGCCGGGCGGTTGTTGACCTCGTAGCGCAGCTCGTACAGTGCCTTCTCCAGTTCGAACAAGTCGATCAGGCCCCGCACTTCGGCGAACGATGCGTACAGGCCGCCGGCGCGCGCGGTCTCGTCGTAGGCGCGCAGGAAGGTTTCGCGCGCCTCGCGCGCCCACTCCTGCGCCAGCGGGGCGATCCTGTCGCGGTCGCTGTCGGTGTAGTTGTCGCGCAGCACGGCGCTCCAGCGCGCGTAATCGAAGGAGCGCAGCATCCCGGCAACGTCGCGCAGCGTAGAGTGCTTGGCGCGGCGCTCGGCGAGCGGCCGCGCCGGCTCGCCTTCGAAATCGATAATGATGAAATCGTTGTTGCTCACCAGCACCTGGCCCAGGTGGTAGTCGCCATGGTAACGGGTCTTGAGGCAGGCGCCCGCCGGCATGGCGCACGCCTCGATCCGCTCGAACAGGCGATGCCGCGCGCCGAGCAGCGCGCGCGCGTTCGCAAGTGCGGGCGCGGGGAACCCGACTTGCCGCTGTTCGAGCAGGGCTAGCGTAGCGAGCGCGTCCTCGTGCACGCGCTGCCTCCAGAGCGCGAGCTCGCCGGCTTCGAGCGCTTCCGGGTCGAAGGCCGGGTCGCCAGTGCGCATTGCGAGGGCCTGGTGCAACTCCGCCGTGCGCGTGCCCAGGGTCTGCACCAGCGACAGGTAAGCGCCGTGCACATCCGCCGGCAGTGCGGTCGCTGCGGCTATCTGGCTCGCAAAAATGCGCTCGAGGTAGTCGAGCGTATGCGACCAGCCGTCGCCCTGGTTTTCCACCTGGCCTTGCAGCAGGGCGAGGCTGGTCAGGGCGCCATCGGCGGCGACGTACTCGATCGCGCCCGCCACCGGCACGCAGTTGGCGAAGTGCGCGACCTCGGTGAGAAAGCGCCCCACCTCGAATTCCGGGTTCACCCCGGGCCGCACTCGCCGGTAACCCTTGAGGAACAGTCGCTCGCCCAGCATCACCACGGTATTGCTGCTCTGAAACTTCGGGCGGGTGATCGGCAGTTTCTCGACCGCCTCGCCCGCGAGGCCGGCAAAGGCCCGGGTCGGCTTGAAGCGCAGCTTGCCGCGCGCGCAGGCCAATTCGAGCCCCGCGCCGATCGCCGCCACTATGGCGCGGCAGAAGCTTTCGTCGGCGGCGGCATCGGCGAGCACGCCGACGCGCGACTGCTGGCGCACCCGCGCCAGGGTCGCTGCGGCGAGCAAGCGCACCCGCTCGTCGTCGCTGTCGCCCCACGCCAGGGCCATCGGCAGGAAATACCCGCTCTCGCCCGATTCGGTCTCGACCTGCAGCAGCGCGATCATCCAGTCAGATTGCGCCGGCCCCCATTGCACCCAGTCGCTCAGGACCGCGCGTTTGATAGGCTCGCCCTTGGCCGCATACCAGCGCTGCGAGGCGATGAAGCGCGGCAGTGTTTCGGTCTCGAACTGCGCGCGCAGCTTCTCCGCCATGCGGATGCGCCACGGTACGACGCGGTCGCGGAAGAAACTGGTCCAGCCGTCGAACAGCACCAGCACCGGCCGCTCCTCGATCGGAACCTGCTCTTCGTGCCAGCTGGGCACCTCGATGTCGGCGGCGAGGCGGAACCAGTAGAAGCCGCAGGAGGGCAGCGTGAGCAGATAGGGCAGCTCGCCGATGGGCGGAAACGCGGTGCGGCCCATCATTTCCAGCGGCACGCGGCCGCGATAGACCGACAGATTCAACTCCACCGGCTGTGCCGAGCGGCCGAGATTGGCCACGCACAGGATGGTCTCCTCGCCGAGTTCGCGCAGATAGGCGAGAATCTTGCGGTTGCCCGGGTTGAGGAAGATCAGGCGCCCGCGACCGAAGGCCTTGCTGCCCCTGCGCACCGCCAGCATGCGCCGCATCCAGTTGAGCAGCGAGGACGGGTCGCGCGCCTGCGCCTCCACGTTCACTGCCTCGTAACCATAGATCGGATCCATGATCGGCGGCAGAAACAGCCGCTGCGGGTCGGCGCGCGAAAATCCTGCGTTGCGGTCCGGGCTCCACTGCATGGGCGTGCGCACGCCGTTCCTGTCGCCGAGGAAGATGTTGTCGCCCATGCCGATTTCGTCGCCGTAGTAGATGATGGGCGAGCCCGGCATCGACAAGAGCAGGCTGTTCATGAGCTTGATGCGCTCGAGGTCGTTTTCCATCAGCGGCGCGAGCCGGCGGCGGATGCCGAGGTTGATGCGCGCGCGCGGGTCGGCGGCGTACATCCGGTACATGTAGTCGCGCTCCTTGCTCGTGACCATCTCCAGCGTGAGTTCGTCGTGGTTGCGGAGGAATATCGCCCACTGGGCGTTGTCGGGAATCTCCGGCGTCTGCTGCATGATCTCGACCACCGGGTGGCGGTCTTCCTGCGCGATCGCCATGTAGATGCGCGGCATCAGCGGAAAGTGATACGCCATGTGGCACTCGTCGCCTTCGCCGAAGTATTCGCGCACGTCCTCGGGCCACTGGTTCGCCTCGGCGAGCAGCAGCCGGTTCTTGTAATTGGCATCGACCTGCGCGCGGATCTGGCGGATCACGGCGTGCGTCTCGGGCAGGTTCTCGTTGCTGGTGCCGTCGCGCTCGATGAGGTAGGGAATCGCGTCCAGCCTGAAACCGTCCACGCCCATGTCGAACCAGAAACGCATGACGCGGATCACCGCCTTCAGTACGCTGGGGTTGTCGAAATTGAGGTCCGGCTGGTGGCTGAAGAAGCGGTGCCAGTAGTACGCCTTGGCCACCGGGTCCCAGGTCCAGTTGGAAGTTTCGGTGTCGGTGAATATGATTCGCGTCTGGCTATACTTGGTGTCGGTGTCGCTCCAGACGTAAAAATTGCGCTTGCTTGATCCAGGCGGCGCGCGCCGCGCCGCCTGGAACCAGGGATGCTGGTCCGAGGTGTGGTTCACCACGAGTTCGGTGATCACGCGCAGCCCCCGCCGGTGCGCCTCGCGCACCAGCGTGCGCACGTCGTTGCGGGTGCCGTACTGCGGATGCACGTTGTGATAGTCGGAAACGTCGTAGCCGTCGTCCTTCAGCGGCGAGGGATAGAAGGGCAGCAGCCAGATGGTGTTCACGCCCAGGTCGCGCACGTAGTCGAGCTTTTCGATCAGCCCGGGGAAATCGCCCAGTCCGTCGCCGTTGGAATCGAAAAACGCCTTGATGTGCAGCTGGTAGACGACGGCATCCTTGTACCATTGCGGGTCGTCGGTCGCGTCCAGCGGCGTCGCGTCCTGCCGCTTTGCATCGTCTTGCATGGGCTTGCCCGGCTTGTTCATTGCGAGTTCCGGATGGCTTACAGGAAATAGTCGAAATTGCGTTCGGTGCGCACCTTGCGCCGCAGCGCGAACACATGCGCCGGCGCGCGTTGCGGGTCGAGCTGGACGAAATTGCGCGCGCCGTTCCACAGAAAGCGCGCGCCCGAGAGCAGGTCGTGCATCTGATAGGGCAGGTGCGCGTCGATGCCGAGCGCGTCCAGGTCGAGCTCCACCCAGCCCGACTGCACGTGGTGCGGATCGAGGTTGACCACGGTCACCACCAGATTCTCGGTCGCGATGTCGGACTTGGCGTAGCACAGCAGGCTGTCGTTATCGACCGGAAAGAAAAGCAGCGAATCGTCGGACTGCAGCGCGGGGTTGTCGCGGCGGGCGAGGTTGACGCGCGCGATCAGCTCGGCGAGGCTGTGCTGCGCCTGCAGGTCCCACTGCCGGATCTGGTATTTTTCGCTGTCGCGGTATTCCTCGCTGCCCGGATCGCGCGGCTCGGCCTCGAGCAGCTCGAACGCCGGTCCGTAGATGCCGTAGTTGGCGCCCAGCGTGGCCGCCAGGATCAGGCGCACGATGAAGGCGGGCCGCCCGCCGAACTGCAGGTACTCGGTCAGGATGTCCGGCGTGTTGGGCCAGACATTGGGCCTGAAGTATTCGCGCCCGGGGCCCTGCGTGAGTTCGGTGAAGTATTCGATGAGCTCGTGTTTGGAGTTGCGCCACGCGAAGTAGGTGTAGGACTGGGTGAATCCCAGCTTGGCGAGCCGGTGCATCACCCTGGGCCGGGTGAACGCCTCGGCGAGGAAAATCGCATCCGGGTACTCGCGCTTCAATTCCCCGATCGCCCATTCCCAGAACGCGAAGGGCTTGGTGTGCGGATTGTCCACACGGAAGATGCGCACGCCCTCGCCCGCCCAGAAGCGGAACACGCCGGCGAGTTCCTGCCACAGGCCCGACCAGTCCTCGGATTCGAATTCGAACGGAAAGATGTCCTGGTATTTCTTCGGCGGGTTCTCGGCGTACTGCACCGTGCCGTCGGGGCGCCAGCGAAACCATTTCGGATGTTCCGTGACATAGGGGTGATCCGGCGCGCATTGAAACGCGATGTCCAGCGCGAGTTCCATGCCGTGCGTGCGCGCGGCCGCGACCAGGCGCCTGAAATCCTCGATGGTTCCGAGCTCGGGATGCAAGGCCTTGTGCCCGCCTTCGGCCGAACCTATGGCCCAGGGGCTACCGGGCTCGCCGGGCTGCGCGGCGACGGCGTTATTCGCGCCCTTGCGGTTGACGCGCCCGATCGGATGGATCGGCGGCAGGTAGAGCACGTCGAACCCCATTTTTGCGATCGCTGGCAGGCGCGCCTCGCAATCGCGCAGCGTGCCGTGCCGCCCCGGTTCGCTCGACGCCGAGCGCGGAAACAGCTCGTACCAACTGGAAAAGCGCGCGCGCTCGCGGTCCACTGTCAGCGGATGCTCGACCGGGCAGGTGCTGGCCAGACGCCGGTCAGGGTAGCGGGCGGCAAGCGCGGCAAGCTCTTCGTCCAGGCCCAGCGCCTTGAGCGCCTGCGCCTCGGAAACGGCGCGCAGGTCCGACGCCCAGCCCTTCAGCCGCGTGCGCGCCGCGCCCTTCGCGCGCTGCGCGGCGTCTTCGACCAGCCCGGCGCCGACCAGCGCGGCAACGCGCAGGTCCTCGGCCTCGAGGCGGCGCGCAAAATCGTGGCGCCAGGACAGAAAATGGTCCACCCAGGCCGTGACCGTGTACTGGTAGCGGCCGACGGTTGCCGCGACGAAGCCGCCGCGCCAGCGATCGTTGCCCAAGGGCGCCATCGGCGTTTCGTTCCACGAGGTCTCGCCTTCGCGCCGCCACAGCAGCAGGCAGGCGAGCGTATCGTGGCCGTCGGTGAAGCAGTCGGCTTCGACCACGACCTCGTCGCCTGCGATGCGCTTGGCAGCGAAACGCCCCCCGTCCACGGACGGCGTGACGCGTTCGATCACCGCACGCATGCGCCCGTCGTTCAGCTGGATTCCGGGCTTAGCCATGTTCCGCCGCCCGATCGCAGGTGAACATCAACACCGCCAGCGGCGGCAGGGTGAGGGCGAGCGAATGAAAGCGCCCGTGCGCCGCGACCGGCGCCGCCTCGACGCCGCCGAGATTTCCCATGCCGCTGCCGCCATAGAGCGTGGCATCGCTGTTGGCGATTTCGCGCCAGTAGCCGCCCTGCGGCACGCCGACGATGTAGTTCGTGCGCGGCACCGGCGTGAAATTGCACATCACCAGCACCGGCGCGCCGCCGCCTCGCGGCCGGCGCAGGAAGCTGAGCACGCTCTGTTCGCTGTCGTTGCAGTCCACCCATTCGAAACCGGATTGATCGAAGTCGACCTGATACAGCGCCGGCTCGGAGCGGTAGAGCCGGTTGAGGTCGGCCACCCAGCGGCGCAATCCCTCGTGCTCGGGATACTGCAGCACGTGCCATTCCAGGCTGCCCTCGTGCGCCCATTCGCGCCGCTGGCCGAATTCGCCGCCCATGAACAGCAGTTTCTTGCCCGGGTGCCCCCACATATAGCCGAAGAGCAGGCGCAGATTCGCGAACTGGCGCCAGGAATCGCCCGGCATCTTGCCGATCAGCGATCCCTTGCCGTAGACGACTTCGTCATGCGACAAGGGCAGCACGAAGTTCTCGAAAAAAGCGTACCAGATCGAGAACGTGAGCTGGTCATGGTGAAACTTGCGGTGGACCGGGTCCTGGCTCATGTACTTGAGCGTGTCGTGCATCCAGCCCATGTTCCATTTGATGCCGAAGCCGAGTCCGCCCAGGTACACCGGCCGCGACACCATCGGCCAGGAGGTCGACTCCTCGGCCATGGTCTGCACATCGGGATGGTCGCGATACACCGCCTGGTTCATCAGGCGCAGGAATTCGACCGCCTCGATGTTCTCCCTGCCGCCGTAGCGGTTCGGCACCCACTCGCCTTCCTTGCGCCCGTAGTCCAGATAGAGCATGGAGGCGACGCCGTCCACGCGCAGCCCGTCCACGTGATAGCGCTCGAGCCAGTACAGCGCGCTCGATACGAGAAAACCGCGCACTTCGTTGCGGCCGTAATTGAATATGGCGCTTTTCCATTCCGGGTGGAATCCCTGCTTCGGGTCGGCATGCTCATAGAGCGCGGTGCCGTCGAAATAGCCCAGTCCGTGTTCGTCGCTGGGGAAATGCGATGGCACCCAGTCGAGGATGACGCCGATGCCGTGCTGGTGCAGGGTATCGACGAGAAACATGAAATCCTCCGGGCTGCCATAGCGCGCGGTCGGCGCGTAGTAGCCCGTGGTCTGGTAGCCCCAGGAGCCGTAAAACGGGTGTTCGGTGACCGGCATCAGCTCCACATGGGTAAACCCCATCTCGCGCACGTACTCGGCCAGCGGCTGCGCGATCTCGCGGTAGCCCAGGGAGCGGTTGCCGTCCTCGGGCACGCGCCGCCACGAGCCCAGGTGCATTTCGTAGATCGACATCGGCGCATCGAGCGCGTTGGCCGCCCGGCGCGACGCCATCCACTCCTGGTCGCCCCAGTCGTAAGCCAGCTTCCACGCGCGCGAGCCGGTCCGCGGCGGCGCTTCGGAAAAGAATGCGAACGGGTCGGCCTTGTCCACCTGGTAGCCGCCGAAGCGCGAATCGATGAAGTATTTGTACGCCTGTCCGTGCGCGACACCGGGCACGAACCCTTCCCAGATCCCGGATCCGTCCCCGCGCACGCTGAGCGGGTGCGCGTCCTGGTTCCAGCCGTTCCAGTCCCCGATGGCCGAGACGCTCTGCGCATTGGGCGCCCACACGGAAAAATGCGCCCCGGCGACGCCCTCGCGCACACCCAGGTGGCAGCCGAACTTTTCGTACAGGCGCGCGTGGGTGCCTTCCCTGAATAAATAGATGTCGTGTTCGGTCAGCAAGATGATTCTCCTATCGGTTTATCGTTCGCGTCGCCGCGCAGCGGCCGCATCGGAGCAAGATGTTGCGAAACTCTGAACTCGCGCCGCGCCATAGGCGTCGCGGGTGGGATACCGCCTGGAGCTTGCGAGCCTCCGCATATGCCTCGCGCACACGCAGCGTCGCCAAGATTGATGCTTCCGAGAATAGCACGATCAACTCGCTGCGCCAACCCCGCAGCGTCCGGCGCCGCTTTATATCCCCAACAAAGCAAAGGTTAATACGGCATCATCCTTCTTGGATCAAGCAGGCGGGCGCTGCTTCCCGACACTCCAGCGGACATTTGCATGCCGTCAGAGCAGCGCCGAAAACAGCGTCGCAATACCGAGAAAGGAGAAGAAGCCGACGACGTCGGTGACGGTGGTGAGGATGATGGACGAGGACTGCGCCGGGTCCTGGCCGAAGCGCTGCAGCATGATCGGAACCAGCGCACCGGCAAAGCCCGCCGCGACCATCGAGATCACCATCGCAGCCGCGATCACCATCACCAGGCCCAGCGACCCGCTCCATACGTACACGCCCAGCGCTGTGGTGGCCGCGACGGCGCAGCCGTTCATCAGGCCGGTGTTGACTTCCTTCAACACCACGCGCGGCCAGTGGCGCAGGCTGATTTCGCGCAGCACCAGTCCGCGCATGGTCACCGCCAGCGCCTGCGCGCCGGCGTTCCCCGACTGCCCGGCGACCACCGGCAGCAGCACCGCGAGAGCGGTGTACTTGGCGATCGTGCCTTCGAACAGGCCGACGACGGAGGCCGCGAGAAAAGCGGTAAGCAGGTTGATCTGCAACCACGGCAGGCGCTTGATTACCGCGAAACTGGCAGGCGAAAGGGCGCGTTCGTCGCGGCTGGCACCGACCATGGTCTGGATGTCCAGCGTGGTTTCCTGCTGCACGGCGCTGGCGAGCTTGGCCTGGCGTATGGCGCCGACCAGGCGCCCGTCGAAGTCGATCACCGGCAGGTCGGTCACTGCGTCATGCTGCATTTTCTCCACCACCTCCTCGCGTGGAGCCGTGTCCTGAACCGCGTCGGAGATCTTGCGCGCCATCTGCGCGAGCGTCATATCCGGATCGGCGAGCGCCAGATCCTGGATGTCGACGCGGCCCTCCAGCCGGCCGTCATCATCCACCAGATACAGTTCGCGCAATCCGCGCCGCTTGGTCAGCCGCAGGCGCGCCAGCGCCTCTTGCGCCGTCAGCTCGCCGCGAAACGCGAGCACGCGCGGGTCCATCAACTGTCCGGCGGAGTCGGGCCGATACTGCATCAGCGCGCGGATTTCGGCCGCCACCTGCGCGCTGAGCAACTGCTTGTAGCGCTCGCGCTCTTCTTCCCCGAGGCGGTTGAGCAGCGCCGCGCTGCGCGCGGGCTCGAGCTGCGCCAGCAGCTCCGCCGCCCGCTGCTGCGGCAATTCGGTGAACACCGCCTGTTCCACGTCGGTGGCGAGGCTGTTCCAGACCGGGACCACCGCGTGCACCGGCTGGGCGGCGAGCAATGCGCTCACTTCGCGCGCCGGCATCGCCTCGATGCGCCGCGCGGCCTCGCGCGGGTAATCGAGCAGGAAACGCAGATTGAGGGCGGCGACCGCGGCCGCGGTGTCCGCGCTCATGCATCCCTCCGGCTGCGCTCGACCGGAAGCAGGCCGACCAGCGCCTGGATCAGCGCGGAGACGCCGAACCAGTAGGCGCCGGCGATGCCGGCGAGCGAGTCCTGCGCGCCGCGTGCGGCCGGCGCGCGGCGCTCCAGCGAAAGCGCGCGCTGCAAGGCCGCGTGCGTAAGCGCGCCGACCAGGCGCCCGCCGCGCTCGACGACGGGCAATGTGGACGCCTCATGCCAGGCCGGATGCTCGGGCAAGCCCGCGAGCAGCGCCTGCGCCGGCAAGCGGTGCGGGCTAGGCCGCACCAGCCGCGCCAGAGTAGCCGCGCTGTTTGCGCGCAGCAGGTCGGCGAGTTCGACGTAGCCGAGCAGGCGCTGGTTGCGGTCGATGACATAGGGATCGGCGATGAGCGATTCGTCGGCGCGGCGCACGCGCTCCAGCGATTCGCTCACGGTCATGTCCGCTGGCAGCGCCAGGGCGCGCGGATCCATCCAGGCGCCGACCGCACCCTCCGGATAGCCGAGCGCACTAGCCCTCGCATTCGAACTGCTGCTCGGCTATCCGGAGGGTGCGGTCGGCAGCTGCGCCAGCAGGCCGGCGTCGCGCTGCTGCGCTATTTCAGCACCGGGCGCAGGCCGCTCGAGCACGCGTGCCGCGTCGGCCGGATGCGCTTCCAGAAACGCGTAGCTGAGTTCTTCGCTGCTAGCCATCGCGCGCGCCGCCCACCACCAATACGATCGCCTGCTCGTTGAACACCTTCGCCGGCAGGCTCGCGCGGCCCTCGGCGGTTTCGAGCACCACAGCCGTGTCGGTGAGTTCCAGAATCCGGCCCTCGTAGCCTGCGGCGCGCACCTGCTGGCCGACGCTGTAGCGCTGGCGCAGGTAGTGCGCGCCGATCAGGTTGGCGACGTAATCGCGCGAGCCCAGGCTCAGCGCCAGCGCCACCGCGCCCACCAGCGCAATGCCGGCTCCACTAGCAAGAATGACGAGGAAAGTGACCCTGATGCCGATCTGTTCGGCGCCGACGAGGATCGCGGTGACGAGTATCGCCGCCTGCACCACGCGACCGATCAGCGCGCGCTGGCGCTCTCCCGCGCTGGCGGCGGCCGCCTCCACCACTTCGCGCGCGAGTCGGCTGACGAGGAATCCGGCGACGATGATCAGCGCCCCCGCAAACACCGTCGGCAGGTAATCGGCCACGCGCGCGAGCCATGCGGCGAAGGTATGCAGGCCCAGCAACTGCGTTGCTGCCGTGAGAAAGAACAGCACCACCACCCAGAAGACGACGCTGCCGAGGATTTTTGCCGGCGCTCCGGTCAGGCGCGCCGGCGCCGCGCCGCGGCTGGCGGCGATATGCGCGAGCGCGCGTTCGCCCAGCAGCGTCACCCGCACCGCAATCGCCCGCAGCAGGTGCGCCACGACCCAGCCGACGAGCAGCAGCAGGAACGCGCCAAGCACGTTGGGCAGGTAGAGCGAGAGCCGCTCGGCGGTCTGCTCGAGTACGCGCTCGAGCGCGTTACGCCATTGCAGGAACAGGTCCATCGACGATCTCCACGACGCGCGCCGGCGTAGGGGCTAGCGGCACCTCCCAGCGGTGCATGGTAACAAAAAAGGCGCGCGAGTCGGCGCTCAGTGCGGCACTTCGGCGCCGCTGCCCAGGTC
>JACZJV010000005.1 GCA_014860355.1 Burkholderiales bacterium | reverse complement strand
CTCGATCTCGATCAGATCCTTCAAAGCAATCGGGATGCCGTGCAGCGGCCCGACCGCGTGGCCCGCGCGGATCGCCTGATCGGCGCCGCGCGCCGCGAGGCGGGCATCGGCCGCGTAGACCTCGACGAAGGCCTGCAGCTTTGGGTCCAGCGCCTCGATGCGCGCAAGATAGGCTTCCGTCAGATCGATTGGAGACAGGCGCCGCGCCATCAATTCCTGCGAGTGCCTATGAACCGGGAGTAGCGTGAGATCGGACTGTGACATGGATTGATCGCCTGTTGAAAGTTGAAATGGAAGGTGGCCGGCGTCAGCGGGCGCTGAACATGGTTTTCGGCAGCCAGGTCACGATCTCGGGGAAGATCGTGATGATCACGACGCCGAGGCAGAGCAAAAGGAAGAACGGCAACACCGCTTTCGCCACGTACAAAATGTCGTGGCCGGTGAGCCCCTGCACAACGAACAGGTTGAATCCGACGGGCGGCGTGATTTGCGCGATCTCGACCACGAGCACGATGAAGACGCCGAACCAGATCAGATCAATATGCGCCGCCTCGATCATCGGCATGATCACCGCCGTGGTAAGCACGATCATGGAAATCCCGTCGAGGAAGCAGCCGAGAATCAAAAACAGAATCGTCAGCGCGAAGATCAGGCCGTAGGCGGAGAGGTCGAAGGTGCCGATCCAGCTCGCGAGCGCGCGCGGGATGCCGGCGTAACCCATCACCACCGACAGGAACGCCGCCGAGGCGATGATGAAGCCGATCATGCACGAGGTGCGCGTCGCGCCGTAGAGACTCGCTTTGAAATTATCCCAAGTCAGGCTACCGGAGAACAAGGCGACGAGCAGGGCTCCCACGACCCCAAGTGTCGCGGCTTCGGTTGCGGTCGCAACCCCGGCGTAGATCGATCCAATTACGGCAATGATCAGCAGCACCGTCGGCAGGAGCAGGTGCAGGCGCTTCACCTTTTCCATGAAAGGCAGCGCGGTTTCGGGTGGCGGCACTTTGTCCTTGTTCAGCATCGCCCAGATCATGATGTAGCTCATGAACAGCGCCATTATCATGATGCCCGGCAGGACTCCGGCGAGGAACAGGCGCGCGATGGAAACGTTGGCCGACACGCCGTAGACGATCATGATGATCGACGGCGGGATGAGAAGCCCCAGCGTGCCTGAGGCGGCGAGCGCGCCTATGCTGACCGGCTCGTCATAGCCGCGGCGCTTCAGCTCCGGCAGAGACATCTGCCCTACCGTGGCGGCGGTGGCGGCGGAGGAGCCGCTGACCGCGGCGAAAACGCCACAGCCGATCACGTTCACATGGACAAGACGGCCCGGCAGGCTGGTTGTCCAGGGCGCCAGGCCGCTGAACAGGTCGTCGGCGAGCTTGGTGCGGAACAGGATCTCACCCATCCACACGAACAGCGGCAGCGCAGTCAGGGTCCAGCTGCTGACTGCGCCCCAGATCGTCGACGGCATGACAAGATCGATAGGCGCGTCGGCGAAGAGCAGCATGCCGAGGAGCGCGACACCCACCAGCGAGACCGCGACCCACAGGCCGGAGGCGAGCAAAAAGAGCAGCGCCAGCGCGAGGATGGGGCTGTAGAACAGCGGGTCCATGTCCGTCGCTATTCGGTGAAGGGGCCGGCGCCTTCGGCGGGGACGTAGCGGGGTTCGTCACCGCGTACAACGTGGACGAACTCCTCGATCACGGCGATCTCGAGCAAAAGCGCGCCGAGCGCCATCGAGACTTGCGGAATCCATAGCGGTATCGTCATCATGCCGGTCGAGACATCGCCGAACGCGTAGGAGTCCGTCACGAGTTTGATCGAGAAAACGGTGAACAAGCCGCCGACCACTGCGAGGAAGGCCAGGCACCAGTATTCGAGAACGCGGCGCAGGCGCGGGCCCACGTGCGTGAGGAGCAGGTTGACGCGGATATGGCCGCCGCTGCGAAACGTATGCGCCAGCGCCAGAAAAATGGAGGCGGCCATGGCGTAGCCGGCAATTTCGCCCGCATCGGGAACGGCGAGGCCGAGCATCCGCCCCGCCACCTGCAATAGTGTGATCGCGGCGATCAGCACCATGAACACCGCGGCGAGGACTGCCCCCGCCGCATAGAGAAGGCGCATGCGCCTGTCTAGTTCGCTTTGCGGTATTGTTTCAGAATCTTCGGCCCGTCCTCGCCCGCCGCCTTCGACCACTCGGCGATGAGCTGCTCGCCGATCTTGTTCAGCTCGACCATCAACTCAGGGCTGGGCTGGCGCACCTGCATGCCCTTGGATTTCAGCGTGTCAACAAGCTTGCCGGTCTCCTCGGCCTGCAGTTTCCAGCCGCGCTCCTCGGCGGTCTTGGCGGCGGCGAGAATCGCATCCTGCGACTTCTGGTCGAGGCGGCTGAACACGCGCTCGTTGACGACGGTGATATTCCAGGGCGCCATCGCCTTGACCTCGGTGAAGTACTTTACGAAATCCCAGGCCTGGGTATCCACCCCCGTCGCCGGCGAAGTGATCATCGCCTGAATCACGCCGGTGGAAAACGCCTGCGGCACCTCGGACTGCTGAACCGTGACCGGCACCGCGCCCATGAGTTCCGCCAGGCGGCCGGTCACCGGGTTGAACGCGCGAAACTTGGTTCCCTTGAAGTCGGCGGTCGATTTGATCTCTTTGCCGGAATAGAATGAGTTGGCGGGCCATGGCACTGCAAACAGAAGTCGCATGCCCTGTTTCTTGAGCCGATCCTTCAGCAGCGGGCGCACAACTTTCAGAAGTTTTGCGCTCTGGTCGTGGGTTGTGGCTAGGAAGGGCACCGAGTCGACCCCGAACAGAGCGGACTCGTTCGAGTGCAAGGACATCAGCCACTCGCCGATCTGTACTTGACCTGTCTGCACCGCACGCTTGACTTCGGGCTGCTTGATCAGCGAATCCTCGGGATGGACTACGATGTCCACTTTGCCGCCGGTCGACTGCTTCACGTCGGCAGCAAATTGCAGGACGTTCCGAGTGTGATAGTTCCGCTCGTTCGAGCGCGTAGGCAAATTCCATTTTTCCGCAAACGCCGCGGAGCTCGTCAACAGCGCGGCCGCAATGCCGCCGGCAACGAAGATGGCTTTCAGGCTTGGTTTCATGATATTCCTTCCTTGGTAGGGGTCGGTGGTATATGGAACTGTGTCAGCAAAGGTAGTGCGGGATTCCCATCCTCCGGAAATTCTACAGATCGCTCTTGGCGAGGTCCCACATCAGCGTGTAGCTGCCGGTCGAGACGACCTCGGCACCGGTGTTGCGGAAGCGCTGGTCGATCAGCGCTCCGATGGCCGAAATATCGGTGCCGTCGATCAGCACGTACCAGTCGCTGGCGCCCGGATTCGGCTTGTCCGGCTCTGTGATCGAGACCGACAGTTTCGGGTCGCTTTCGACGAGGTGCATCGAGATGATCCCGGCGATGGTCCCAGGATCGAGCAGTTCGCGCATCTTGGCGCGAAGGTCGTCCCTGACCTCGGGTTTGGGGCGCAGGCGAACCACGCCGAGGGCGCCGCCGCGGCCCTGGCCGCGGCTCAGGGTGATGCGCCCGACCGCTCGAATCATGTTCTTGAAGCGCGAGATATTCTTCTTCGACCAGTCGGTCTGGTTGGCCAGCGCTTTCTTGTAGGCCGGGCTGCTCAAATCCTCGAAGGTATTGGTCGAGTAGGTGCAGAAATACTTCGGGCTCGCCTTGGCGGCGAGCCAGCGCCGCGCCTCGAGGAACCCGTCGATCGCGACACGCTCCGAGAGATGCTCGCGGTCGTACCAGATGTTGAACTCACGCTCGTCTGCGGCGTCGACATCCATCGACGTGATGAGCATTCCCTTACCGGCTAGTGGCATTTCTTGGCGCTCCTGCGGCTTGATTGAAGTGGGGAAATAGGTATTGCCAGCGCCGCGTCGATCCGTCCATCGAAGACGGCGGGATCGGCATCATCTTATGGCAACATGGGTAGCGGAAACGATTTGAGGCGAGCCTCGGTGATTTGGCAGCTAGGCGCGGGAAACCGAATTACAGGCGCAAGAAGAGTCTACCCGCGTCCGGAACCCCGGTCAAACTCGATGCGCGCACTATATCCGGCTGCCAGCCCACGCACCCTCGTAGAGCGCGCTGGCGATATCGCGCGGCTCGACGCAGTCCCCGACGACGTAAAGTTCAGGCACCTTCTCCCGCAACGCATCCACCCAGGTCGGTTGGGGCAGTGATCCACGCGCGAGTACCACGAGATCGGCGCCGACCACTGCCTCTTCGCGTCCACGCGCATCTACTATGGTCGCCTTGCCATCGTTCAATCCGCGCACATCGCATCCCGTGTGCGTCACTACCCCCAGCCTGCGCATACGGGCGAGAAGCGGCGCTCGGTAGCTCGCCACCACGTCGCCCGCCAAATCCGCAGCCGGCGAGCGCGAAACCAAGGTGACCTTGTTGCCGCGTCCAGCCAGGAACTCCGCCGTCTCGCAGCCCATCTGCCTGCCGCCCAATACCAGCAGTGCAAGATTCCTCGCGGATGGTCGACCGTCGAGCACGTCCCATGCCGCAACCACCTGGTCCGCGCGCGCGCCGGCTACCGTCTCCTCGCGCGGCCGGGCGCCGGTAGCTATCACCGCCGCGTCGGCCTCGCCCCGCGCCAATACTTCGGGCTGGAACGGTGTCGCGGTGAACAACTCGACCCCGGCCTTCTGCGCCTGAGTGATAAGGCATTGTCTCAGCCACTCGATTTTCTCCTTTTGCGGCGGGAGTATCGCCAGACGTAGTTGGCCGCCTAGTTCTGCGGCGCGCTCGAACAGGCGCACATGGTGACCGCGCGCCGCGGCGGTCCGCGCCGCCTCCAGACCGGCAGGACCTCCGCCGATGACGATGACACGCTTGGCTGTTGCTGCCGGTCCGATGCTTGCGAACTCGCGCTCCCGCCCCACCTCTGGGTTTACCAGGCAGCGGATGGGCCTGGTGTGCAGAAGCGCAAGACGGCAATAGTCGCAGGAGATGCAGTGGCGGATCTCGTCGTCCTTGCCAGCAAGCGCCTTTGCGGGCCAGTCCGGATCGGCGAGTAGCGGTCGTGCAAGGGCAATAAAATCCGCCTTGCCCTGCGCCAGCACGCCTTCGGCAAAACGGGGATGTCGAACCTCTCCGACAACGATGACCGGCACTGTGACGCGCTTCTTGATGATCTCTGCATATCCCGTGAGCCAACCCTCCGGACGCGCCATCGGGCTGGTATCGGACGGAACCAGCGTAATCGGACCAATTCCGCCTATGGAAACATGAATGGCATCCACGCCGTAGACCTCCACGGCACGCGCGATCTCGACTGCCTCGTCAATGCCGTATCCGCTCTCGACACTCATGCGGAATAGGATGGGGAAATGCGCGCCGACCACCTCGCGCACCCGGCGGATAACCCGCGCTGCAAAGCGCATGCGCTTCTCCGCGCTTCCGCCGTATTCGTCGGCACGTAGATTTGAGGCCGGCGAGAGAAATTCGTGTATCAAGTAACCGTGAGCCCCATGGATCTCCACCGCGTCGTAGCCTGCGCGCTGCGCGCGCCCCGCCGCGCTGGCATAGGCCTCCACCAAGGCCAGGATCTCCTGCTGCGTCAGTTCGCGCGGGAGCGCAGAGGTTACTGATTTGGCAATGGCTGATGGCGTCGCGCCAGTACCGCTGGCATTTTTCAGGCTGCGTGAATTGTCGATGTAGTATCCGGCAACGGCCGATGGCGCTACGAGGATGCCACCGGTAAGCGCCGGATCGGCGCGCGCGCCACCATGATGGATCTGGCACGCGGCCTTCGCCCCATGGCGGTGGATCGCTTCCACCAAATCGAAGTGGCCGGGTATGAGCGCGTCGCGATCCAGCCCGAGTTGGCAGGCAAAAGCCTTGCCCCCAAGCGCAATCCAGGTCGCCTCGACGATGACCAGACCCGCTCCTCCCTTTGCTCGGCGCGCGTAATAATCGATACTGCGCGCGGTCACTGCTCCGTTCTCGGCCGCAAGTTGCACGACCATGGGCGCCATCACCACCCGGTTGCGCAATTCCATGTGTCCGATTCTTCCGGGCGAAAACAGCTTTGCGCCGGGAGTGGCTTCCATCAGTCGGATCTCCTTGTATGTGAACCGCTCGGCGCGAACCTGCGTGTCCGGGGAGTGCCGGGGTCGGCCAGATCCCGGACCTTATTTGCGGCTAAGCGGCATTATCTTGTACGAATTGCCCAAAACAATCCTATGATTTCTCATGAGTTCCCAAGAACTGCGCGAGGTCCGGTGCTGGAGACTTGATCTCGATGACAATTGATTCTTCAATGGCTTCGACCGTGTGTGGTACACCCTGTGGATGGCAACCGACATCACCGACGCCGAGAACGTAGACTTCATTTCCAACCGTCGTTTTGACCCGGCCCTTTACGACGTAGACCAGGGACTCGTGCGCGTGGACGTGAATGGGAGCACTTGTACCTGGCTGATAGTGAAGTTCCAACAAGGTCATTTGATCGGCCCGGATAAGTGGCTTGAGGACAAGACTGCCACTCACCGGTTTGTCTTCGATCGAAGTGACAACTAAACTAGCGACGTCGGCGTTCTTCGAAATGATCATCAACACACTCCTGGACGTAATGGGTAACGACAGTCCGCCACTTGGTAACGCATTGCATCACGAACGCCTGCCAAAATAGCGCGGCGAACCTCGAGTAGCCTCGTTTCGCGTGACGACGCTCGGTTACGCATGCGGGATGGAACTTGGAGTTTGTACGCCGGCGATTGTAGCACCTTGGCTCTGGTGCTTTGAACGCCAAGCATATCTGGTCGCCAAATAGCGCGGTTGAATTCCCGAGTTCTGCAAGAACTACCGTCTCTTTGGCCAAAATGGCGAGGCACATTTTATAGAAGCATCATTCCTGCAGCCAATTAAATCACCGCCTTTCGGCAGACCACGAATGGTAGCGTCGGCCGATCAAGTGTCGTTAGCATTCTCATTCTGTAGGTCTGCAATGGCCGATTATGCAAAGCTTTCCATAAGGCCGAAGTGCTGACCTGCCCCACATCCCACCTGTCCGACATTGGCTAGCGTACGCGCTTCCCTCGAATAGCGAACCGCTCGATCGCCATTTCCTATCGGCGAGTCAGAACTTGACTATGTAGCCTGGCCCGTCGATCAGCGGAAACTGTTTGAACACGGCTTCGTCGATCTCCAAGCCAATGCCCGGCCGGTCGGACGGCTCCACGCATCCGTCGCGTCCCACCTCGTACGCTTTGCCGAACATGTCGCGCAGCGGGTTGTACGCAGAAACACATGCTTCAAAATAGCCGGCATTTTCGGTCGCAGCAAGAAAATGCAGCGTAGCTGCATGGTTGATTCCGGTCGCAGAACTATGGGCGTGTAGTGGGATGCGCCATGCTGAGGCAATGGCAGCAATGCGAACACCCTCTGTGATTCCGCCTGTCTTGGAGAGATCCGGCTGCCACACCTGCACTGCGCGCCCCTCGAGCATCTGCGCAAATTCAAAACGCGTAAAGTGATTCTCGCCCGCTGCGATTGGCACCAGGGGCGTAATCGCAGCGGCCGCTCGATACGATGCGAAATCATTGCAGGCAAATGGTTCTTCCAGCCATCCCGCTTTCACATCGGCCAATACCGGCAATACCCGTCGTGCGTCGGCAATCGTGTAGGCGGTGTTGGCATCCGTCAGGATGTCAATATCATCGCCCAGGACTTTCCTAACGTGAGTGACGCGTTCGATGTCGGCCTTGGCGGTATCGCCAAAGCGTAGCTTGAGCGCTCTATAGCCTAAATTGACATAGCTTTGCGCTTCCTCCGCAAGTGATTCTTTTGGTTGGAAGCCGAGTGAGATCCCTCCCGCATAAGCCGGAATACGGTGTTTGCTGCCCCCCAGGAGCTTATACAGCGGCAGGTTCGCGGCTTTTCCCCGAATATCCCATAAGGCCATGTCGATGCCCGACAGACCCATTGCGGCCGCCGCCCCCTGGCCATGGCTGGACAGTTGCATCCGATGCACTCGCTGCCACACGCCGACGGTGTCATGCGCGTCCATGTCAACCAGCATGGGGGCGAGCGTATTATGGATCATGCTGACAATTGCCCCAGGGCTTCGTCCGGGGTGCGACTCGCCATAGCCGATGAGTCCTTCCGACGTTTCGACGCGGACAACGATCGCATCGCGCTTGGTCGTGCTGCCGATGCCCATCTTGACCGTCTTGCCCTCGGGCAGCTTGTAGGAAAGTGGTATCGCGGTGATTCTCGTAATCTTCATGGTTTAGTCCTGTGTGGTCGTTGGCGTCACGCGCCGAGATAGGATTCGCGGAGCGCCGGGTCGCTGCGCAGTGCAGCGGCATCGCCGGCGTAGTTTACCCGCCCAGTTTCAAGTACATATGCGCGATCGGCGATCTTCAGCGCGATATGTGCGCTCTGCTCCGCAAGTAGCAACGTCATGCCTCGCTCCCTGATCCGCATGAGCGTTTCGTATATGACCTTGATCATGACCGGTGCAAGACCGAGCGAAGGTTCGTCAAGCAGCAGGACATCAGGGCTCCGGACCAGAGCGCGCCCTATCGCGAGCATCTGTTGTTCGCCTCCTGACAGCGTTGCGGCGAGCTGCCGGTGCCGCTCCTTAAGACGCGAAAAAAGTCCATACACCTCCTCAATCCGCTGCTCGACCTGTGAACGTGCCCCGACGACGTACCCCCCCATTTGCAGATTTTCACGCACGGTGAGATCGCCGAATACGCGACGACCCTCGGGAACATAGGCCATACCCAGCCGCGTACGAGCGTCGCTGGAAAGTTGATTGATGCGTTGATCCCGAAAGACTACGCTGCCACCGGTCACCGGCGTCAGGCCGACCAGAGAACGAATAATTGAGCTCTTTCCTGCACCGTTCGCCCCCAGCAATGCCACCACCTCGCCGGCACGGATTTCAATCGAAACTCCCTGGACAGCATGCACCTTTCCATAGTGGACATGCAGGTCACTGGTGGCAAGAATCGGCTGCGACGATTCTGTCTTAGACGGCATGCGCCTCCTCCCCGCCCTCAAGTTCCCCGAAGTAAGCAGCCTGCACGCGCGGATCGCGAACCACCGTGGACGACGCCCCATCGGCGATCTTTTCGCCATGATCGAGCACTATCGCTCGCGCGCAGAGTCCGGTGACCATGCGCACATCGTGTTCGACGAGGGCGATGGTCACGCCTTCACCGTGTATCCTGCGGATTAGCTCCTGAAGCTCAGCGCGTTCGGATGGATTCAATCCCGCGGCGGGCTCGTCCAGAAGCAGAAGGGTCGGCTCGAGCGCGAGCGCGCGAGCGAGTTCCAAGCGGTTCTGCGCACCATAGGGGAGATCTCGCGCAAGCAAATGGGTAGAGTCCGCCAAGCCGGTTAGCGCAAGGCAACGATCGGCAATTTCGGCCGCCTTCGCCCTCGCATGCGCCGAACTACTTAGCCCCAGAACATCTCCCAACGTCGACCCTCGCGCGCCCTTCATAGCGGCGACCACGACATTATCGAGGACACTCATCGTCCCAAACAACCGCTTATTCTGAAACGTCCGCGCAATGCCACGGCCGACGATCTGCGCAACTCCCAGACGGTCGGTACGCCGTCCGCGGAACTCAATAGTTCCTTCGTCAACCCGATAGATTCCCGACAACACGTTAAAGAGCGTGCTCTTGCCCGATCCGTTCGGCCCAATAATCCCGAGAAGTTCCCCCTCTTCGATCTGTAGATCAATGTCCACAAGCGCCCGTACGCCCGCAAATGCAAGCGAGACCTTGGAGGTAGCCAGCAGCGCCATCAGGTCTCTCCTTGCGTGCGTGCGACTGTCCGGCGGCGAAAAAGCGTCAGAATGCCTTTCGGGAAAAACATCATTCCCAACAGAAGGATCAGTCCGTAGGCGATCATCCTGAATTCGCCGAATGGCCGCAGATATTCCGTTGCGGACTCGAGCAATCCTGTCGCGAGTACCATCCCTGCAATCGATCTATAGCCGCCGAACATGCTCATCACCAGGTACAACACGGAAGCTTCGAGCCCGAACATGTCCGGGTGAACGTAGCGCACATAGTGGGCGTAGAGAAATCCGCCGGCACCTGCCCACGCCGCCGATAAGGCGAGCGCGGTAACTTTCGCCCGTCCAACTTCCACCGCCACTGAGGAAGCCGCGAGTTGATCGTCGCTCAACGCCCGGAGGTAGAGGCCAAGGCGGCTACCGATGACGCGTTTGGCGAGGATGTAGGATATTACGGCGACCGCCAGGGCAAGGAAATAGAACTTCTGCGGCGTCTCCAGGCGGTAATCGTCTAAGCCGATTGCGGGAATGGAGCGTACGCCTTGCGGACCGTTTGTTAGGTCGATCCAGTTCATCAGCACGATCCACACGATCTGCTGAATGCCGATCGTCGCCATTACGAAGTAAAGTCCGGCCAGTCGGACAGCGGCCCCGCCCAAGGCAACTGCTAGCACGACCGTCATCAGTACGGAGGGGAAGAGCGTAGCGATGGGAGTCCACCCAAACTTCGTAGTAAGCAGCGCCGTTGTATAGGCGCCCACGCCGAACAGCGCACCCTGGGCAAGCGATACACGGCCGGTGAAGCCGGTAAGAAACCCGAGCCCGATCACCGGCAGAGTGTAGATAAGGATGAAATTTGCGATGTGAACGATATATCGCGGCGCGAAAGCCGGAAATGCGAGCAATGCAGCGAGCACCGCCGCACCAACCCACCAGCGCCGGAGACCCGCGGACATGGTCATACCTTCACCGGCGTGTCACGCCCCAGAAGTCCCGTCGGCCGCCATATCAGCATGATCAAGAGAATCACGAAGGCGACCAGATCCTTGTATGCCGATGAAATGTAACCACCAGCCAGATTTTCGAGCACTCCGATCACGAGCCCGCCGAATATCGTGCCAGGGATACTGTTTATTCCACCGAATACAGCCGCGCTGAACGCCTTCAGACCGACCATGTCCCCCATGTCGAACGACACGAAATAGAGCGGGCCGATAAGCACGCCGGCAATTGCTGCGACCGCGAAGCTGAGACCGAAGGTGAGGCCGATCGCGCGATTGACGTTGACGCCAACCGTTCCGGCGATTTCGGCGTCCGCGGCAACCGCGCGCAATGCACGGCCAGAGCGCGTGTAGGTGAACATGGCATGTAGGAGCACGACCAGCACGAGCGTCGATACAACGACCCAGATGTAGGCTTCCTGGAAGCGCGCCGTCCCGATCTGCACCACGTGGCTGCCGAATACCTTCGGAAAGGGAACCGGCTCCGGAAAAAACACTCGGACGGCATTCGTCAACACGATCCCCAGTCCGATCGAGCCGACCACGAACACCTCGTGATTGTGATACAGGCGCCTGAACACCAGGCGTTCGAGGACCATGCCGAGCGCGAATGCCACTGCACCCACGACCAAGAGCAAGACCAGCACCGGAAGATGCACGCGCTGGGCAATCGAAAGGCCGAGGAACGCTCCGACCATAAAGACTTGCCCCTGCGCGAAGTTCACCATCCGCAGCGTCCGATAGACCAGCGTAAAGCCTAGGCCGACCACAGCGTAAATGCAGCCAGTTGCAAGTCCGCCGATGAATAGCTGGTCAAACATGGTCCTCGCCCTGCTCGCGGCTACTTGCCCTTAAAGGCCTGAAACGAGCCCTTACCAACTTCAACCAGAATCGACTGCTGGATAAGCTGGCCAGTCTTGTCGAAATGGGCCTCGCCCGGAACGCTGAAAAGATTTCCCTTCCAGCTGGATATGCACTGACGAAGCTTGTCCTTGTTGGTCCCTGAGGATTCCAGACAGGGCGCGGCAATATACTTGATAGCCCGATATTCCCAGGCCGCAAGCACCGGACGCGGGGGTTGCGAGCTTCCACTGAATTCCTTCACATAGCGATCGGACCAGGCCCTTGCTTGTGCATCAGCGTCCTCGTGAAAGTAGGTCGTCAGAACCGTGCCATCGGACGCTTTGGGTGCGAGCGTCATCAGGTTTTCGTTTGCAAGGCCGCCCGTGCCGATGAACCTCGCCTTGACACCCAGGTCGCGCGCTTGGTTCATGATTGCCGGCGCCGCAGGGATCGTGCCGAAGATGGCTACACCATCCGGGTTCGCTTCCCGAATTCGTGAAAGTTGAGCCGTAAAGTCCTTGTCGGCTGACTGGTAGGAAACCACAGCAACCGGCTCAACGCCAATTTTCTTCAGGCTGGCGAGAAAAACGTCGCGATTTCCAACGCCATAGTCATTCGCGTCATGAATTACCGCAATACGCTTCATCCCCAGCCTTTTGACGGCCGCATCGGCGATCTGCTCGGCTTGAACCGCATCCGTGAAAATGACACGGAAAGTCCATTTGTTCTTGTCCGTGGTAATTTTTGGATTGGTGGCACCCACCACGATATACGGAAGCCCAGCGCGCTCGGCAACGTCCATATTGGCAAGGACCTGGGAACTGCCCCAACCGCCGACCACAAGATCTACCGGCTCATTGACCAGTCGCTCCATGGAAGTGACTGACTGCGCCGGATTGCTTGCATCGTCCACCATGACCAGCGCAATCTTGCGCCCCTTTATACCTCCAGCGGCATTGATTTCCTTGACCGCCATCTCGGCACCTTGCTTGATGCCAATGCCATAAGAGGTGCCTGGCCCCGACATTCCGGCTACCACGCCGAGCTTGATGTCCTGTGCAATGGCTGGGATTGCCATCGCGATACACCCTGCCACCCCAACTGCGCGAACCAGCTTTTGCATCTTCATAACCGCCCCCCTATCTGTGTTGAACTTCACCCGTAAACTCTCTTTGATTCGGCCACCGTAAGATAGCCTTCCTGCACGTCTGCCTCGATTGCATCCCTTGCACGCTCGCGTGGGTCGCCGAACCCGCCGCCACCAGGTAGGTGCAAGGTGATTTGCTCTCCCGACTGGATCGTGATGCGTCCTTTGCTAGGCAGTCCCCGCCCGTCCCCTCCGAGTACGGCACCCGCCCCTCCGCTTTTGCCTCCATGAATGCCACGCGGCGGGAAACGGACCCGGTCATACATGGCGGAGAGCGTGCACGCGCCGTGTGAGTGGACCTCGAAGCGGATTTCCTGTCCCAGGCCACCACGGTAGCGACCGGCACCCCCTGAATCAGCAAGCAGTTCGCGCTGCCGCATCACCACGGGCGAAGACGATTCGATGATTTCGGTCGCTACGTTTTGGATTCCACTCGGAAATGACGTTGCGGACAGCCCGTCCTTCTCCCTGCGAGCGCCCATCCCGCCACAGGAGAAAAAGGCAAAGGCAAAAGGCTCTTCCGGGCCGACGAATCCCGAGAGTTGCGTCACCCACAGTCCTGCGGCGCTATCCGCCGGCACCTTCTCCGGTAACGCTTTCTCAAGCGCACCGAAGACGACGCTCGGAAGGAAATGGCCAATGATGTGCCTAGCGGCAGTCGGCGACGGATGCACCGGATTGAGCAGCGATCCGCGCGGCGCCCGCACGATGAAGGGTAGAAAACTACCTTCGTTATTGGGTACATCTGGCGCGACGACGCATTTCACCGCATAACACGAATACGCTGTCGTGTAGGCAAGAGGCACATTGATGCCGCGGTCGATGCTCGGCACCGTACCGTCGAAATCGATCACCAGATCTCCCCCTTGCTTGGATATATCCACCGCGATATGCAGCGGCTCCTCAAAGCCGTCGTTTTCGCACGCATATTGGAATCGCCCTTCCGGAAATGCCGCGACTGCTTCGCGCACCGCCTTTTCCGAGCGGTTGATGATTTCGTCGGCAAGATCCTCTATGTCCTCGAGACCGAACTCGTCGATCATCTGGACAAGGCGACGTGCGCCAACTTCTCCAGCAGCGACCTGGGCGTAGAGATCGCCGATCACCTCCTTCGGCGTACGCACATTGGTGCGTATGAACCGGACCACGTCGCGGTTTTCCTGCCCCTTTATGAGAAATTTGCAGAACGGAACCTGCAGTCCTTCCTCGAACACATTGCGCGCGTCCGCCGTAAGGCCGACGCCGCCCACATCTACCATGTGGCAGCAACTTGCAAAAAGCCCGACACAGCGCGTGTTCCGAAATACAGGCGTCACCAGGCACATGTCGTTCAGTTGCCCGGCGAGCTTATATGGATCGTTCGATAGCAGCACGTCGCCCGGCTCGATCGAATCGATTGGAAATTCTTCAAGAAAGGACCGCATTCCCCGAGCCATGGTATTCACGTGACCAGGCGTACCTGTGCGGGCTTGCGCCACCATTCGTCCGCGGCGATCGAAAACGGCTGCAGACAGATCCCCCGCCTCTCGGACAATCGTCGAGAAGGCGGTGCGCATCAACACCTGCGCCTGTTCCTCCCCGAGAGCGAGCAGCCGATTCCAGAGAATTTCGAGCAGGTAGGGCGGAAATTTGGATTCCATCGTCTTGTCGTCCTCGTGCCTCACAACGGCAGCTCGATGAGCATCAGTCCGTCTTCGCGCAAGCGCGCGCTTGCGCCGGGGCCTACCGCAATGGTGGCGTCGCCAAGTTCGATCAATGCTGGTCCACTGAGCACCTCGCCCACGCCGAAAGTGCCTGCGGGCACAACGATCGAGTCGGTAAAGCCCGAGGTTTCACGAAAGTAGACAGGCCGAGCTGACCGTATGGCGGTCTTTCCCGGCGTCGAAGCGCTTCGCAGCGGCAATTCCGGGACCGGTCCGCGAGCGCTCGCCCGCCAGGTGATGATATCGACCGGCGCATCCGGTCCTCTTACTGCGTTAAGGCGCTCGTACTCTGTTCGGAATCGGCGCTGCACTTCTATGACATCCACTTGCGGCCATTGGAGCCCTTCCAGATCGATTTGCACTTCATGTCCCTGTCCACGGAAACGCATATCAGCGGAGCGCGTGGTTACGATCTCGCTGTCGGTTACGCCCGCTTTAGCTACCTTGCCCCGGCAATCGTTCACCATGGCGTCGAGCATTGCCGCAATCTCTTCCCATGGCGCATCGTCGAGCGAGACGGTATAGCTTCGCGCGATGTCGAATGCGACTGGCGCGCACAGCATGCCAAACGCTGAGCCCACACCTGCTTGCCACGGCACAATGAGCTCACGCAACCGCAGCGCACGCGCTACGCCATATGCGTGCGTCGGACCGGCGCCACCGAACGCCACCATGCTGTAATCGCTAGGTGTGCGGCCACGCTCTAGCAGATGAACACGCGCAGCCGCTGCCATGTTCTCGTTCACCACATGGTGGATGCCCCAAGCCGCCTCTTCAACCGAAAGTCCTAGCGGTTTCGCCAAATGCTCCGAGATCGCCTGGCGCGCGGCCTCCTTGTCGAGACGCATCTTCCCGCTCAGGAAGCTGTCAGTTCCAATATAACCGAGGACCACGTCGGCATCGGTTACCGTGGGCAACCTGCCGCCCAATGCATAACAGGCCGGACCCGGATTTGATTCGGCGCTTTGCGGTCCAACCTTGAGCAAGCCAAGCCGATCAATGTGCGCGATGCTGCCGCCGCCAGCTCCAATTTCAATCATATCTACTGCCGGCACTTGGACGGGGAGCCCACTACCGTGCTTAAAACGGTAGACCTGCGCAACTTCGAGCTTTCGCGCGACAATTGGGCGTCCATCGTCCACGATGAATGCTTTGGCGGTTGTACCCCCCATATCGAAGAAAAGCACTCTTGGGCGCTCGGTGGCACGCGCGATATACGCCGCGCCTATGGCGCCTGCAGCAGGACCGGATTCAAGCAGGCGCACCGGAAATTGCGACGCCGTCTCCGGAACAGCCGTGCCTCCGTTGGACTGCATAATGAGTAGCGCGCCGTGGATCCCACGGAGCGCCAGCCGCTCACCAAGATTGCGCAGGTACGGACCAACAACGGGTGCGACGTAGGCGTTCAACGCGGTTGTCGACGCGCGCTCGTATTCGCGAATTTCCGGTGCCACTTCCGAGGAGAGCGATACGTGCAACTCCGGTGCAATTGCGCGAATTAGCTCGCGCAGTTCAATCTCGTGCTTCGGATTGCGAAACGCGTGCAGCAGGCAGATGCCTATGGATTCCACGGCCTCGTGGAGCAATGCGCGCACTTCGGCCTCGGCCTGTCTACGATCAAGCGGCGTCTCGACCTTGCCACTGGCGAGAATGCGCTCGCGGATTGGCCGACGCAGAGCGCGAGGAATCACCGGAAGCGGCTTCTCGATGTCCAAATCGTACAGATCAAAGCGGTGCTCGGTGCCGATTTCGATCGCGTCGCGAAATCCTTCGGTCACAAGCAACGCTGCTTTCGCGCCGCGGCGCTGGATCACCGCATTCGTCACGAGCGTGGTCCCGTGAAGCACCCTTACCACTGACTTGGGTTCTAGCTGCCCGGAGTCCACCATCTGCCGAATGCCCTCGGACACGCTTTGCGTGGGATCTTCATGATCAGTAAGTACCTTCGCGGTAATGGAACGCCCAGATTCGAGTTCGATAGCGAACAAGTCGGTAAACGTGCCGCCAATATCTGTTCCAATGAAAAACATAGTCGTCCTATACGGCTGCCGCAGCCCAGGCGGCGATGCTCGGACGCGCTGCAATCGCATCCATTTCGACGTCTATCCCGCGCAATCCCGCCTGGACCAGTGTTCGCGCTGGGAAAGGTTGTGGCATCAACGACTCATAGAGTTTGTTGAATTCTTCGACGCGCGTGAGATCGGATAGGTACACGGTGACTTTCACGACATGCGTAAGATCAAGGTCAGCGGCTTTGAGGATATTGGCGAGATTTTCAAATGTCTTGCGCACTTGCGCGGAAAAATCGCCTTCTATCGGCCGGTTCGTTGCTTGTGCGATAGGACCCTGGCCTGACACGAACACCAGAGGGCCAACCTGAATCGCCTGTGGGAACGGACCGCGCCCCGCCGGCGCGTCTTCGCTCGCCACTGCTCGCTTGAATTCACTTTTCATGATCGCCCTCCTCGGCATTTGCATCAGGGAGCGCTTCGTAGGAAGTGGCAATGTTGCCGATGTGCTGACGCATCGCTTCGGCTGCGGCTGCGGAGTTTCGCTGTTCCATCGCATTGAGCACGCGGTCCATTTCCCGCAGCGATTCCTCCACCCGACCAGGGAGTGTCGCAGTAGTGACTCTTATCCAGTGGATCTGGTCGCGCAGGTTGTTCAATATTTCGGCGATAAAGGGGTTTCCAGCGAGCCGATATACGGTCCCATGAAAAAGGTCGTCTAGTGAGAGAAACTCGTCAAAGTTCTTCGAAGCACCTTTCGATTTGAGTGCTTCAAACTTGGCGCGCAGCACCGTGAGTTCTTCGGGAGCCACCCGGGTCGCTGCAACGCTCGCCGCGTGAGCCTCCAGCAGCAGCCGCAGCTCGCTCATCGCCGCCACCTCGGCCGGCGCGAATCGGCGCACAAACGTGCCGTTCTGGGGCAGAACGCGGACCCAACCATCGCGCTCCAGGCGAGCCAGTGCGCTGCGAATTGGAGAGCGCCCTAGCTTGAGATCGGCGACCAGTTTCGCTTCCGAAAGCTTCTGACCTGGCTGATAGCGGAGTTCGAGGATGCCTTTCTTGATCCTCTGATAGGCATCTGTCAGTGTAGCTGGTGTGTGTGTGAGCATCGCGATCTACTGGTCAACTAGTTGACTAGTAGATTACTATGGGACTGAGTGGTGGTCAACCGAATCGGCCTATGGAGCCAGACATGTCATACAAGATATTGATTACACATTCTATTCATCCAACTGCTCACGCTAGATTGGCACGCGATGCTGAGGTGCTCGTTCTGGCTGACACCAGCCAAGAGGGTCTAATTGCGGCAATAGTGGATGCCGACGCCCTACTTGTCCGCATGCCAGTCAGCGCCGAGGCGATTCGCGCTGGCCGAAAACTTCGAGTGGTCGCAAGGCACGGCGTCGGCCTGGACTACATTCCAGTCCAGACGTGTACTGAGCTGGGAATTCCAGTCGTCTACACGCCAGACGCAAATACGGAATCGGTAGCCGAGCACGTCCTCGGAACCATGATCACGCTTGCGCATCAGATCGCGCGAGCGGATCGAGCGGTGCGAGCGGGTAGATGGGACGTGCGCGACCGACTGCTTGGATTCGACATTCGCGGACGGACGCTTGGCATCGTCGGCATGGGACGCATCGGAACGCGCGTCGCAGAGATATGCCGCAGCGCCTTTGCCATGAAGGTTCTCGGGACCGATCCCCACCAGCCGCAACAAACGATCGCCGCGCGCGGCGCGGAACCGGTCGCACTTGACGAACTCCTATCAAAATCAGATTTCGTAACCCTACATGTCCCCGCCACCGCGGAAAACCGCCACCTGATCAACGCGCACACGCTTGTTCTAATGAAGAAAGGCGCTATCTTGATCAATCATGCACGAGGCAGTCTCGTTGATACTGCTGCACTTAGCGAAGCGCTAAGGACCGGGCACCTGGGCGGCGCCGCCGTCGACGTACTTGAGCAGGAACCGCCAGCGCCAGGACTCGCACTGCTTCAATTCGACAATGTCATCACCACGCCCCATAGCGCCGCACTTACCGACGAGGCGATGCTGCGCATGGGAAGCGATGCGGGGGATGACATTCTAAGAGTATTGCGCGGTGCGCGGCCGAAGGCGTGCGCGAATCCAGAAGTCTTTAACAAAAGGTGACGTGCCATCCAACGCGACCATTCTAAGCTCTAATGCCGAGCTATCGATTAGCCAAAATATGTAGCGTTAGAAAACACGCGCACTTGAAGGCTTCGCCCCCCCTATTGGATCGCTTTTTTTGGTGGCTCCAAACGCCCGATTGTCGGCCTGAACGACCATTGAAGATATGCGGCTTGGCCGGCAGGCTAACGATTGCGGATTCAACCGATCGACCCGGAACGGCCGTTCGAGCCGACAGATTGTCAAGGGCATCTATATGCGGTTCAGCGGCCACCCTCGAATTTTCGGTGAAATACGGCTAGTCCGCATGATTGAAGCAACAACAATCTTGACTAGCCCCAGTAGTTACATCTACTTGGCAAATGCTGTCTTTAATCCAGCCTACACCTTAATGCCGAGCCTCTTCTGCTACCTCAATCAGCATTTCGGTCGTCCAACTAGCTACTTTGCCGGCGACATCGGGGCATTTGTCCCGGTGTCCACCCGCGTCCTCAAAGGCATTTAGATCCTTTGTGTCCCACATATTGAACGGCCGGCCTAGCAATCTTGTTTGCACATTGGAGCAGATTGGACTCCCGAACTCCGCCACAAACCGGTCGTAGAGTTGTTTCGCGAGTTTGTATGATTGCAAAAAGCGCCCCTTGCCAAAATGCGCCCGGTCCCGCCCGCACTTTGCGCTTAGCGCAAGCATACCTCCTGCTAGGGCACCGCATGTTCCACCCGTTGAAAGACCGCCGCCAGCTGCAAGACCGTGCGACGCCTTGAAGGTCGCGTCGTCCACGATTCCCAGCACGTCCTGGATCGCCGCCAAGACACATTGCGGACAACCACCATACTTCTGCTCATTCTCGTACGCGAGGGAATACGCCCTGCTGATCATTTCCTGTTCATTCCGCGAATCAGTGCTGGCCATCTTGCAGTCTCCTAAATTCAAGAAAACCACGCACATTCAATACAATTAGATCAAAAGTGCGAGCAATTCAATACGAAAGCTGCGAAACACAGAAGCATGTCTTTGATGCGCTCGAACAGCTTCATACCCATCGGCGTTGTCTTCAGATGCAAGAACTGGTGCAACTCGAGCGCGAGTTGGGGCCAGTCGTACGGTGGGCTGACTACTCTGTTAGACATGCGTATTCCCCGGAAATGCGACAACTATTCATTCGTTGGGCGCCCCGGCCAGCTCCTCGCGCAATACCCGTTTCAGAATCTTGCCTGATGGATTTCGTGGCAGATTTTCCCGCAGGACAAGCTGCCGCGGTACCTTGAAGCCAGCTAGGTGCTCACGACAGTGCCTCTCCAGCTCCTCGCGCGTTAGTTGCGCTCCCTCTTTCAATACGACTACGGCGACGACGCGCTCGCCCCATCGCGCATCCGGCAGCGCTACCACGGCGACTTCGCTTACCTGCGCCAGACGATAAATGACGCGCTCTACCTCGGACGATGCGACGTTCTCGCCGCCGCTGATGATCATGTCCTTCTTGCGATCGGTGAGAAACAGGAACCCATCGTGATCAAGATAGCCGATATCACCGGTGCGGAACCAATCTCCGAAAAAACTTGCGGCGGTCTTTTGCGGGTCGCGCCAATAGCCTTTAGTGATTTTCGGCCCGCGGAGGCAAATTTCGCCCGACTCGCGTGGCGCAAGTACGCGACCAGCGTCGTCGCAAATCTGGATTTCGACGTGCGGCACTGGGCGCCCGGTCGAGCCAATTTTTGCGATTTCCATACCGGCCTCCATGAATGTGTCAGCAGCGCATCCCTCGGTGAGCCCGTAGGCATCGATATAGCGAGCGTTGCGAAAAAGTTTTCCGAATTCATGTATGCGTTCTTCCGGCGTGCGTTCTCCGCCGCCGATAACCCAGCGCAGGCTGGACAGGTCATAATGCTCGCGCCCGGGCAAGGCGAGCAGGCGGTTCAACATCACCGGCGCCATCCAGGCGCCGCTGATGTGCTCAACCTGAATCAGTTTCAGCGCTGCGTCGGGCTCAAAGTCGCGTAACACGCACAGCGATCCGCCGACGAGTAGCAGCGCGAGGCCCGGAAGATCGAAGGCGCCAACATGGTATAGCGGCCCTACGACGAGTAGCCGGTCGGACGCGCTCAGTCCGAGCGTGACGATATGGTCGAGGCATTTCCAATAATAGTTCTCGTAGCTGTGAGTTACACCTTTCGGGCGGTCGGTGGTGCCCGAGGTATACATTAGTCGGAACAGGTCGCCTGGAACAAGCGCCGCCCTGTGGGCAACAGGCGTAGCTTCCGCAGCAAGCAACCGGCTATCGGACTGCGCCGCGACATCGACACTTATCGTTGCCGCAAAGTTGCCGGCCGAAGCGACCAGTTCCTCGTCCACAAACAGGAGCTTCGCCCCCGCATGTTCAAGGATATATTCCACCTCGCTCGCCGCAAGCCTGAAATTGATTGGCAATAGGACTGCGCCTATGTGACTCGCCGCAAGCGCAAGCTCAATGAACCCTGCGCTGTTCTTCATCAACACAGCGACAATGTCACCTTTCACAATACCGCGCGCAGCGAGCAGCCCAGCTGTCGCCTGCAGGCGCACAACTAGCTCCCCGTAACTGACTCGTTCGCGGCCATAGATCAGGGCGAGTCGCTGGGGGCTTACCCGGGCATGATGTTCGACCGCTGCGCTCAGCGCGACCATGCTACCTCCGTTCAGTACGAGCGCGGCATGCCGAGGTCATGCACTGCGATGTAGTTGAGGACCATTTCCTCGGAAATCGGAGCAAAGCGAAACAGACGGCAATCACGCCAAAGCCTCTCCACGTGATATTCCTTTGCAAAACCCATACCGCCCATGGTTTGCATGGCACGCTCGGTTGCGCGTGAGACCGCTTGTGCCGCTAGCAGTTTGGCCACGTTCGCCTCACTGCCGTATGGCAGGCCAGCGTCGAAATTCGCCGCAGCTTTGTAATTCATCAGTCGTGCGCTTTCGATCTCAGCGTGGCACTGTGCCAGCGGAAACTGCAATCCCTGATAGGCGCTGATCGGTGTGTTGCCGAAGACCTTGCGCTGATTGGCGTAATCCACCGCAAGTTTCAGCGCGAGCTCACCCGTACCCACTAGACCGGCCGTGGTGACAATGCGCTCAGTATTGAGCACATCAAGCAATTCTTTCCAGCCGCCGTCGAGGGTGCCGACCAGCTCTTCAGGTTCGATGCGCACATTGTCGAAGAACACGTTGCTCGATGCGAGCGTGTTCGTACCGACTTTCTCGATCGATTGATGGGTAAGCCCCGGCCTGTCGACATCGATCATGAACATCGACAATCCGGAGGTGCGCCGCCCGCCCTCGGCAAGTTTTGTGGTGCGCGCGACCACCAGCATTTTTGCCGCATCGGGAACGGCGGTAATCCAGATTTTATTGCCGTTCAGGCGCCAGCCCTTGCCATCTGCCTGCGCAAAAGTCTTGATCTCGAGTGTGTTCGAGCCCGCGTCAGGCTCGGTGAGCGCCATACAACAGTTGATTTCGCCGGAAATGATTTTGGGCAGCAGTTCTGCCTTCATCGCTGGGGTGCCGAAGCGCGAGATCGAAACGCCACCAAAGATCGGATTGACCATAAAAAGTTGCCCGACCGTCGAGCCGCCCGCGCCAGCCGCAAGGTTCTCAATAATCAGGGCCATCTCAAGCATGCCCAGCCCTGCGCCGCCGTGTTCCTCGGACAGCGCCACGCCGCAAAGTCCGGCATCGCATACCGCTTTCCAGAATTCGCGGGGAAACGCCTTCGCGTCGTCCTGGCGGCGCCAGTAATCCAGGCCGAAGCGCTCGCCGATCTGGCGAGCGGTCTTGGCCATCATGTTCTGTTCCTCAGTCAGACGAAAATCCATTGCTTTTCTCCCAGGGGGGTTATGCAAACAGCGGCGCAGGCAACTCGAGCCGCTCGCGTACGCCATTCAACAGCTTTAGTCCACGCACGCCGTCAAGCACCCGGTGGTCGCAGGACAGGACCACGCCAATCTCCTGCGCCAGTTGCGGCGCACCACTCGCGTCGGGACGGAACCGGCGGCGCTCGCTGCCGACGCCGAGAATAGCCGCCTGCCCCGGGTTGATGATCGAGCCCATATAGGTCACGTCGAACATTCCCGCGTTGGACAGCGTGATTGCGCCCCCGCCGACCTCGTCCGGGGAGAGGTCACCGCTGCGCGCGCGCGCTACCAGCTCGGCCGCAGCCCGTGCCAATTGAGTTAGGCCCATCCGGTCCACATTGCGCAGGACCGGCACGATCAGTCCGCGATCGGTGTTCACGGCGATGCCGATGTCGACACCGGGTAGATCGACATAACATTCCTCATCCCAGATCCGGTTGAGGTCCGGCTGTGCCGCTAGTGTGCGTGCGAGCGCAGCGAGAAACAGATGTGTCAGGGTCACCTTCGGTCGGCTGCCGTCCGCGTTCCATTGTGCTCGCTGCGCCTGAAGCGAGCTGACTTCTATCTCCGTGGAGAGGTAGAAATGCGGAATATCCTGTTTCGCAGCCGTAAGTCGACGCGCCGCAGCAAGCTCTCTGGCGCCGGCCTTGCGACGCACCGGCTCGAGCTCCGCAACAGGCGCCGCCTGTGTGACCGCGAGCGCACCGCCTGGTGCCTCGACCTGCTTCGTATCGGCATCCCATTCGGCGAGCACGCTGCCTACGGGCACGGTCTCGCCCTCCTGCACCAGTATCCTCACCAGACGACCCGCCTCCGGCGCTTCAATTTCGTTCGCCACCTTGTCGGTTTCCACGACCACACAGACCGAGCCCTTGGCAAAGCTGGCGCCAACGGTAATCGGCCATTCGACGACCGTACCCTCGATCATGGTGAGCCCAAGCTTGGGCATCAGCAACTGCTGCACGGACATATTTCTAGTTACCTTTGAATTGCGCCGTGCGCTTCTGGACAAACGCGCTGCAGCCCTCATGAGCGTCACGGCTGTCGAGCACCAGGCCTATCATCGCCTGCTCGAACGGGAGCGCCGCAGACAGAGGCATGTCCGCCCCATGGCGCAATGTTCGCTTGAGCAGCTTCAGCACCAGCGGAGACTTTGCCGCAATTTTGTCGGCCAGCTCGAGTGCGGTGCTCAAGACATTCGCTTTCGGGACTACCTTGTTCACCAGACCGATCGCCAATGCTTCCTGGGCAGTAATGTGATCTCCGGTGAACATCAGTTCTTTCGCACGGCACAAAGGCAATTGCCGCACGATGCGCTGCGTGCCCCCTGCCCCCGGGAACAGGCCCAAGGTGATTTCCGGCAGTCCCAGCCGCGCAGTGTCCGCGGCGATGCGTAGATCAAGCGTCAGCACCAGTTCGGTACCCCCGCCCAAAGCCCAACCATTGACTGCGCCTATCGTCGGCTTGTCACAGTTCTCGACGCGAGCAAATACGCGGTGTATCACCTCCGCAAACTCGAGGTAGTGCGGCAGTCCCTGGCGCGAATCGAGATCGGCGATATCGCCGCCGGCAACAAAAGCGCGTTCTCCGGCGCCGGTCACGACGATCACATGCACCGTGGCATCGGCTTCCAGCGCGGCGAACGAGGTCTCGAACTCGATCAGCGTAGGCACATCAAGTGCATTGAGCGTCTCAGGCCGGTTGATGGTAAGTATTGCGACGGCACCGCGCCGTTCCGTAAGTATGGCATTCATGGTGTAATCCTCGTGTTGGGTTTCCAGTCAAGAGAGCGGCGCACTGCCGCCGTAATATCCGCTTCGCCCGGCAAACACGCCCGTTCGAGCTTGCGCGCAAACGGGATCGGCATGAAGTCCGCGCCTACCCGAAGCACGGGCGCAGCGAGCTCCCCGAACGCAAGTTCCGAGATGCGCGCCGCGATTTCCGCACCCACGCCGAAGGCCGTCACCGCTTCGTGGGCAACTATAAGCCGCCGTGTCTTTGCCACCGATTCGAGTACCGCGCGCTCGTCCCAAGGCTGAATCGAGCGCAGGTCTATTACTTCGACGGATATTCCGTCAGCAGCAAAGGATGCCGCAGACTTCAGCGCGGCGGCAACACTTGCCCCATAGGTGACTATGGTCACATCGCTGCCGTTCTGCGCAATGCGAGCGTCGCCGATTGCGACCGGCTGCGGCACCTCGGCAAGCTCGCCTTTTGCCGAGTACAGCGTCTTGTTCTCGACGAATACCACCGGATCCGGATCCGCGATCGCCGCGCGCAGCAGCGCATATGCGTCGGCCGGATTGCTCGGCACCACGACCTTAAGGCCAGGCACATGCGCGAACCATGCTTCCAGGCATTGAGAGTGCTGTGGCCCGGCGTTCAGACCGCCTCCGTGGGGAGTACGCACCACCATCGGAACGCTGCATTGCCCGCCGAACATGAAGTGCGCCTTCGCCGCCTGGTTGACCAGCGCATCCATCGCGAGGGTCATGAAATCCATGAACATAATCTCGACGACGGGCTTGAGTCCGCCCATCGCGGCGCCCACCGCCGCTCCGGCGATCGTGGCCTCGGAGATCGGGGTATCGCGCACGCGCTCAGGTCCAAACTTGGCCAGAAGTCCGCGCGTCACTGCGAACGGACCGCCCGGAGCCGCGACATCCTCGCCGAAAAGGACCACCGAGGAATCGGCCTGCATGGCGTCGGCGAGTGCCCGGTTGATCGCCATGCCGTAACGGGTCTCAGCCATGTGCCCCTCCCGCAACCTGCGTGTACACATCGGCCGCCGCCGCCGCGTAGTCCGGCTCCCGTCCCAGACGCGCAGACGCCACCGCAGTCTCTATCCTCGCTTCTACTGCGCGTTCGAGCGTTCGTATGCGGTCAGCGGGAATTCCCATAGCCTCAAGTCTTGCGCCGCTCACCGCTAAAGGATCGCGGCTGCGTGCATCTGCAAGATCGCCGGCGTCTCGATACTTTTGCGGGTCGCCCTCGTAGTGGCCGCGCCAGCGGAACGTCTTGCATTCGAGGATTTGCGGACCGTCGCCGCGGCGCGCCACCGCGACAATACGGGTTGCCTCCGAGCACACGGCCTCGACGTCGCTGCCATCAACCTGTACTGCCGGAATCCCAAAAGCATTTCCGAGCGCACCCAACTGCGCCGCGAACTGCCGATCCAAGGGCGAAAACTCGGACCAGCCGTTGTTCTCACACGCAAATATGAGCGGCAGTTTCCATAAGGAGGCAAGATTGAGGCACTCATGCAGCACACCTTCGGCCATGGCGCCATCGCCGAAGAAAGCCACCGATACACCGCCGGTGCGGCGCACCTGATGCGCAAGCGCGCTACCGAGCGCGATCGGCAGACCGCCGCCGACGATACCGTTCGCCCCGAGCATGCCGACCCGCAGATCGGCGACGTGGATCGAGCCGCCGCGCCCGCGGCACAACCCTTCCTCCCGGCCTAGGATCTCGGCGAAAAATCCATCCAGATTGACGCCTTTGGCCAGGGCGTGGCCGTGACCGCGGTGGGTCGAGGCCACTGTGTCCATTGCCTGCAGCGCGGCGCAGATCCCCACCGGGACGGCTTCCTGCCCAATCGATAAATGCAGGAAGCCGGGTACTTCGCCGTCACCGAAGAGTCGCGACAGGCGCTCCTCCGCACGGCGAATCAGTACCATCGCCTCGTAGAGTGGAAGTAGTTGCTGCTGGTTCAAATGCATGCGAGTAGATTCCTCATGTGGCCCTTGCACCTGCGACGGCATTGCGCTAGCCGACGACCAAGTGCTCGCGTGTAATGATGATAGGCAGATGGCCATCCGGCAGGAAGTGCGCCTCGTCGGCCCGGGTCACTGCATACTCGGGTGTTGTCGTCCCTTTTTTCATATCGGCCGTGCTCGCAAACCAGGTGATCGCGAGCCCGTCATAGGGTGGCGCAGGCTGCGACTCATAGACTCCTGGCATCAGATGATTCTGTTCATAGCGCTGGATCACGCAGATGCGGGAGGCAATCGGTCCATGCACGTTTCGCCAGTATGCGCGGAAGGGCTCCAGCGCCATGCCCGGCCGGCGGTTCACGAACTCGATATTCTTGACTGCGTCTTTGGAAATTACGCCGTCCTTGATGATATGGACGTCGACTGGCATCGAAACGGTGCGGGACCGGTCAAGAAAATTTGCCTGATCAGTCAGAATAACAGACGACTCCGGTGCATTCCGGTAAACCTCGTACTGCTGAACGGAGTCGAACCAGGTCTCGCTAATGCCGTCGAAGAGTAGTTCACCCTTTCGATAGCCCTGCAGCAAGGCGCTGGATTGCACATGCCGGCGGATCCGGGCGCAAGCGGCGACGAGCGGGCCATGCTTGTACCGCCAGTAGTCCTGAAAATCCTCGACGGACATCCCCGGCTTTCGTTTAAGAAGTTCGATGAGCTTAAACATAGCGGATCTCCACTCGAAAGCGTGTATCCCCCTCGCACGCGATCAGGACGCGGACAAGCCCAATTCGCGCACCGTCGCCGCTCCAGCCCTTACCCGTCACTAGGGGCCCCGCGGGGCGAGTTGCCGGGCACGGCGCTCCAACCACCACCCGTATTGATCCGGCCACTCCTTCCAAGCGGCTCCTTGCCGAAGAGTCACCGCCGCCTGCGCCGGCCAATTCGGATTAAACAGCATCTCGCGTCCGAGCGCGATGAGATCGGCGTCGCCAGCGCGAAGTACGTCCTCGGCCTGCTGCGCCTCAAGGATCATGCCGACAGCGACGGTGGGCACACCCGCCGCCCGGCGGATCTGGGCGGCGAAAGGCACCTGGAAGCTGCGCTCGCGCGAAATCAGCGCCTGGCCGCGCGCCAGCTTTACGCCACCGGTGGAGCAAGTGATAGCGTCAACTCCTCGCGCCGCGAGCGCTTTGGTGAAGACGACTGAATCCTCAATCGACCAGCCGACGCCGACGCCGTCGACTGCGGAGATACGCGCGAACAGCGGACGATCGTCTGGCCATTCGGCTCGAACCGCCTCAGCGACGCGCAGCACCAGTCGCATGCGGTTCTCCAGGCTGCCCCCGTATTCGTCCTCGCGCTTGTTCAACAGCGGTGTCAGGAACGCGTGAAGGAGATATCCGTGCGCGCAATGCAATTCAAGCACATCGAATCCCGCCTCGCACGCGCGTCTTGCCGCGCTGCGGCAATCAAGAACGAGTTCATCCATGTCGGCCTCTGTCAGGCCCCGGGGCATCGACCAGCCCTCATCGAAAGGCACCGGCGACGACGAAACTGTGGGCCAGGGATATTCCCGCCTTTGCGCTGCGTCCTCAGGGCCCAACGGGCCGTTGCCGTGCCACGGCCGCTGCCCCGCGCCTTTGGGACCGCTGTGCCCGAGCTGGATTCCGGCAACAGATCCGAATCGGTGCAGAAAGTCGGTGACCCTTCTGAGGGGCGGTACGTGCGCGTCCAGCCATATCCCGTTACAGCCATGCGTGATACGACCATCGCGACTCACTGCAGTCGCCTCGGTTATCACCAGGCCAGCGCCGCCCAGTCCGAAGCGCCCCAAATGAACGAGATGAAAATCGTCGCTGAAACCCTCATGCGAGCTGTACATCGACATCGGTGAAACCACAATGCGGTTCTTCAGTATGATCCCGCGCAGTGTCAGCGGATTAAAGAGTCCGACCCCCGTTTCGCTCCCGCCTTTTGCTTCGGCCGACATCAAGCCGCCCGCCGCCCTGCAATTGCGGCAAAGTTCGTGAAATCCGCGCGAAGCGAGGCGATTGGAGAGATGCGCAAAGCAGAGTCCCTGGTCTTAGATGTGAAATTCTTCAGTCGTGTGGTCGCGTGCAGGCATAAACAAGAAATTGAGAAATGAGGCATGATTCATAATTCACCAATCACGGTAATTTATTTCAATTGGCATGTCAAGCGCAAGGCGCCCGCAAAAGCAGCATCCGTAAAGGCAACACTTGACAAAGCAATCTGAGAGGCCCAGATTAGAAAAATGAATGGTGGGTCATTACTCGCCGTTGTTTTCATGATCCCCCGACAATGCAAAATTACCTTGATAAAACAGCTGCTTTTCATCATCTGGCGATGAAGCTATCCAATCCGGCGCGAATACTGCGCACCAGACCGCGGTGTTTATGTTGGCGCTAAGCGGTATGCAAATGCATGGCCAGCGTGTCTTGATTGTCGGCGTCGGCGGGATCGGCGCGCCTACTGCGAAGATATGTGCCCAGTGCGGTGCGGAGGTGCTTCTCGCTGATCTCCGCGCCCCTACGGCTATTGCTTCGGAGCTAAAGGCAAAATATCAGGCACAAACTTCCGCCTATGCAGTTGATATCGGGAGCAGCGACAGCATCAGGACCTTGTGCGCAAGCGCCAAGAACATCGACGGGTTAGTCATTACTAGCGGGATCCTGCCCGAGGAAACCACACTGCTACCCGGCACCAGCGAGTGGGAAGAAAGCTTCTCCAGGGTATTCAATATCAACGTGCGCGGTCCCATGATGCTGGCGCAGTTGGTGCTCACCGAAATGATCTCGCGTTCTAGCGGCCGCATCGTGATCATAGGATCGATCGCGGGCCGCAATGGCGGACTGCTCTCCGGCGCGCAATATGCCGCAAGCAAGGGCGCGCTGCACGCGTTCGTGCGTTGGCTTGCACTGCGCGCCGCCCCGCACGGGATACCAGTAAATGCAGTGGCACCGGGCGCAACCGCGACGCCGATGCTTGCCACACGCAACGTCGACATCAGGAAAATTCCCCTTGGGCGACTGGCAGAGCCAATCGAGATCGCGCGTGTCGTCGCCTTGCTGGCAAGCCCAGCCGCAAGTTACATGCATGGCGCAATCGTCGATGTTAACGGAGGGGCCTTTTTTGGTTGAGGGGCCGATCGCATTTCTGGCGCCGACTGCTTTTGGCAAACATTAGTTGATTAATCACACCTTGGAACAGCATGCCGCACATAGAACCTGAACCCGCGCCCCCCGCGTTGGGCGTTACCCGACCTGAAACTCGACTTCGATCAGTGCCGCCAGCGCGGCCACACGAACCGCCTTTGAAAGCTGGCCGAAATGACTTTGAATAAAACGGAAGAGACGCGCACCGACAGTCTGCGCCAGCCCAAGGCTGACCGAACCGCGCCTAAATCGAGAAGTTGGCGACGCGGGAGCCGGATAGAGAAATCGGAATTGCTGCGCGACGCCCTGCTTCAGGCAGCCGCGGCCGTGGTAGGCGAAGTTGGGTACGCGAATGCGTCGATCGCGCTGATCACGGCCAAGGTTGGCGTGGCGCAAGGGACGTTTTACAACTATTTCGATTCCCGCCAGGATATTCTCGACGCGCTGCTCCCCACCTTGGGCGATAAGATGCTCGCGCATATCAAGAAATGTGCGCGCGGCGGGGCGAATTTTGCTGAAATTGAAAACAACGGGTTTCGCGGTTTTTTTTCCTTTCTCAAAGAAACGCCGCATTTCTTCCGCATTCTGAATGAGGCGGAGAGTTTCGCGCCTAGCGGCCACAAGCAGCATTTTGACAATGTTGCAAGGAAATACCTCCACCTGTTTCAGCGTCTGAAGCGCGACGGTGCATTTCCGGCCTACACGGAAGACGAGCTCGAGGTAGTCGTGTTCGTATTGATGGCAGCCAGAAGCTACCTGGCTCTGCGCTATATTTACGGAAAAGAACAGAATACGGATCTGCCGGAATGGGTCGCCGATACGTACATGAAGTTTATCCGCTACGGAATGGAAGGCGTGCCGCCGGCGCCTCAAACACCGGCATCCAACAAGAAGGCGAAGCAAAAGCTTTGATACTGACAGCCACTCAAACCGAATCAGATTTGCGACGCGGGTGTGCCAACCCGCGGTTTTGCTCAGCTTACGCAGATGGCGCTTGACAAAGGGAATTGAGGAGGCTACATTTTTGAATAATGAATAGTGATTCACCCCTCGCCGTTTCTCCGCGGTACTTTCCTAAAGGTTACTAATGCATGGCCATTGCAGCAACGACGGGAGACACTGAAGCGTAGTCGTAGTTCAACCCGGGGTTACAGTACTACACGGCACGAACAGAATGCCAACCCCGCATTTCACCAAAACGGAGGAGTACATGTCCAAGAACCAGAAGCCCAACCGCATTACACGCCGCCGCTTCCTGAAGAACGCAACCGCCCTCGGCGGAGCCGCGGTACTCGGATTTCCGATGATCTCGCGCTCTCAGGCCAAGACGATCCGGGTCGGCATGCCAACCATCCTGTCAGGTCGTGTCGCCCAGCTTGGCACCTCCTCGCGCAATGCGGTAATGATGGAGGTAGAAAAGTTTAACGCCGCCGGCGGACTTGGCGGGCGCCGGATCGAAATGGTGGTTCGGGACTCCAAAGGCCAGCCGCAGGAGGCTGCCCGGGTGTCGCGCGAACTCGTCAATAGCGAAGGTTGCGAAATCCTGTTCGACGCGGAAGCCTCCTCGGGTGCATTCGCGGTCAACGAAGTTGCTCGCGATCTCGGCGTACTGTGCTTTCACATCAACTCCGAGACTTCCGCGTTGACGGCCGACCCGAAAAACCGCATCCCGAATGCCTTCCGCACCGCGCGCCAGGGGGTACACGACTCGATCGCCGGAGGGCACTATGCCGCAAGCGTGGCCAAAGCCAAGGGCCTGCGCCAGTGGATGACCTGTTCGCCTGACTATGCCTATGGCCGCGACACGACAGCGCAGTACCTCGAGTACCTCAAGCTGTTCTATCCGCAGGCCGAGGTCGTGGGCGAAGCATGGCCAAAACTGTTCCAGCCGGACTATACCGAGGTCATCACCAAGATCCTGCAGGCCAAGCCGCAGGCACTGTACTCTTGTCTGTGGGGTGGTGACCTTACCTCATATATTGACCAAGGCAATATCTACGCGCTGTTCAAAGCGACGCAGTTCTTCGCCGTCAACATGGCTGACTACACTGCGCTTACGGTAGTCAAGAACCTGCCTGTCGGCATTCATTCAGGCAACCGCTACATCAAGACTTTCCCGAAGACAGCGGCCAACGCCGCCTGGGGCGATGCCTATCGCGCCAAGTACGGCGAGTACCCGACCAATTGGGCATGGGAATCGGCCACCACGGCCAATTTCCTGACTGCGGCGCTGAAGAAAGCCAACAGCGCCGACGGGAAGAAACTGGCCGAGGTTTTACGCGGGTTGAAAATCGACTCACCGTTCGGCACCGATGGCACCATCACCATGCGCGCCGAGGATCAGACCATCATCGGTTACGCTATCGGTTGGGGCACCACCATCTCCAAGGAGCCCTATATGCCCGAGGTCACGGCGGGCGATTGGAAGCAGATCCTCGAGCTTGAGCTCGACTGGAAAAAGCGCAACAAGTACATCTGATCCGGTAGGCGCGGTAGCCGGGCTGCAAGCAGCTTGCGGTCGGCTGCCGCGGTTTTTTCTGTTCTTCATCCAACCGAGCATCAGCCGTGGATCCAGCAGCACTAGCCGACTGCCTCAAGACAACTTCGTGCGTGGTAACGCAGGTCACCAGCGGCCTGATCATCGGCATGCTGCTGTTCCTGGTTGCAGCCGGGCTCACGCTGATTTTCGGCGTACTCAAAGTCGTCAATTTCACCCACGGCTCGTTCTATATGCTCGGGGCCTACCTCGCGCTCAGCGTCTACAAGATAACCGACAGCTTCACACTCGCGGTGGTGTGCGCCGGAGCCGGCGTCGCACTCTTTGGCCTGGTGTTCGAACGCCTGTTCATGAGCCGCGTTTACGGTTCGAATGTGTTGATGCAGCTTCTGGTCTGCTACGCGTTCATTCTCATGATGGATGACGCGATCAAGCTGATCTGGGGCGCCGAGTTCAAGTCGATGGGCATGCCTGCGGCCTTTCAGCGGCCTCCGATCCTGCTCGCCGGAGGAGTCATACCGGCGTTCTATCTTTTCCTGATCGTGATCGCTTTGGCTATCGGGGCCGTTCTTTGGCTAGTCATTGCCCGTACGCGAATAGGCAAGGTTGTGCGCGCGGCCGCGCACAATCCCACCATGACTTCTGCGCTCGGAATCAACACCGGCCTGATCTACGGCGCAGTGTTTGCCGCCGGGGGGATGCTCGCTGGACTTGCCGGAGCCCTGGCGGCTCCGGTGCGCTCGATGGCCCCGGGGATGGGGGTATCGATCCTGATCGAGTCGTTCATCGTCACCGTGATCGGCGGCATGGGCTCGATCGGGGGTGCACTGGCCGGGTCGCTGTTAATCGGACTGATCCGTTCTTTCGGCTCGATCGGCTTCCCGCTGTTCACGGAGGGCATCATGTTCCTGTTCATGGCCATGGTCCTCGTGATCAAGCCCAGCGGCCTGTTCGGCAAGGACATATGAACCAATGAAACGGCGTGGTTTTGCGTTTGATTTGGGCATCGCGACCGCCGTGTTAGTCGTGCTGGTCATTCTGCCGATTCTGTTTCCTTCGAAGGCCTTGATCGATTTCGCCATCCGCGTCGCGGCGTTCGGCATCTTCGCCAGTTCGCTGAATATCCTGGTCGGTTATACCGGCTTGGTGTCCTTCGGCCACGGCATGTTCTTCGCGTCCGGTGCATACGCTTTCGGGTTGCTGATGCAAAAAGCCGGGACATCGATTCCGACCGCGTTTCTGCTCACGGTGCTGATCTCGGCGGCGTTGGCCGTAGTCGTGGGCGCGATCTGCGTCCGCCTGAAGGAGATCTATTTCGCCTTTCTCACACTGGCGTTTCAGATGCTGCTGCACAGCCTGATCATTTCCTGGCAGCAACTGACCGGCGGGGACCAGGGTCTGATGGGGGGGATTCCACGCCCGCCCTTTCTCGGCATCGATCTAAGCGACCAATCGCAACTGTACCTGTTTGCTTGCGCAACGCTGGTGATTTCCCTTCTCCTGATGCGCCACCTGATGCAGTCTCCCTTTGGCTACACGCTGCGCATGATCCGGGATAACGCGGAGCGCGCCCAGTACATCGGCATCCGCGTATGGCGCATGCGGCTCGCCGCGTTCGTCCTGGCAGGGACCTTCGCCAGCATCGGCGGCATCATCATGAGCCTGCTCATGTCCGGCGCCTATCCGGAGTTCGCCTACTGGACGATATCGGGCGAAGCCATATTCATGCTGATGCTTGGTGGTACCAGCGCATTTCTCGGACCCACGGTGGGAACGATGATGCTGCTCCTGCTCAACGACGTCATCACCAAATTCACCGAGTATTACGGGCTGACATTGGGCGTGGTGATCCTGCTGTTCGCCCTCGTGTTCCGCAAGGGGGTCGCCGATTTCGTAGTGGAGGAGTGGCGCCGACGTTTCGGGGAGAACCAAGCATGAATCAGGGCAATGCGGTTGCGGTCGTTACCGGCGGGGCGAGTGGAATTGGCGCCGCCTGTTGCCTCGAGCTGGCGCGGCGCGGCTACAAGGTCGCGGTTGCCGATATTGACGAGGCAACTGCAGCGCAGGTGGCATCCCAAATCAATGGCGTGGCATTCGCGGTCGATGTTGCAGACGAAATAAGCGTCGAGGCTCTGGCCCAACGGGTTGAACGTGCACTCGGTCCGGTGGATATTCTGGTCAATAGCGCCGGAGTGATTCAAGTGCCGCTCTCTCCGGAGACGCTGCCGATGTCGTCCTGGGATCTGGTCGTGCGTGTCGATCAGCGCGGCACCTACGTTGCCTGTCTCGCCTTCGGTCGGCGCATGGCAATCCGCGGCAGCGGTTCCATTGTCAACATTGCGTCGATAGCTGGAATGCGCTCGATGCCGCTGCACTCCTACGCGCCGGCGAAAGCCGCCGTCATCGCGATGACCGAATGTCTGGCCGCGGAATGGGGACGGTCGGGGGTCCGCGTGAACGCAGTATCGCCGGGTTATACGCGCACTCCGGCACTGCAGGCGGCTATTGACCGAGGACAACGCGACGTGGCCGCACTCGAGGACAATTCCGCCCTGGGACGCATGGTCGAGCCTGAGGAGATCGCCAAGGCGGTTGCCTTCCTTGCTTGCGCGGATGCGGCGGCGATCACTGGCGTCAACCTGCCCGTCGATGCGGGCTGGCTGGTCGCAACCTCCTGGCAAACATACAAAGGGCTTCCCGGGAAACGGGTCTAACGCATGCTGAAGATCGAGCACCTGTGCAAGTCCTTCGGCGGTCTCGCTGCCACCAACGACGTCAGCCTGCATTTTCTGCCAGGCAGCCTGAGCGCGGTAATCGGCCCCAATGGCGCCGGCAAGACGACCTTCTTCAATCTGATTTCCGGCACGTTTCGTCCCGATTCGGGACGCATTCTGCTCGATGGCGAGAACATAGCCGGCGTTTCGCGTTCCGGCATCGTACGCCGCGGCATAGGCCGCGCCTTCCAGGTCGCGAGCATTTTTCCATCGCTAACGGTCGAGGAAGCGCTGATGGGTGCGCTGCACGCACACCGCGAGCAAAACGCAGTCGTGCGCTCGCGCTTTCCGATACCGGGGACTCAGGTGCGCGCGCGAGAAGTCTTGGACATGCTCGGACTCGCTGCCAAGGCGAGGACACTTTCATGCAATCTGTCCCACGGAGATCAGAAGTTGCTCGACATCGCGCTCGCCCTGGTGTTGCAGCCGCGCGTGCTGCTGCTGGACGAACCCACCGCAGGCATGGGGCCCGAGGAACGCTGGCAAATGATCGACAAAGTCTATCGCCTGTGGGAAATGGAAAAGATGACCCTCGTATTCATTGAGCACGATATGGACATCGTGTTCAAGATCGCACAATCGATCTGCGTGCTGTGCTACGGCGCGGTGCTGGCTGAAGGAACGCCCGATGAGATCCGGGCCAATCCTGCGGTGATCGAGGCGTATCTGGGTACGGATGTGGAAGCACAGAAGTGAGCATCAATCCGATCATTGAAGTAGAGCAAATGGACGTCTTCTACGGCACCAGCCAGATTCTGTTTGGCGTCTCACTTTCGGTGAACCAAGGCCAGACGGTAGCCTTGCTCGGCCGCAATGGCGCCGGCAAGAGTACAACCTTGAAGGCGATTGCCGGCCTGGTCGCGCCGCGCACCGGCCGGGTCAAGGTATTGGGAATGGAGATGCAGAACCGTCGGCCACACGCCATCGCGCGCGCCGGTGTCGGCTTTGTGCCTGAGGATCGCCAGATATTTCCCGAGCACTCGGTCGAGGACAACCTGCTGCTCGGCGCCAAGAAGGGCCGCAACGGCGAGGATTACTGGAATCTGAAGCGGGTCTACTCGATGTTCCCGTTGCTCGAGCCGCTCAGGCAGCGCATGGGCGGCCAGCTTTCCGGCGGCGAACAGCAGATGCTCACCATTGCGCGCACGCTAATGGGCAATCCGAGCGGCCTCTTGCTCGATGAGCCGAGTGAAGGCCTGGCGCCGCTTATTGTGCAACGCATCGGCGAACTGCTGCGCACACTGCGCGACATGGGCATTACGGTGCTCCTGGCAGAGCAGAACATGCATTTCTGCCTCGGCATTGCCACTGAAGCGGCCGTGATCGACAAGGGCCAAATCGTTTATCGCGATACGATCGCCGCCCTGCGCACCAATGCCGAAGTCAAGCAACGTTACCTGGCGCTCTGAGCGCGAGATTGAAGGAGGAGACCGCACCATGACCGTTTCGCAAAGCATCGCCCGCTTTGTCTACGCCCTCGACATCGACCAAGTTCCACCCGAAATCGCTGAAAAGATCCGCGCCTGCTTGCTGAACGGCTATGGCATAGGGCTGGGCTGCCACGATACCGCATTTGCGCCGGTGGCGCGCCGTGCAGCCATCGCTATGGACGGCGAGCTCGCCACCGGCGCCACACTGCTAGGCGACGGGCGGAAAACGAGCATCGCCGGCGCCTGCCTTGCCAATTCGGCCCTGTTTCACGGGCGTGGGCAGGAAGACACTTGCGGCGCCGCGCACCTGGGCACGATCATGATTCCCCTGCTCACCGCCCTGATCGAGTCGCGCGGCTATCCCCTTGCTCGGCTGATGCCTGCTCTGCTTTGCGGCTACGAGGCCGGCGGCCTGCTCGAGCGCGCCTACGCGGCAAAGACCACGCCCGGCGGGTTTCGTGCATCGCCGCTGTACGGTACGATCGCCGCGGCCGCGGCGGCGGGCAAGATGCTCGATCTTTCCGAAACCCAGCTTGCCGCGGCGCTCGCCAATGCCGCGGCGTTTTCCGGCGGCATCCTGCAGACGTTCACCGATGGCACCGACGAATGGCGCTATCAAGTGGGCGTGGCCGCACGCCTCGGCCTGGTCGCGGCGGAACTCGCCCGCGCCGGATCCGTCTCGGCGCCGCACGCCTTTGAAGGCCCAGCCGGGCTGGTGCGCAGCTTTGCCCGGACCGAATGCGACGCCGAAACGCTGACCGCCGGCCTGGGCCGGGACTGGGCGGTGATGCGCGTCACGTTCAAGCCCTACCCCGTGTGCGCCTTCAACCAGACTCCAGTCACCGCTGCGCTGACGCTGCGCGAAAAGCTCGCCGGCGCCGAGATCAAAGCCGTGCGCGTGCGCATGAATCCTTATGAAACAGGCTATGCAGGCATGGATGCCGTCGGCCCGTTCAATTCCGTCTCCGGCACGCTGATGAGCATTCCCTTCTGCATCGCAACGACCCTGCTGTACGGTGTTCCCGACATGCGCCGCATGCTCACCTACGACGACGCGGCGGTGAACCGGCTCATATCCGGCATCAAGCTGATCAGCGATCCGGACGTGCCTACACTGTGCTGCAAAATAGAAGTTGAAACCGCCGACGGGCGCACGCAGATACAGGATCAGCGCATGACTTTTTCCGACTATTCCTTCAACCGCGCAGGCGTGTCGGCCCTGATTCGCCGCATCGGCCGCGAACAGGCCGTGCCCGAGGCCGCCTATGACAAGCTCGAAGCCTTTGTCGCAGGCTTGCCGCGCGGGAACATCGCAGATCTGCTGCAGGCGTTCGCGCTTTTGCCTCAGGCCAATGTCGCAACCGCATGAACTTCATCTAGACAACAAACCGCGTAATCTCGTTTTATTCCATCATGCCCGGGTACCCTAAAAAGGAGGAGACATGCAACTCAAGGACAAGGTAGCGATCATCACCGGTGCCGCATCCGGTTTCGGCGAAGCCATTGCACAGCGTTTTGCCGCCGAAGGCGCGAAAGTCATCGTCGATGACATCAATGCGGCTGGCGGCGAGCGAGTAGCCGAGGAGATTAGGAAAGCGGGCGGTACGGCCCAGTTCGTGAAAGCGGACGTGACGCGCGGCGCCGACTGGGCGGCGCTGGTCGCGACAACGCAGGCCAAGTTCGGCCGCCTGGATATCGTCGTCAACAACGCAGGCTGGACCCACCGCAACAAGCCGTTCATGGACGTGACCGAAGAAGAATATGATCATGTCTACGCCACCAACGTAAAAAGCATCTACCTCTCGGCGCTGCACGCGTTGCCCGTGTTCAGGGCGCAAGGCGGGGGCTGCTTTGTCAATGTCGCCTCGACCGCGGGTGTGCGCCCGCGTCCCGGACTTACGGTCTACAACAGCAGCAAGGGCGCGGTGATCCTGCTGAGCAAATCGATGGCGGCGGAGTTCGGCCCGGATCAGATTCGCGTCAATTGCGTCAATCCGGTGTTCTGTCCGGATACCGGACTTTCCGCCGAATTCGCCGGCGGTCAGATCACTACGGAAGTCCGCGCGAAATTCAGCGCGACGGTACCTATGGGACGATTGTCGACGGTGCGCGATATTGCGAATGCGACCTTGTTTCTCGCCTCGGATGAAGCCGCTTTCATCAACGGCACATGTCTGGAAGTGGACGGCGGGCGCTGCTGCTGAGGTCGACCGGAACGCGTTGCAACGTGAATTTTGGAGCGGGCCGATCTAAGGGAGATCGCGGAGACACAATCCCGTATTTTTCAACCAGCCGATAGCGAAGAGAAACAAGGAACCCATGGCTAAGGATTACGCTTCCGACCAATTCGACTACGTCATCGTAGGCTCGGGTGCCGCCGGTGCTATCTTGGCAAACCGCCTGACTGAAGACGCCAAAGTCACGGTGTGCCTGCTCGAGTCGGGGCCGGCCGATTGGCATCCCTATCTTCACATACCCGCGGGCTTTATCAAGGCGGTATTCAACCCCACTTTCGCCTGGCAGTTCTACTCGGAGCCGAACGAATTGACCAAAGGACGCCGCATCCCGCTGCCGCAGGGACGCGTTCTTGGCGGCTCCACGTCGATAAACGGCCTAATCTACAACCGCGGCCAACGTAGCGACTATGATCATTGGGCCGCATTGGGAAATCGCGGATGGAGTTATGCCGAAATTCTCCCCTATTTCAGAAAGACAGAACGCTGGGAAGGTGGCGACGATACCTTCCGCGGCCGGTCTGGGGAACTACCGGTCAGTGATATCGAATGGCAGCACCCGATCATGGATGCGTTTATCGCCGGGGCGGTAGGCATGGGTATTCCGCGAAACGCTGACTACAACGGCGAAACGCAGGAAGGCGTTGGATTCTTCCAACGCACGATCCATGGTCGCTGGCGCATGAGTACCTCCAGGACATTTCTGCGCCCCGCGAAATCGCGTTCGAATCTCGAAATTCGAACCAATGCACAAGCGACGGCAATTCTCTTTGACGGGAAGCGCGCAACGGGCGTGCAATACACGCGTAACCGCGAAACGGGGGCCATGCGGAAAGTAAGCGCGCGCCGAGAGGTGATAATCTGTTGCGGCGCGTTCAATACACCCAAGCTATTGCAACTATCCGGAATTGGCCCCGGTCAATTCTTGCAGGATCTTGGCGTGCCGGTTGTGCATAATCTGCTAGGCGTCGGTGAAAATCTGAGCGACCACTTTTCCGTGCGCATTGTCGCTCGCGCCAAGAATATTCGAACGCTCAACGAGATCGCCACAGGAATCAACCTCGGCGGTCAGATCGTACGCTGGGTTTTCGGCATGCCCAGCGTTTTGGCATTAAGCCCATCGCTGGTGTATTTCTTCTGCAAATCCAAGGATGGCCTGGCCGCACCGGATCTGCAGGGGGTGTTTACGCCTGCAAGCTACAAGGAAGGCTATGTCGGCATGCTCGATAATTATCCCGGCATGACTTGCGGGGTGTGGCGGCATCGCCCCGACAGCCGCGGGTTCGTTCGCTTGCGGTCACGCGATGTGTTTGAAGATCCTGTGATTCAGCCGAATTACCTGCAGGACGCGCGCGACCAGCAGGGATTGCTGGCAGGCATACACTTGGCGCGGCGCCTTTTGCGAACGCCTGAATTGGCAAAGTTTGTGCAGTCGGAGACGCTACCGGGTTCTGCGACGGTCAGTGACGCCGAGTTGCTCGATTTCGCTCGCCGCTACGGCGTATCTTCGTATCACCCGAACGGAACTGCTCACATGGGGCCCGTAAGCGACCCAACTGCAGTTGTCGACGACCAGCTACGCGTACACGGACTGCAGGGGCTACGCATCGCAGACTCGTCTGTGATACCCAGCATTCCGTCAGCCAATATATGCGCGGCAACGATGATGATCGGAGAGAAGGCTGCGGACATGATACGTGGCCGAGCTCCAATGGAGGCTACCAAATTGTGATTGACTAGGTAAGAGGCGACAAAACCGCTTGACGTCGACGGCGCTATGTTCGACCGCGTGTTCGGAATCGATGTAAAGTCGAATTTCTACATTGCGTGTACCGTCTTGCCGGTCCACCTTGCCAAGATAGATGGCGTGATCCTTAAAATCAGATTGACTGCTAGCATAATTTCATGGCCGAGCGCGAGATTTATAGGGTACAGCGTCAGCGGGGGACGCTTTCAGCAGAGGTTCAAGTCGATCGCAATCGAACTCGCGTCCAATGAGCAACTGCCGCGCGAGCGCCTCTATGGTGGACATACCGCCGGCAAGCGGTACTTGTCGTTTGATTGGCGATGCGCAATGTGTTCAATCTGGATCTAGGGCGCCGATTATCGGGTTCAGTGGTACACAGATACCTGAAATTCGTGCTCGTGGTTGGAACGCGCGCTGTCGCCAATATCTACTATTGACGGTAAGAAGAATGCGGAAAGGACTTATTAGGTTTGCCGTAGTTTACCGTCTCGAAAGTAATTCGCCGCAGACCTGTGAGACTGTCTAAAAAGGGAATACCTGTGAATTTTGATGGCAAGCTAGCAGTTGTAACAGGAGGGGCAAGCGGTATCGGCGCCGCATGCGCCCGGTTTATCGTTCAACGTGGTGGCAAGGTAATCATTGCCGACCGAAATCGGGTGGCTGCCCAAGGCGTCGCAGATGAATTAGGCGCGCATGCCGTGCAACTCGACATCGCGGATGAAACAGCGGTGCGCTTGACTGCGGAGGAGATTGGCCGGTCGTTTGGAACAGTCTCTATACTTGTCAACAGTGCAGGGGTATTGCAACGAACCGTGCCGCCGGACCAGCTATCAATGAAGGAATGGGACCTCGTTAACCACATTGACCTGAGAGGGACGTACCTGTGCTGCGCATTGTTTGGCACGGCCATGGCTGCGATGCGCAAGGGCTCGATTGTAAATATTGCTTCGGTGGCGGGGATGCGTTCCGGTCCATTGCATGCGTATGGTCCCGCAAAGGCGGCCGTAATCAGTTTGACGGAATGCCTTGCGGCTGAATGGGGGCCAGCGGGTGTGCGTGTGAATACTGTGTCTCCTGGATTTACACAGACGCCTGCGCTGGAAAAAGGTGTTGAGAAGAAAATGCTGACTGTCGATCACATGGTACAGAGCTCTGCGTTCGGGCGCCTGGTCGATGCCAGCGAAATCGCCGCCGCCGTGGGCTTTCTGGCTTCGGATCTCGCCTCCGGGGTTACCGGGGTCAATCTGCCGGTCGATGCAGGCTATCTGGTCGCCACGCCTTGGATGAGTTACGGGGGTTTGCGCAAGTCTGCGACAGATACTGGCAACGCTCCGAGTTGATCACGGGGTTACACAGTACCCTCACATCCCGATTCGAGGAAAACGGATTGGAATCGTCTGCCAGCGCGGCCTAGATATCGGGAATTGTCTTGGCGCTTTGTCAGATGTGAAGATATCAAATAGCGATACTTCTTGGCGCTGTTCACGCTGTGTACCGCAGCATCGGCAGACTTGCCGTCCACGATTCGCATAACAATTGCCCACGAAATGAATCCCAGAACCTGTGCAAACAGATTTCTTCGGATATTCAGCGCATACCCCAGGAAATGGCGCTTCCTGTAAGAACAAAGAAGCAATTCAAATTTCAAATTGGCACCAAACATTGTCAGGCCGAAAAACCCCGCCAGTCTTGGCTTTCATTAGATTCAATCCCTACTAAACCGGACACCGACAGAGGAAATGCCATGATCGATTTTTCGATTCCGCCGGGTGATGCTGCACTTCGTGACAAAGTAAGGGCGTTCGTTGAATCAAAGGTTATTCCATATGAGAACGACACAAGGTTGACCACGCATGGCCCGACCGACGAGCTTCGCATCGAATTGAATATGCTGGCTCGTTCTGCCGGCCTGCTGTCGCCGCATGTATCAACGCGTTACGGCGGCTTGGGCTTGACCCACGTCCAACGCTCGTTGGTATTTGAGGCTGCCGGCTATTCCACCTTGGGGCCGATCTCGTTGCATTGCGCCGCTCCTGATGAAGGAAACATGCATATGCTGGAGGTTGTTGCAAATGATGCCCAGAAAGAGCGGTTTCTGCGGCCGTTGGCCGAGGCCCGCGTGCGCTCCTGCTTCGCGATGACCGAGCCGCATCCCGGCGCCGGATCGGATCCCGGTCAGCTGGCAACGCGAGCTGATCGCGAAGGAGATCATTTCATAATTAGTGGCGAAAAGTGGTTGATTACCGGCGCGGATGGCGCCGCATTCATGATCGTCATGGCACGTGCGTTCGATGGCGACCAAAATCTGGGCCCGACGATGTTCTTCGTGTCCTTGCCAGACAAAGGCGTACGCATTATGAGGATCATGGGATCGATGGACTCCAGCTTTACCGGCGGGCATGCACAGATCGCGCTCAAAGGAGTACGTGTGCATCACGATGACGTACTCGGAGAAGTGGGCCAGGGTTTGCGCTACGCGCAAGTTAGGCTGGCGCCGGCGCGTCTTACGCATTGCATGCGCTGGTTGGGCGCCGCCACGCGCGCGCATGACATCGCAAAGCGCTATGCCGCAAAGCGGACTGCATTCGGCAAGAGTTTGCTCCACCATGAAGGTATCGGATTCATGCTGGCAGACAACGAAATCGAATTGCATATGTGCCGACTTGCCATTATGGATGCCGCCTGGCGGCTAGATCAGGGGCAAAACGCGCGATATGAGTCCAGCATGGTGAAGGTATTCGTTTCGGAGGCACTATTTCGCGTAGCGGACCGTTGTATGCAGACGATGGGGGGAGCGGGCCTGACCCACGACACGCAGGTGGAGCGTATTTTCCGGGAAATCCGCGCGTTCCGCGTCTACGATGGCCCTTCCGAAGTCCACCGATGGGCGATAGCAAACAGGCTCGCGCGCAATCAGGAGGCGTCATGATCCCGAATTATTTCGATTTAACCGGTAAGATTGCTCTTATTACGGGTGGCAGTCGCGGTATCGGATTGGCCATCGCTAAGGGTATGGCGCAATGCGGCGCGCAGATCCTTCTGTGCGGTCGGAGTGCCGTTTCCCTCGATCAGGCGCGCGCCACTATTGGCGGAGGTGTCATAACGGCGCTAACCGATGTGTCCGATGAGTCGGCAGTGCTTGAGTTGCGCGAAACAGTCGAAAGGCGGTGCGGTCGACTCGACATCCTCGTAAACAACGCCGGAATTGATCCGCACTACGCTCCCCTCGATCATACCGAGGTGGCGGACTGGGAAAACGTACTAAACACAAACTTGAATGGTGTTTTCTACTGCTGCAAACATTTAGGCGGTTTGATGATCCCCGCAAAGGCCGGTTCCATCATCAACATCAGTTCGGTTGCTGGGCGAGTCGCATTGAAGCGGCAAGTACCTTATTGCGCCAGCAAGGGCGGGGTCGAACAATTGACTCGTGCGCTGGCGGTAGATTGGGCCGAACACGGAATTCGTGTCAATGCCATTGGATACGGCTTTATCAAGACTGATCTTACGTCGGGGATGACCGATCATCCCCACATCGCCCCGAAACTGTTGGCAAGAACGCCGCTTGGCCGATTCGGTGAACTATTCGAGGTGGCGGGAGCCGCCATTTTCCTCGCGTCGCCAAGCGCGTCGTACGTTACCGGGCATACATTGATGGTCGACGGTGGATGGACGGCGGCATGAGCTGTTACAAAAGTCTCGACCAATTGGGTATTTTGTGATGTAGCAGAAAGCCAATGTTTTTGCGAAGGCGCCCATTATATGCAATGATTACAAAACTGCGCTGACCAACGTTGTTGGTCTTGCCTTTGTTCAGATACATCTCGTTTGACGCGGAGGATTCCACGTGAACTGGAATAATCGCATTGATGATGAAATTGGCAATTTGCCTCCTGACGCGTTCGGTCAATACGATGAACCGATTGAAGTGGATGACCAGTGGCTACGTACGGCTGATCGTAAAGATCAGCTTTCGGCGATGCGTGCGTGGTTCATAGCTCGGTACAGCGACCCGGCGAATGTGCTGGAAAGTCGCTTCTCTGGGATCGTACATGATGGAGCAATTCGGGAGCTCGTCGAAGAAATCCGTAGCAAGCGCGATGATCTGTGCGCCCCGGTGAAAAGCGCATCCAACTAACGACATTTGGCGGTATTACCCTTTCAAATGGTTGGGTTGAACTGCCACGACCCACGCGGCAGATTCTGTCGCAAGCAGCTATTCAGAACGCGAACGTACTCGCTTCCCCGGTGAGTCATCCTAGCCGAAAATACGCGCTAAACCCTTGTTCCACAAAGCGGCCGCTGACGTTTAGGGTGGATGGCCAGGGCCCGTCACAGGAGCCGCCAGGAACCCCTAGAATCCTGATCTACGGTTAGTCCGCGCTCTGCCTAGCAGACGCAATGGTTTTTGCCTCCGAAAGGGCACCGAACAGATGATAAGCACAAACATCGATACCAGCGCGAAACTGCCTTACTCGATGCGGCCCTGGCGCCCCGAGCAATCAATTTTTGGCGATCCTATATTGGTAGACAATTTCCAATGTTTTCATTACAGTGGATCAATGCGCGTCATCTTCAGGCGTCGCGACGTGCTAAGCTGCGCGGCTGGCAATTGTGGGTAAGAAGAAAAAATGCGCACCGGGATTTTGCGCCGGTAGGCCGGTTTCACGTTTGAAGAGATTGCGGGTTCTTGTTTGTCCGGCCATGACGCGTTCCGGAAATTCGCGAATTGACCTGTAGCTGCCGTCGCTAGTAAACATTAACAATACTGACCAGGGGGTAGAATGCTTTCCTTGTCGATACGGTTATGTCCACTTCCGGCTATAGCGCTGATTGTTCTCCTTTCGGGTTGTGCGCAAATTCCCAAAGAAGAGTTCGGCAAATACTCCGACACGTTCGAGCAAGTCCGCGGTGTTACGGAAATTCTGATTGACGACTTCGAGAATGCACAGAAGGTCGTCAAACGGACACGCGGGACGGCATCCGCCACCCGATTCGCCCCGACATTCGATCCTCAGCAGTTACTGTCCGCGGCAAGAAGACCGCCAGACATCGCCGCACGTATTGCCGCGCTCGATGCCGTTTCGAATTACAACCAGGCCCTGCTAGCTCTCGCGGAGGGACGCGGGGTCGACTCGGCGAAAGCGTTGACTGGCGGACTGTTTGGCCTTGCCGCGTCGTTTGCGCCGCAGGTCAAGCTGGTTGATGGGCTCGTGACTTCGGTAATCGCGGCGGTCGAGCGCGCGAGAACGCAAGCGGAGTTCGTCAGGGCGTACCGGCTTGCAGTTTCCGATGCCTCGTGCGGCCCCGCCGCTGTTCAAGCTGCTGCAGATTCAGCAAGACCTACCTCGGAGACCGCCGGCACAAGCGCTGCTGCTCCATCGACGACGGGTATCGCGCAAAGGTGCGGGCCTATCATTCCGGCGATCTTCGCTTACTTGATGGAGGATACCCGAAACTACTATGATGCCCGTGTCGCGCTTTCGAATTATCGGAGGGCCCAGGCCACTCAGTCCGTGCGCATACTGGAGATGCAAATCGAGAGGCTTACCGGCAGCCATGCCCTGCCCGCGGATCCGGCCGTCTCGACCCAATACCAGGCTCTTGCAGCCGAGTACCGACAGCTCACGGCCCAGCTTGGCGACCCGACGCAGCCGCGAAACTTCGGCGTAGGCAACCAACCGTACGAAAATACGACGCATACCGAGCTCAAGGCATTGCTTGCGTCGTTGCGGGTCGTGGGAGAACAGGAGCAGAAGATCGTCAATGATCTCAATGCGTATTACGCACGGCTGACCGAATACCTACGACTGCTTGATCGTACGCAGTCTTACCTGAATGAGGTCGGCGCCGCGCTCGAGCAACCCGTCAACTTGAACGCGCTCACTGGCCAGATCATCAATGCCGGCGCTGCTCTCCGTCGCGACGGGAGCGATCTGCAGGGAGCGTTTCTCAAACTGCTCGGGAACGACTGATCAATTCAGGCCTTGCTTCGGAGGTGCACATGTCTACACAAGATGAAGTCGCACAAGCCTATGTAACGGCTGCCAACAATTTACTGGCGGTACGCAATTCTCCGGATTCATCCGACGCGGTCGCTGAAGCGGCGGAAAAAGCGCTGAATGAACTCACTATTGCGCGCATGGACCAAATTGTAGCGGACTATGCCGGTCGCACCGCGGCGCTGAACCACCTGGTCGAACGACTGAACGGCGTCACATCGCAGATTACCGTCGATGCTGCGGCAGCGATCAAGTCGCGCCTAGCCGCGGCGATAACGAATGCGCGAGATCTGTTGTTGCGCGATGCCGCGGAACGGATTGCGGGTGGCGCCGCGCAACCGCCATCACTTCATGCGGTAGTCGCCGATGAGCCCGCGTTGGGCGCCGCTCCAGCGCCACAAGCGGACAAATCGGAAACACCGGAAGTGCCGGAATTGCCGGTTGCGCCAGCGCGCCCTAAACTCGACGCCGCGGCACCGGTAATTGCGACGCGACCGACCCTCGTGCCGGAGAATCTCAGTCAGGATTACGAAAAGCTGTTTGCCACCTGCGCCGTGGGCCCCGATCGCATCGGCCAGGTGAATTGGCATCTGCAAAAGCTAGAGGCGGGCCGGCAAAGATACCAGGCCGTAGGAGGACCGCTGGGTATCCCGTGGTGGTTTATCGGCATAATCCACGGGCTGGAGACAGGCTTCCGGTTCGATCGTCATCTGCACAATGGCGATCCGCTCACCGCGCGCACCGTTCACGTGCCTAAGAACCGCCCGACCGGCAATCCTCCTTTTAGCTGGGAGGCAAGCGCGGACGATGCGCTGCGCTGGGAAAAGCTTGACCAGTGGACCGACTGGAGTGCGGCGGGCGTCTTGTTTAAATGGGAGAAGTACAACGGCTTCGGCTACAGGAAGCACCACCCGGACGTGCTAACGCCTTACCTCTGGAGTTTCACCAATCAGTACGCCAAAGGCAAGTACGTCGCCGATGGCCAGTTCGATCCCAATGCGATATCAAAGCAGTGCGGCGCAGCGGCGATGTTGCGAACTCTGGTGAACAGCGGCGCCGTCTCCTTGGCGTAGGACAAGACGACAGGAAATTCAAGCCTGCGCGTTTCGCACGTCCGGCCGAAGGGGAAAGCAAGGCCCGCGGGGTGTATGTGCGCCGACACTTCAGCATGGGGGCGGTGTGCGAAGGCTCACAAAGGAAGTGCCAAGGCCAGAACCGGACTCGGGAAAACCGATCGTCCGGGATCGCAAGGAGACTTGTGGAAACTTCATGACTAGGAGAGCGGGACTGAGATCCATCGGGAAACCGATGGATCAACTACCGCACCCTGCGATTGCGCGCGCGCCACATTTCAGTCCCGAGCCGTTTGTTTCATATCGCATCTGCAGCGGTATCACAATTGGCGCAGCTCCCCGCGTGATCCCTATTGCCTAGCGGAAGACCAGCGACGTATGTGCGTAGGCCGTGAACCCCGTATTCCAGTCCTTCGGCGCAACCCGGCGAAATCTTCTGGCAATTGGCCTGAGCCCTTTGTCCCGTAGGCCCGCCGGCGTAACGTAGCGGTCGAATTGAGGGGCGGCATCGTTATGGCGCAAAACAGACTAAGCTGGAATGAGGTCGCGTCCTCCTTCCACATCGCAACGGCCGCCAGCGTTCTCTCCTTGAACAGCATGACGCGGCACCAGGAGGTCCGCGAGAAACTGCCATGGCTAGGCAAAGATGGGCGGCCGTTCGCTCTGCTTTTTATCTCACATCGTTGGGAGACGCTGGAACACCCGGATCCGACGGGCAGACAACTGGCCGCCATCCATGCATTCTTGCGCTGCGTAATCCGGTCTGTGGAAGCCATGCTGGTGCTGCGGCAAGACCGTCTCGTGCTCGTGCCTTCGCTAACAAAGGAGGGCGTGTTGCAAGCCGAGGAAATCGCGAGACGCATGCTGGGCTTCGGCCCTTTCAGCAACAGCGCCGCGAGCATCGACGGCGCAGACCGGCGAACCATCATCAAGGATTACTTCGATTCTTGCGGGTCCGACCGGGAGCGGTTTCGAGCCTGGCTGTCGGACAGGATCGGGGTATGGCTGGACTACACGTGCATGCCGCAAGTGCCGCTCTCACGTGAAGAGGAAATCGAATTCCGGCGAACGCTTGATACCCTTGACCTTCTCGCTGCGTCCTCGGATCTTGTGTCGCTGCGGAACCAGGACGACGATTTTTCCACTCGCGGCTGGTGCCTCCTGGAATCCTTCCTCGCAAGCGGACTTTCGTTCTCGAAGGGCGTCTACCTGAATGTCGACAAAATGGAGAAAACAGAAGATGTTTCTGTACCTTCCCCTCCAGTGCCAAAGGTGGCAAACGCCTATGTCGCCGAAGTCCTGACACAAGGATACGAGCAGGATCTCGCCGCGTTCCGGGACGCGTGCGAGTACTGGTTGCATGTCGAAGGCCCGCTGGTGGAGTCCTGGCCCCCCGATCCCTGGACGAACTACCGCAGTTTGCAGGGCAGCGCGTTTCCAGACGCCGGTTCGGATCCCAACCCCTACCGTCCCGCTCTCGAGCTTGTTCGAAGCCTCGAAGTCGCGCTCATCGACCGTTGGTTGATGTCGCCCGACGCGCACGTGTTCGATCTGGGAAAGGCCGTCGGCCTGCTCATGCGCCACCACCGGATTCGCTGCGCGGATTCGACGGAACTCCGTCTCGGTTTTCTGTTCGCCTTGAATGGTTGGATTGATGCATTCAGGCCGATGTTTCGCGAGTGCCTTCGGCAATTGTCAGCAGATGCCAACCTTGCGGCCGCCGCCTCGCCAGCCGCATCGCCGATGCTGGCGGTGAAGCTAAGTCCGCTCGATGCAGCGACCCGCAACCAGTTTGGCAGAGCAAGTCCCAATAGCGCGGAAAGCTGGCGCTCGCGACTGGCGAAAAGCCAGACGCGATCCGCGGAATCGGCCGTCAACGAGTTGCGCGAAGCGCTCGAGCAGCAATCGCTCATGTTTGAATTCCTGCCGCTGGGACACGCACTGGAACCGGAACAAATAATCGAGGATCTCATTGGATGAATCAGGATTAGCGTAGACCCTGCAATGCGGCGAATATGGGCGATGCTACGGTCACAAACTGATCGCGTAGCCGCGATTTCTGCCATAGCCAATTCCAATTCAGATATTGCCAGTAAAAGAGCACTTGCGAAAACCGACAAGCTCTTCACTCTATCTCTCCCTTGGAAATATTGGAATGCCCATCGGTCCCGATGACAATACTACCGGCCTGGCTACAATTACCATGCGCAAACACCACTGCCCCGTCGCAGCCTCATCCAGCCCTGCTCCCGATAGCGGCTTTCCTTAGGCTTCCAAAATACGATCTCCACCTGTGTAATCGAGCGCATTGCGTCGGATCACGTACCGCATGCAAGGTCCCCAATCGCAACATGCGCCAATTTTCACATTACTCTTTCCTCGCAGCGATGCCATCAGGCGATCGGCCAGTCAATGCGACCAGGCGTGCGCCAAAAGTACTCGCCTTTCACCCTGCACCCGCTGCGCCTCGGCTGTTCTGCCAAAAAACATCGCGGGTTGAGGGGCGCGGCGTGTCGCGGCGCATGTCGCACATGTCGCGGGTATTGCCATCCGTCGAGCGCAGGCGCAATATATTTTGCGTGAAACAATCGGTGCCGCCAAATGAACGCTAAGCTTCGCGCTCACGTACCGCGCGATGAACCGCGGGTGCTGCCTGAAGACGGCGCCCGTCCGGACCGATGCTGCGGCGGGGCCTGGCCCGCATTGCGACCAAGGGGGGGAACGTCGCGCTTGCGAACGGGCGGCTGCATCGTCTGCACTGACCGCGCCGGCAAAGATAGCTGCCCTGCCGCGTGACCTAGGCGAAGTCTGAGAGGATGTACCGGCCGGTCCCGTAGTACGGCCGAATCAACGATTCGGGTTCAGGAGGAACGCGTGGCCAACAGCGACAAAAAGTTGTGCTTCGTCATACAGGGATTCGGCGAGAAGATCGAATTCAGCACAGGCAAAAAATTCAATCTCGACGCCTCCTATCGCATTATCAAGCAGGCGGTGGAAGACGCCGGACTGCGCTGCATGCGTGCCGACGAGATCCAGCACGCAGGCACCATCGACGCACCCATGTACGAGAATCTGCTGCGCGCCGACCTTGTGATCGCAGATCTTTCCACCAGCAACCTGAATGCAGCCTATGAGCTCGGCGTGCGCTACGGCCTGAAGCCTCGAGCCACAATCGTGGTCGCCGAGGATGGGCTCAAGCGCCCCTTTGACGTAAGTCACATGGCGATCTCGCACTACGAGCACCTGGGCAAGGACATAGGCGCCACTGAGGCTGAACGCTTTAGAAAGGATCTCAAGGACCTCGTGGTGGAGGTAATGGGTTCAGACAATACCGACAGCCCGGTCTACACCTTTCTGACTAAACTAAGAGCGCCAGCCGAAGGTGGCATGCTGCGGGACTCCTTGGCGAGGTTCGGGGCGGCCGTAGGACTCGTCCGAGCCCCGGCCGACCCCGTGCTCGAGGAAAGCGCCAAGGTACTGATGGAACGCGCGCATGCAGCGATGAAGACTAGCGATTTCGCGCTGGCCCGCGACCTGCTCGGCGCGGTCGTGCGGATCCGTCCCGGCGACGACTATTTGTGCCAGCAGCTTGCTCTCGCCACCTACAAGAGCAACCAACCCACGCCAAAAGAGGCCCTGGAGGCGGCCCGCGAAATACTGTCCAAGCTGCAGCCGGACCTGAGCAATGACCCGGAAACCCTCGGACTCTGGGGCGCCGTGCACAAGCGGCTGTGGGAGGAAACCGCAGAGCCGGCGGCGCTGAGCACCGCGATTGACGCCTACGAGCGAGGCTTCTACCTGGGATCGGACTACTACAACGGCATAAACGCGGCGTTCCTGCTCAATTTGCGTTCGGCCGAGGCGCAGAAAGCCGGGTTGCTAGACGAATCGATCACCGATTTCGTGCTGGCAAGCCGCATGCGCGCATCGGTGCTGGCAATCTGCCGTAGCCTGATCGAGGCCGGGGAGGTGCAGGACAATGAGAAGTACTGGGTCCTGGCGACTGCATGGGAAGCCGCTGCCGGCCTCGGCGATCGGGCCGAAGTCGATCGCCTGCGCGCGTTGGCCGAAGCCGCAGCCAACGACGACTGGATGAAGGAAACGACGCTGAAGCAGATCGCCAAGATCGCGCCGCTGCTCGCGGATTCCCCGCTCCGGCACCTGCATCAGCACTAAACCGCGCGCGGACTCGCTTACCCTCGATGTTTTCGATCTCCAGCCAATTGTGCTGCATCGCCTGGACATCCGAACGCAAAGACATCCATAGCACCCAGGAAGGCGGTTATTTGGAAGTGACGTAACGCATCAAGCAGATATCCACCTCGAACTAACAACAGGAGTATTCCCTCATGGCGACAGTTAAACTCAGCGGCGCGCTGCGCACCGAATATCAGGAACTTTTTGATGCTTGCCAAATACGCGCGCAACGCGCGAATGAGGTTGAAAAATTGTGCAGCTCGTTAATTGGCAACAAAGATAGATATATGGCGGTTGCGAAATCGTTCGCGATGCCCTGGCACATCGTCGCGGTCATCCACAACATGGAAAGCTCCCAAAACTTCAACAGGCACCTGCACAATGGCGATCCATTGACTGCCAGAACCAGGAATGTCCCTGCCGGGCGTCCCAAATCCGGCGAACCTCCGTTCAGCTGGGAAGCGAGTGCGGCTGACGCTCTGGGAATGAAGAAATTCGAGGATTGGACTGATTGGACCATTCCAGGATCGTTGTACCGAATCGAAGGCTATAACGGCTGGGGATATCGCCTCTATCACCCGGATGTCAAGTCTCCCTACCTCTGGTCCGGCTCGAATCAGTACTCCGCAGGCAAATACGTGTCGGATGGAACCTGGTCGGCTACAGCGAGTTCGGCTCAATGCGGTGCGGCAGTGCTCATGCGTCGCCTGGCGGAACGGGGCGATGTGGAAACTGAATCGCACGTACCCAATGCCGCTTTGATGGATGCAATGAAAGCCAAAAGTGCGCTCCTCCGGTATTCGCCCAAGACCGTCACTCCGGGCGGAGAGGCGCTGCAACGCTTCCTGAACCAATTTCCCGGGATCTTCTTGAAGCTGGATGGGAAACTTGGTAAGCGAACGTCCGACGCGTGTCAGCATATTTTTGGCAATTACCTCGTCGGTGATCCGCGGGAGACGTCCTGACTGGCGCGCGGCTGCATTGAACGAGGCCTGCAACAAACGCAGGAGATGACGCGCGCTGGACGGCTACACCGCCCGGCGGCGGATCGGCAACCGATCTAGCAAACGGAATATCGAGCGGCGTCGACGCCCTATTGCTGGTCCGTGGCCCGGGCATACGCGGCCAACGCAGCAATTAGAAAAATCGACTGCAGACGCGCTTCGATTGAAATTTAAAAGTCTCGGGGCCGATCGCCTACTGCTCCGTCTTGCCTACAATCTGGGTCCCCGCCGCCCCACTCCGCAGTCTTCTTTAACTCATCCAAGCGGGCCGCGTTTCCTCTAGCCGGTCGCATAGCGCGCACGCGGACCTGGGTCGAAAGGGGCCCAACGGCGTATGAGCCCGACCCGTAATCTTTTTTATCTCAATGGCTTGGACTGTCTCAGCAGTCTGGCATGTTGCTTGCGTCCGCACTGTGCATTACCGGGCCCCCGCTAGAGGACCGCTGGGATGTCCAATATCGACGAGCTGGTGTCGGAGATTGCCGAGGGGATCGAGCAATACCTGAAGAAAAGACCGGAGGCGGCCGACACTGCCGAAGGGATCAGTACATGGTGGCTGCCCTCGCCATTGGGGGCGGACGCATTGCTGGCAGTGCTCACCGCGCTCAAGCAGCTCGAGGCTCGGGGCATCGTGGTCCGTGCGGAACTGGAAGGCGGTGCGACCGTTTACTCCAGCCCAAGTCGGGGCCGTGGTTCCGTGCATTAGCGGGGGCAGATGAAGCAAGGGATTCGATTGCCGCGCAGCTTGGAGACAAATGGCAAACGTATTTGCGGTGCACTCGGTGGGCAGTTCGATCACGACTTTCCTGCGGAATACTTATCCGCAACAGATCGCCGGACGCGACCTCCCCGCATGCGGTTTCGAGTTGACCTCGAGCGGCCAGTTGGCGGGCGACATCAGTGAAACCACGCACATCACGCTTTATCTATACCGCATCACGGTCAACGAGCACAGCCGCCAGACTCGCCGCGCCGCGGCGCCGGCCGACAGTTTCGTCCCGCTCGGGCTCGATCTGCACTATCTGCTTACCGCCTGGGCCGCCAATCCGCTGGATGAACAGGTCACGCTCGCATGGGCGATCAGGCAACTGCACCAGTACCCGGTGCTCGACGCCTCGTCACTTTCGCCTGAGGCAGCTTGGGGGAGCGACGAAGTGATCCAGATCATTCCGGCCGAACTCACGACGGAAGACATCATGCGCATCTGGGACGCGCTCGACCCCGCCTACCGCGTGTCCGTGTCCTACGTCGCGCGCCTGGTGCGCCTCGACCCTGACCAGGATACCGAGCAGTTCCGCCCGGTGGTCGCGGCGCGCTATGCCTACGGCGTGGAGGCGGACAAGTAATGCACAGGCTGCGCGAATTGGAACGCGTCGAATGGCGGATTCTGGGCGCGCTGCGCTTCGTCGACGCAACCACCGGCGTACCCATAGTTCGGAACCTGAGCGTGGATGCGCCCGGAGCGTCGCTCGTGCGCAACCGCAGCGGCATATATGTGATTCGCCATTGGGGCGCGTTGACGGCGCACGAGAATGAATTCCTTGCCCCGCCTGCGACTCCGGCGCCCGCCTCGCAGACCTTGAGCCTCAGCGTGACCGATCCCGCCGGAGACTATCTTGGCGTTGCCGCGCATATCGGCCTGCCGCGCACCAGCAACCCGGCGCAGGCGGATGCGGCCGACTCGCTGTTTCGGCCGGCGGTCGTGCCGCTCTACCCTTCGGCCAGCGCGCCGGTTGGTGCCAATTGGGCGGTACTGCGCGTGAGCCTAACCGAGACGACGAGCGGCGATGCACTCGGCGGCGCCCTTTTGCGCATCCAGTTCAACGGTACGGTGCTCGCCCGCGGCCTTACCGATTGGCGCGGCGAGGCGCTCGTGCCCGTGCTCGGGGTTCCCGTCACCACCTTTTCCGAAGATGCCAATGCCGTGGTGATTTCCGAGATCAACGTCAGTGTGCAAGCGGCGTTCGATTCCGAATCCGGAAGCCGCACGCCGGCGGCACAGGTGCGCGCAGGCCACCCTCCGGTCGCCCTGCCGCTGGTCGATCCGAGCGCGCTCGAGAGCGCCTTCGATGACCTGCCGCATACCCAGGCGGGGCTCAGCATAGCTGCGCGCCGCAGTCAGAGCGTCGTGCTGTCGCTCAATTTGCCATGACCCACACCGTGAGTTTCGTCCGACCCACCCCGCATGTTCGAACAGAGGAGATGAGCCATGCCTGAATACCTCGCACCAGGCGTATATGTCGAGGAAACGAGTTTCCGCGCCAAATCGATCGAAGGGGTGGGCACCAGCACCACCGCTTTTGTCGGACCGACACGCAAAGGTCCTTATCGCGTCGATGAAGAGAGCCGCGAACCGCCCGAGCTGCTCACCAGCTATGGCGATTTCGAGCGCATTTACGGCGGCTTCGGCGACTTGTCGATCGGTGCCGATGTGCCAAGGGCGAATTACCTCGCTCACGCCGTACGCGCCTACTTCAACGAGGGAGGCTCGCGGCTGTACGTCTCGCGCGTTGTCGGCAGCGGCGCAACGACCGCCGCGGTTGGTGTCATCACCACCGGTACGGCCGACGAAAAGGCAAGCTTCGTGTCGCGCTTCCCCGGCGCCTGCGGCAATGGACAAGTGACCGTTCGCGAAATGGTGTTACCGGCTTCGGCCACGACCATGGCCAGCAGCCCGGCGGGAACGCTGCTGCGCACCGGCCCGGCTGAGGCAACCGTGCACCACGTCAAGGTGAACGATGAATGGCACCCGGCAGAAAACCTGGGCGCAGCGGCGGTTGACGCCGGCACGCTGGCGAGTGCCAATCCGCGCATCGTGACCTTGGCGCTGATTGCAAGCGACGCGGATGGGCAGGAACTGGCTGGCGAAGGCATGGGTTTCGACAGAACGCATCCGCGCTGGGTGGGACACGTGCTGGCCACAATGCCGTCGCGTCGCAGCGACCAGGTGCTAAACATGTTTGCGATCAATGTCGGCGGCAATGTTTCTGCCATCGCACTGCGCAATGGCCTGTTCGCTGGCGCCACGGCCAATGCGCAAGGCGACCTGGAGCGCAGTTTTGCCCTTGCAGGCGGCACCGATGGGGGCGAACCGGCTGCGGCCGATTACGCCTTGGCGCTGGGCGAAATCGCTGCACTCGAAGACGTGTCCATAGTCGCTGCGCCCGGCGCTGCCGCTTATACGGAAGCCCAAGCCATCAACGGGGCGTTGATCGCGCACGCAGAAGCGCGTCGCGCTTACCGCATCGCCGTACTCGATACGCCGCACGAGCTGACGCCCGGCGGCGCGCGCACCGTCAAGAGCGTCATCGACTCGAAATATGCCGCGCTCTACTATCCGTGGGTGGTGGTTTCCAATCCGCTCGCGCGTCCGGGCCGCGATGACATTCCACGCGAAATCGCATTGCCGCCATCCGGCTTCATCTGCGGCATCTATGCGCGCAACGACACCCAGCGCGGGGTATACAAAGCACCCGCCAACGAAGTGGTACGCGGCGCATTGCGCTTCGAGATCGACGTCAACTTCGGCCAGCAGGAAATGCTCAATCCCCTGGGCGTGAACTGCCTGCGCTTTCTCACCGGACGCGGCTATCGAGTTTGGGGTGCGCGCCTGGCGTCCTCCGATCCGGAGTGGAAATACGTCTCCGACCGCCGCTATTTCAACTACCTCGAAGCGTCCATCGATCGCGGTACGCAGTGGGCGGTATTCGAACCCAACGGCGAGCGCCTGTGGGCCAACGTCAGGCAGACGATTTCCGACTTCCTCTACAACGAGTGGCGCAATGGCGCCCTGCTCGGCACATCCACGGAGGAAGCCTATTTCGTGCGCTGTGACCGCAGCACCATGACCCAGAACGATCTCGACAATGGGCGCCTGGTGTGCCTGATCGGCGTCGCCATCATCAAGCCTGCCGAGTTCGTGATTTTCCGCATCGGTCAAAAGACCGCGGATGCCCGCGCCTGAGCTGCGTACTAGTTAAAGGAGATGACAAATGGCTGACCGGACCACGCCTTACGGCGCATTCAATTATGTGGTCAATTTTGATGGCGGTGAAGCATTGGGCGGGTTCTCCGATGTCTCCGGCATCGGTACCGAAGTCACCGTTGCGGAATACCGCAACGGCAACGAAAAGGAAAACCATGTGCGCAAGGTCGGGGGCGCGCACAAGGTGTCGGACGTGACCCTCAAGCGCGGCATTCTCAATTCCAAGTCGCTGTGGGAGTGGCTCGCCGCCACCCGCACCCAGGGCCCATCGGCGCAGAAGAGCGTCGCCATCACGCTGCTCGATGAGGCGCAAAAGCCGGTGCAATCGTGGGTGCTGCGCGGCGTCATTCCGATGAAATACACCGGCCCCACACTGGCAGGCAAAGGCGGCGGCGACGTCGCCATGGAGGAGCTTGTTCTCTCCGCCGAGGCAATGGAGATCGCGGCTTGATGTGGCGGCGCGGGACGAACGCTCGGGCGGCCTGCCTTTGCGGGCGGGCGACGCTCCCTCACCTCACCCTCCCCCCTCCTTAATATTCATCATCCCCATGTCCCTGTACTTCGAAACCGCCCTGCCGCTGGCTCCGGCTTCGCCTAACCGCACCGATGTGGCCTGCTTCATCGGCTTCGTCGCGCGGCGTAGCGGTGTGCCCCTGCCTGCGACCGTGCGCGAGGAGCTGCGTACGGCGGGTTGGGTGCAGGGGCCGTGGCACCAGGGTGAAGACGCATTGCAATCGCTGGAAAACCTGCCGGTAACGGTGGAGAGTTGGGAGGCGTTCGCGCGTCTGTTCGCGTGGGAGGAGCGTCCGCTCAAGACGGAGCAGGTTACCGACGCGCGCGCCGCCTGCACCACCTACATGGGTGCGGCGGTGCGCAGCTTTTTCGCCAGGGGCGGCAAGCGCGCGGTGATCGTTCGCGTGGGCAACCCGTGGCCCTACCTCGAATCCAGCGTGCGCCGCACGGTGCGTAGACGCGAACGACTGGTTCGCCTAGTCCCGGATTTTGCCGACCGCAGCATGCCGGCGCATCCATTCGATCCGACCGAACCACGCAGCTGGCGCGGCATCTATCACCTCTACGGCCTGCGTGAAGTAAGTCTGCTGTGTCTGCCCGATCTGCCCGATGCCTGCGCAGTGGAGCCGACGCCGCCTGCAATCAGTTTGCCACCGCCGGTGCTGCCCGAAGGTTTCGTCGAGTGCAGTCAAGACGAGCCCGCGCCGCCGCAGGATCGCGGTCTGCGCCTGATCCCTGCGCCGCGGCTCGACAGCCGTTCCTTCGCGCCCTGGCGACTGGCGGTAGCGAGCGTGTGTGCCTTTCTCGCCCGCCATCAGCGCGAAGCCATTCTTGTCGCGGCGCTGCCGCTGCCGCATCTGGAGGCGCGCCGCGTGCTGGGCGGCGGATGGGTGCACGCCGAGTCCGACATGCTAGGATTCCTGCGTCGTGCCGGCGTGATCGAATCTGCCGTCAGCCGGGAGGGCGTCGACCCCGTACCGCATGGTGCCTTCGTGCAGTTAGCCTATCCGTGGCTATGCACCCGTGCCGGCACCGACCTGCCCGAAGGCGCGGAGCCGCCCGATGGCCTGCTGGCCGGTCTGATGGCCGCAAATGCCTTGACCCGCGGGACTTTCAATTCGGTTGCCGGCCGCTTCTCCGTGCCTCTGCTCAACGACGTGCACAGCACCGTGCCGCCGGTCTCCTGGGGCGCTGGACCCGACAGTCCTTCCGAGCAACTCGCCGAGCGCGTGTGCCTGTTCGCACCGACGCCAGACGGGATCACCTTGCACTCGGACGTCACCGCTTCGCCCGAGCCGGCGTCGCGCTTCGGGGGGGCCCGCCGACTGATGGGCGCCTTGATGCGTGCCGCGCGAATCACCGGAGAATCGGTGCTGTTCGACGGCAACGGGCCGGCGCTATGGGCGCGCGTCCGTCACAGCATCGAAGACTTGCTCGAGGCGTTCTGGCGGCAGGGCGCGCTGGTTGGGTCCGCCGCCGCCGACGCGTTTTCGGTGCGCTGCGACCGCAGCACCATGACGCAAAACGATATCGACAACGGACGGATGCTGGTCGAGATCAGCGTGCGCCCGGCCGCGTCGATCGAGCGCATCACGGTGGTGCTCAATCTTGCCAGTACCGGCGCCGGCGCCGGCAGCTTGCGCGAGGTGGCTTGATGGCCTTCGAAGCGAATCTGTCGGCCGGCATTTCCGTTGCGACCGGCGGCGCCAGCCCCGGCGGCGCGGCCGCGACGGGCGGCGCAGACCTGCCGGAAAATCGCCTGGCGCCGCTGCATGTCTTTCGTTTCGAGATCAGCTTCAAACGCGCAGGGGATACGCCGGGCGGGCCCGTGCCTATGTGCAGCGGAGCGTTCTCCGAATGCACCGGACTGGAAGCCACGATGGAGCCGAAGGTGATCAAGTCGGGCGGCGCCAACTACGGCCCCGCGCAACGCGCCGGCCAGATAAGTTTTGCCACCGTGATTCTCAAGCGTGGCATGACCAGCACGCGCGATCTGTGGAAATGGTTTCAGCTGGTAGGCGGCGGTGGCTATGCCTATCGTCTATCGGCAGAGATCGCGATGCAGGATGCGGCAGGCAACACCGTGCTTACCTGGGGGCTGGACAAGTGCCTGCCGGTGAAATTCAAGGCCGCCGACCTCAATGCCAAGGGCAACGATGTCGGTATCGAAGAACTGCATTTGGCGCACGAGGGTCTGCGCCTGATTTCCGCGGGGTAATTCTCATGCCCACTCTGCCCTCACCCGAAACCGTGGCGCTGGCGCACTTCAAGCCCCTCGCCGGTCCGGACAAGGACCAGTCCGTCGCGGTGCATTTCAACCCGGCGTCCCTGCAATATACCGTCGCCAATACGCAGGATCCGAAGGCGAAAAATGCCGCCGGCGTGCAGTTCGTCAGCCAGACCACCGCCAAGCTGACGATGGATCTGGTATTCGACACCACGCTCACCGGCGAGGACGTGCGCGCGACCACCGACAAGATGGCCAAGCTGCTGCGCCCCTATCAAGACGGCGGCGGCAAGGTGCCCCCCAGCGTCGAATTCGGCTGGGGCACGTACACCTTTACCGGCATCGTCGAGCAATACAAGGAAACGCTGGACTTCTTCTCCGCCGGCGGCGTGCCCCTGCGCTCTTCCGTGAATGTCACGCTGTCGAGCAACGCTGTTGTCTTCGACAGCAGCAAGAATCCAAACGCCAAGGTCGACCGCAATGGCGGCGCGGAACCGGTCGTGCTGCCTGACAGCGCCGGCCCTGCGTCGGTGGCCAATGCCCTGGGCGACCCGCGCGCCGCACGCGCCATCGCGTCGCTCAGCGGTGCGTCCAGCCTGCGCTTCGGCGGCGGCGCATCGCTCGCCGTGGCCGGCAGCGTCAGTCTGTCGCCGCCGGCCGCTTTCTCGAGCGGTGGCGGCTTGGGACTGTCGGTGGGCGGCGGTGCCGGCATCGGACTGAGCGGCGCAATAGGCATCGGCGCCGGCGGTGCGGGCCTCGGCGTCAGCGCGACCGCGGGCGAGTCCTTCGCCGGTTTGCGCGCGGGCGCGAGTATCAGCGCAGGCGGTGGCGTGACGAATACCCAGACGCTGCTCCCCGCCACCAGTGTCGGCTCCGTCGGCAGTGCCGGGTTCGCCCTCGGCGGAAGCGCGCGCGCCGGCGCCGGTGGAAGCCTGAAAGCCGATGTGGGCGCATCCGCCGATCTCAGCGCGCGTATTGGATTCTCGGACTGAGCGCAGGCCAACTATGCCCATCGTATTCGAAGACGTCACCGGCGAGATCGCACCGGAGCGCAGCGCGACCAGCAGCGGCACGCCGCCGCCGGCGCCCGATAGTGCAGACGATCTGCGCGAAAAATTATTATATGAACTCGCCCTGCTGCGCGAGCGCGCGGCAAGGTTGTTCACCGATTGACTATCGCCCATGCCCGAAACCGCCCTCAGCCAGTCAGCCGTCTACAGCGCCCGACCGACCGTACGCATCGCCGGCGAGGCCGACGCGCGCATCACCGAGTTGGTGATGGCGATGCGCATGGAAGAGCAGGAGGGCGGCATGAGCAGCCTGGAACTGCGCTTCTCCAATCTCGCCCCGACCACCGACGGCGGCGCGGAATTGGCTTTCGACGCGAACTCGAAGCTCAAGCTCGGGGCGGAGATCGCTGTCTACGCTGGCGACGCCACCCAGCCTTGCGAAATTTTTCGCGGCAGGGTCTCTGCCATGGAACTCGAGTACAGGATCGGCAGCGGCCCGGAGTTGACCGTGCTCGCCGAAGATTCCATGTCGGCGGCGCGCCGCGCGCGCTGCAGCAAGATCTACACGGACAAGTCTCCCGCCGAAGTGGTGCGCGCCCTCGCCTCCGAGCTGGGACTGCGCCCGGTATTGTCCGGACTCGACAGTCCGCGCGCGACCTGGGCGCAGCTCAATGAAAGCGCCCTTTCGTTCCTGCGCCGCCTGCTGGCGCGCTTCGATGCCGATGCGCAGATCGTCGGCGAAGAACTGCAAGTGTCGGCGCGCAAGGACGTCAGTCGCGGCACGGTGGAACTCGTCCTGTTCGGGCAACTCGCCAGAGTTCGCGTAATCGCCGACCTGGCCGACCAAGTCAGCAAGGTCACCGCCGGCGGATGGAATGCAAAGGACGGCGTGAAGGTCAAGGGTGAAGCCGCTGCTGGCACCAACCTCGGCCCCGGCAGCGGGCGCGCGGGCAAGGCCCTGCTGGAACAGGCGCTGGAGAACCGCGCCGAACACCTGGGCCACATTGCGGTAGGCAGCGACGCCGAAGCGCAGGCGCTCAGCGAGGCTGCCTTCGATTTGCGCGCGCGGCGCTTCGTGCGCGCCGAGGGCACGGCCGAGGGCAATCCGCGGCTGCGCGTCGGCACTCATGTAACGCTCACCGGCATCAGCGCCCAGTTCGACAACACCTACTACGTGGTGCGCGCCTCCCATCTATACGATTTACAGCAGGGCTATCGGACGGACTTCTCCGCCGAATGCGCCTATCTGGGGAACTGAGCGATGAACCGCGAACCCGTCTTCGACCGCCCCCTCGGCTGGATGCATGCCGGTTACCTGGCGACGGTCGTCTCGCTCGACGATCCGGATCAGCGCAACCGTGTCCAGGTGCGCTTGGTCGCGTTCGACGGCGTCGACAAGCAGGATGCGCCGATGTGGGCGCGCGTCGTTGCTCCGTTTGCCGGCAGCGACCGCGGCGTATTCTTTCTGCCGGATGTGGATGACGAGGTATTGGTCGTTTTCATGAACGGCGACGCGCGTTTTCCGCTCATCCTCGGTGGCCTGTGGAACGGCAACGCCAGTGCGCCGGCTGATATCGAGAGCGGCGGTATCAACCGTTACAAGCGCATCAAGTCCAGGAACGGCGTCGTCATCACGCTGGACGACCAGCAGGGACAGGAAACACTGAAGCTTGAGACGCCGGGCGGCCAGAAGATCACCTTGCAGGATGGACCTGGCACGGTCCTCGTGGAGGATTCCAGCGGCAACAGCATCAAACTCGAATCGGCAGGCATCACCGTCAATGCTTCGGCCAAAGTCACCGTGACCGCAAGCCAGCTTGCAATTACAGCCGGCATGGTTACGGTGGACGCAGGCATGTCGAAGTTCTCCGGCGTGGTGCAGGCCGATACGGTTATTTCCAACAGCGTTGTGTCCGCGTCCTACACGCCGGGCGCGGGCAACATCTGGTGAGCTCATGAGCGCACATCCAATTCAATGGCAGGCTCCGCGACCGCTATGGGCGCGCTACACCACGACATCCGCAAGCGCGGTGGCAGCCGCCGATCCGGAACGACCGGCCATTCTGCGCTTTGCCAGCGATGAGTTCATGGAACAAATCCTCGGCACGCTGGCATGCGACTCGTCGCGCATCGATGCCCTGGTGGCACGCGCGGAGACCTGGCGGGAACCGATGGCCGAGCCTGCCGATCTGGTCGAACGAACGCCAAAATCTCCTATGGCCCTCACCGGGATACGCAAGATGCTGGCGGAAAAACTGAAAACAGGCGTAACCGCAACAAGGCATGCCGCGGATGATCCCCGCGCGAAAAGTCAAACGCCCACGCTGCCGTTAAAACTGTATCAACCGGCGCACCAACGCTATTACCTGCTTGCGGCTAGCCTGATCTGCGACATTCCCGGCTCTCCGGAACGCGCCCTGGTCTCGGGCAAATCGGAACAAGTCAATTATGTAATCCGGCGCCTGCTCCCGGCAACGCCGGAAAGCACGGAAGACTTGCCCGAATTTGCCTACGTCAAGAGTGCGCAAGGCGGGCGTTGGCAGCGAGTGAACGAAGACACCGGTCAGTTTTTCGACGGGGAGGAATTATTGCCGGTATTCCCGCTGACCTATCGAGACAATCGGGAGAGCGTGGCGCACATGCGCACTTTATGGGCTGGATTTGTGCCGGTCGGGCGGCGCGAAGAATATGTAAGCGCGAACGTAGACAGCTCGACCGTGCCGAAGTCTTCTGCCGGACAGCGGCAGGCGCCGGAAATCACGGAACCGCCCGGAGCGCCGGTTTCAAAGCTGGCCCGGGTAACGCAGTTCCAGATGGAAGTTGCCGAGCCCTGGAAAAACCTGATCCGTTCCAGCTACAAAACGGCGGAGTCGCTGGCATCTCCGAATTTGGGGGGCGATTCCGAATCGTTGTTCGATAAATATAAGCGCGTCTTCGAATTCAACCTGCAGCAACAGAATGTTTCGTGGTTGATTCTGCTGGATTTTGCCGATTTTTTGAGCCTGCATCTCGAGGACGTATGGAGAGCGATCGAAACCGGTGACACAGCGCCGCTAGAGCAGTTGACGCAGCGCAAAGCGCTGTATGAGTGGCTGGGCAACGCGCTGATGTCTGCCGGATTGAAGAACGCATTGAAGCTGCCGGACACGGGTAGCGTGCAGCGCGCGCCCGCGCAATCGCTGCGCGCCGCACTCAAGGCCGTACGCGCGCCCGGGGTTCGCGAGAAACTGGAGCGCATCGAGCTCAACTACACCAACAATAGCGTCAGTCTCAACCACGCCGACTGGCCGGATTTTCACTTTATTCTGGCGGGCTTGAATGTTGATCGCAGTCCGGACGGGCCGTTCAAGCTCCTAGGTTCGGCGGGCACGCAGGCCAGTTCCGAGTTCCTTGCCGATCCCACGCAGCCATCAAGCACGCAACAGCAAACGGGCGTCGAGGTGGATCGCCTTACCGCCTTGGTCGGTCGCGCACTCGAAGCCAAGCTTGAGACCGGAGCGCCGCCGTTACCATTCGCCTTGCAGCTGAAGAACTCGCTTGCCGCCAATCTCGCGTCGCATCCTGGCGATCCGGGGTGGTTTGTCGCGCGTTTCGTTCTCACGCGGCCCGAGTGCGGTCCGCTGCATCCGCCCGTGCTCTCTGCACCCACGCAGCGATTCCAGCTGGCGAGCTTCTTCGATGCGGATGCCCCCGCCCGCCCGATCCGCATTTCCCTGCCGATGGACACCAGTCCGGCGGGCCTGCGAAAGTACAGCAAAAACACCGCCTTTGTGCTGTCCGATATGTTGTGCGGGCAGGTCCAGCGCGCGAAGAGCCTGGGTTTCGTCGACCTCGTGCTCTCGGTGCTGCCCTGGCCGTTTCACAAAGACCTTGATCTGGGTGCGGGTGGGCCGTGCAAGACCGGCTCGATCGACATTGGAATGATCTGTTCGCTTTCCATTCCGATAATCACGATATGTGCATTGATACTGTTGATGATCATCGTCTCACTGCTGGATTTCATCTTCCGCTGGATACCGTACTTCATCATGTGTTTCCCGGTACCCGGGCTGAAAGGCAAGAAATGAGGATCAGTGTATTCAGCCGCGGCGTTTCTTTTCCGCCCGGAAGGGAATAGGCAATGGCCGAAGTATTCCGTCCCCTGATTGGTTGGCCGTTTCTGCCCTTGCCCGATGAGCACGGCGTCTTCGATTGGCCGGGTCTGGAGCAAAGCGTGGGCGAAGCCATCCGCATCATTCTGAGCACCCGTCCCGGCGAACAGCTCATGCGCGCCGACTTCGGCGCCGGGCTCGATCGCCTGCTGCACGAGCCCAACACCTTGGCCACGCGCCGTCAGATTCGCGACCTGGTGCAGAACGCGCTGGCGCGCTGGGAACGCCGCATCTTGCTCGACGCGGTAGAGGTGTGGGAAGTGCCGGACCAGCCCAGCCATGTGCGCGTGGAAATCGCCTATCGCCTCGCCCGTAACGGCGCGCCCGGGGCGATGAACGTGACACTGCAACTCGAAGGCCAGTAAGGCGAAAGCACGGACAAGACTGTAGAGGAAAACGAGCCATGCCCATCCTGCCCCCGAGTCTCGACGACCGGCGCTTCGACGATCTGGTCGACGAGCTGATTGCGCGCATTCCGGCGCATACGCCCGAGTGGACCAACCCGCGTCTGGGCGATCCCGGCCGCACCCTGATCGAGTTGTTCGCCTGGCTCGGCGACACGCTGCTGTATCGCGCCAATCTGATTCCGGAGCGTCAGCGTCTGGTCTTTCTCAAGCTGCTCGGCATCAGGCTCAAGCCGGCGCGACCCGCGCAAGGCATAGTCGGTTTGAGCTATGCGCAGGCAACCGAACTGGGGGCCGCCACCATCGCGCCCGGCGCACGCGTAGCCGGTGCCGTACCGTTCGAGACGCTCAACGAAACCACGGTGCTGCCGGTGAGCGCCGAGGCCTATGTCAAACGCAGCCTCTCCGACGCGGAAGCGGTACGCATGGGCGACGTGATTCAAGGACTCACGCGCATCCACCGCATCAGCGGTCAGGCGATGGCTTATGCGACCAGCGCCGTCTTTGGACAGGGCCGCGCCGAACCCGACGGGATCGACGTGTTTGCCGACAGCGCCGACCGTGCGCTGTGGATCGCGCTGCTGGCACCGCCGGCGCCCAAGCCCGAGCAACAGCAAACGGTCAACGACGCCGCGCGCGCTGCGCTCGGTGGCGGCGATGCCGGCGCGCCGTCCTTGCTGTCGCTGGGTCTGGTGCCGGCCCTGAAAATACCCGAGCTGTTCGAACAGGTCGACACACCCACACCGGTGCCGGTGCTGTGGGAAATGAGCACCCAGGGCCGCTCGGCGCTGGATACGGAATACCTGACGCTCGACCCCCTGCCGGGTGCGGATTCCACCAATGGGCTGACGCGCCCGGGCGTACTGCGCCTGGCAATGCCGGACGAATCCTATATCTGGGCGCCCTCCAACGACGTCGGCATCAATTCCCGCGCCGGCGTAGGCGATACGCCGCCACGTCTCGATGACGAGGGCAAGTCCGCGCGTCTGCTCGCCTGGATACGCCTGCGTCCTAAACCCGGCGAGCAGGTGAACACGCTACCGCTCGCATGGATAGGCATCAACGCAGTGCAGATCGATCAGCGTCTGACGCTGGCCGGCCGTGTCCTGGGCGTGTCCAGCGGCGCTGCGGACCAGGTATTTCAATTGCCGCAGGGCTCTGTCGATCCTGATTCACTCGCCGTTGATGTGGAGGAATCCGGACGCGGCTATCAGAGGTGGCAGCAGGTGGAAGACCTGGCCGCCATCAGCGCCGATCCGAATGTCGCGCGCGAGGCACGTGCGTTCGAACTCGATGCCGAGGCGGGCACCTTGCGTTTCGGTGACGGCGCGCGCGGGCGCGTGCCGGAGCCGCAGATGCGGGTGCGGCTCGCCAGCGGCCGCTTCGGCGGCGGACGCGCAGGCAATCTCGCGGCGGGCAGTCTCGCAGAAATTGCCGCCACGCGTATCGACGGGCGCAACGCGCCGTCGCTGAAGGTATTGCAGCCGCTGCCCATGGGCGGCGGCGAGGATGCCGAAACGATCGAATTGGCCCAGCGCCGCATTCCCGCCGTGCTGCGTCATCGCGACCGGGCGGTGACGGTGGAGGACTACCGCAGGTTGGCATCAGAGACGCCTGGGGTCGATGTCGGTCGCATCGAAGTGCTGCCGCGCTTCAAGCCGCGCGACCGGCGCTTCAATGTGCCGGGCGTAGTCAGCGTGCTTGCGCTGCCCGCGCATTCCTTGTCCGGTCCGCCCAATCCGCGTCCCGATCGTCCCTTCATCGAACGCGTGCATAGCTACCTGTCGGCACGCGCGCCGCTGTCGACCGAGTTGTACGTCATCGGCTGCGAATACGTGCCGCTAGGGCTGGCGGTGGGCGTCGCCATTCGCGACGGTTACGCACGCGACAAAGTGCTATTCGATGTGCGCGAGGCGCTCAAAAGCATGCTCTGGCCCTTGCCACCCGGTGGCCTGGAAGCCAAAGGCTGGCCGCTCGGCCGCTCGGTGCGCGAGCGCGAACTCGAGGTCGATATTTCGCGCGTTTCCGGCGTGCTCGAAGTCACAGGCCTGAATCTGTTTGCACGCGAAGGCGCGGCAGACGCTGCCGACTGGCACCTGTTGCCGCGCAACACCGCCGATGGGACGCAAACCCTCACTTTGTCGGCGTGGCAATTGCCGGAACTGTTGTCGATAGTGGTGACAGACGGCGACGGCGGCGCACCTAAAGACCTGAAAGCGCTACCCAACCCCTTTGCCCAGAGCAACGCGGTGGCAGTTCCGGTGGTGCCGGACCCGTGCTGATGAGGACGATCATGGAGAGCACGCGTGGACGCTAACGGCCTGCACTTCTGGATGCTGGCCGAAGCCGGGCATTGGCCCGCGCGGGCTCATGCCGTTTGGGATGCCGGGTGTCGCGCGCTCCAGCTTGCCTCCGAGCGCAGTTTGCCCGCGCCCGCCGACCCGTCCGCCGCCTTCGCCGCCGCCAATTCCGCGTTGGAGCGCATCCCGCGTGCGCTCGATCAATTCGATGCCGTCGCCTATTGGAATGAGGATGCGCGCGTCATTGCGGTAAAGAGTTATCTGCCCGAGACCGGTGTGGCTCTGCCGCTGAACGAGCGCCCGAGTGATCTGTGCGTAGGCGCCGACGCTGTGCTCTACGTCGCTCTGCCCGAAGGCGTGCTGATGCACGATTTGCGCGGCCGCTGGGCCGACGTGCTCGTGACACCGACGGATGCGCCGGCCGGCGGCTTTGCGCCCTGGCGCCTGACGACGGCATTCCCGGCAGGGGTGTGGGTGCTGGAGCGAGACAGCGGACGCCTGGCCAGACTCGAAGGCATGCCGCTGCCGGCGCAGACGCCGCAGCCAGACGATTACGCCCCCGGCGTGTTCCGCCCCGATCCCGAAAACTGCCGCACACCGACTTTGCGCGTGCTGACGGACCCGGCTTGGCCGGGCGACGAGCGCCCCGTCGCGCTGGCCGCGCAGGCCGACACCGGGCTGGCTCTCCTGTCCTGGGTCGGCGACGGCAATGCCCGCTTGCGGTGCTGGGATGCCGGCGCGCAGCGCCTGCAGGCCGCGCTCGGTTTGCAGGGCGCGCGCTATGCCTACGCGCTCGAATGGCTGGACGCCGAGCGTATCGTCGTGCGCCTGCCTGGTCGCCCTGACGCACCGGCGTTCTCGCTGGAATTCGGCAATCTCGCCGATACGCGCGATGCGCTCGGCGAGGTGTATCCGATCGCTGCCGACGGCATCGAGGCGCCCTTCGCACACCGCGTTGCCGGTCCGCCGCGCTATCCCGTTGGCGACAACGCTGCCGAGCCGCTGTTTGCCCTCTCGCTGAGCAATCTCGCCCGCCGCGGCAGCGCCGACAACTTTGCCAGCAGCGGCAGCGCCTTTGTCGCACAGCTTATCGACAGCGGCAGCACGACGACCGTCTGGCACCGGCTCTATGCCGAAGCGGCGATTCCGGCGCATAGCGGCTTCACCGTGTGGCTCGCCGCGACCAACGAAGCGCGTCCACCCCCCTGGAGCGACAGACAGGCGTGGCATCCGCATGGTTTCGGCCGCGACATCGCCGTGCTCGACGCGGCGTTTGACGCACCGCAATTGCCGCGTGCAGCATGGGAGCATCTGCCCTCCGAATTGCCAGGTCACCCCGGCCTGGGCCCCTGGTCGCCGCAGGCGGACACGCAAGGCTTGTATTCGGTGCTGATCCAGAATGCGCGCCAGCGCGTGCGCACGCTAAGCGGGCGCTACCTGTGGCTGCATCTGGAGCTGTTTGGCGACAGTCGTGTCGGCCCGCAGATTGCCGCCCTGCGCGCCTATGGCAGCCGCTTCTCCTATGTTGACCAGTACCTGCCCCGGGTTTATCGCGAGACGCTGTTCGGCGCCGCCGCGCAGGCGGCGGGAGAATTGGTCGACAACATGGATTCGGCGCATAAAGCCGCTCTCGACGCAGCCGGAACTGACGGGGCCGTTGCAGGTGGCGCGTTGCAAGCACGCCTCAATCTGGCCATTCCGGATCTGGGCGATGCGGCCGCCGTCACAGTGGAACAGCCGGGAGAAGCCTGGCTGCTGCGCGACGCGAGCGGACGCCGAACATGGCGTCTGACACGCAACGACAAGGGCGACATCGGCATCTACCGACCGCAAGCCTCACGCGCCGATTTTCTCGGCCGCATGCTGGCCAACTTCGAAGGGGTGCTGACGCAACTCGAAGACCGCATTGCCGGCGCGCATTTGTTCAGCGATCCCGATGCCGCACCCGAGCCGCAGCTCAACTGGCTCGCCGGCTGGACCGGCGTTGCATTCGATGCAGCGCTGCCTGCGGCGCGCCGCCGCGAGTGGCTCAGGAATGCCGAGGCGCTGGCGCGCTGGCATGGCACGCGACGCGGTTTGCTGCTGGCCCTGAACATTGCCAGCGGCGGCGGCGTGCAAGGCGGCGAGATCATCGTGATCGAGGACTTTCGCCTGCGCCGCATACTTGCAACGCTGCTCGGCGTTGATCTGGCCGACGAACTCGATCCGCTGCTGCCGGGGCTGGTGCAAAGCGGCAATTCCATTGTTGGCGACACGCTGGTGCTGGGCGATCAGGAACAGGTCGAATTGCTGGCCATGTTCCGTGAACAAGCAGCGACGGCTGCGGAGAATGACGCCGTACTGAACTTTTACGGTCAGCTCGCCAGCCGCGCCACGGTGCTGGTACATGAAGCTGTGAGGCCGCAAGACCTCGGCCTGATCCGCCGCATCGTGGATCTCGAATCGCCCGCACATGTTGACGCGCGCGTGGTCACCGCCACCTGGCCGCTGATGGTCGGCGTGTTCAGCCTGGTCGGCGTCGACACCTATCTTGGGCCGCCGCGCATGCAGCGGCAGGTACAACTCGACCGCTCCGGGCTCGGACTGGGCGACTACCTGATCGCCCCTGCCGCACTAGACCCGCGCTTGCGCGGCGCGGCCGGATCGCCGCGCATACCGCCGCCGCTAGCCGATGCCGGCCCGGACATGACGGCGGGTTTTGGTCAAAGCTTCGATCTCGACGGCAGCGCGTCGCACGCAGCGGCAGGGCACGAAATCGCCAAATACGTGTGGCGGCGCCTGCCGCCGGAACTCACCTGATGTCTGCAAGCCCTCCCGCAGCACCACCAACCGAGAAAGGAGAATGAAATGGCCGAATTCGCAATCAATACCGATATCGTAACAAACGAACCGACGATAGAAGTAACGCTGAGTGCCGCGGCCCCCCTGCCGTTGGGGCGCCACCGTTTTCGTCTGATAGTCCTCGACGATGCGGGCAACAAATCCGTGGGCGATGAAGTGGAGGTCCTGGTCGCCGACCAGGAGAACCCCACCGCCGTCCTTGCTGCGCCGAAAATTGTGAGCTTCGGCAAGAGCTTCCCGCTGGACGGCAGCAGGTCCTTCGACGTGGGCGGCGGCAAGGTCACGCAGTATGTGTGGACCTACCTGGGCCTCCTCTGAGGCAGTCATGGCGAAATTCGTTCCCGGCCAAGCGGTGGTGACCGAGCTGCCCAGCGTCGTAGTCGATGCCGGACTGCCTCCGGGTCGGCACCGCTTCCAGTTGGCAGTGGTGACCGACAGCGGCCGCACAAGTTCGCCGGACATTGCGGTAGTGCAGGTGGACGCGTTGATCGCGACGGCAGACCCACTGCGGCCCGTGTTGTCGCCCGAAATCTTGTCCACGCCTACGCCTGTGCTGCCGCCGCACACGATCGCGACGACTGCGGCGGTAAGCGGCACCGCGCCGACAGTGCCGACGGCGCCGAAAACCGTGTCGCCCTCCGCAGTATCGGGCGCGGCCGCGTCGCGCAAGACTCGCAAGAAAAAGGGGTAATTCATGAACGCCGCCACCCAAATAGCAGAGGCCGATCCGCTCTACGCCCAACCGCTTTCCGAGCGCCCGCTCTATGCCACCGGCATGTTGCTCGATGCGCAGGATTTTGCCGACGAGCAGACCTATCACCGCGCCCAACTGGCGCGCGCCATGGCTTTCCTCGCCGGCGGCGGGACCCTGGCGGGTTTGCGCGTCACGCACCAAGCCGCCACCGCCGGCCCCAACGCGGTAACGGAGGAGATTCGCGTCGAACCGGGGCTGGCGGTGGATCGCCTGGGGCGGCTGATCGAATTGCCGCGCCCGGCCTGCCTGCGCCTGCCACGCTGGTATGACGCGCAAAATGCCATCGATGGCGGCGACGCGCTCAGGCGCTCGGCCTACGCTGACCTGCACCGCTTCCTCTCAGCGCGGGCGATTGCCGCGGCCACGCTGCCGGATGCTGCTGCCGTCCCCGATCGCGCAGTCGTGGCGGACGTTTTCCTGCGTTTTGTCGCCTGCCCGCGCGGCCTCACGCCGAGCTTCGCCGCCGGCCCGTTCGACGCGCTCAATGCCGTCAGCACCTCACGCGTGCGCGACGCCTACGAGTTGCTGCTGATCCAGCGCGAGGGCCTGGACGACGCCTATGACGGACTGCCTGCCGCGCCCGGCGCCGCGGTGATCGGCGATGCGACCGCGGAAATCGCGGTGCGTCGCGACGCCGCACAAGACGCGGTACTCGCCGCGTATGCCGTGAGCGGGCGCTCCGGCAATCAAGGCCGACTCGCACCGTTGCCGGAGCACCCGGCAGGGATAGACCCGACTGCCATATTCATCGCTCGCGCGCTGATCCCGGTTGCCCCCGGCGATCCACCGATGCGCCAGGGCGAGGCGGTACTGATAGACAACTGGCGCCGTCGCTTTATTCCCTCCGCCTCTCTGGTGGCGCTGCTGTTCGGAATCTGACTGCATTTCACGGAGCTTTATCATCATGAATCTGACCAAGGGCACTTCCCGCGAACAGATCGACCCAGCCGATGTCACTGCACTGCGCGCGCGCGGCGTACTCATCAACGATGCTCGGCGCGAACGACCGCGCTACTTCGATGGCCGCTTCCTCGCGGCGCGCGACCTGATCCGCGAACAGCAATACTTTCTGACACGTGAAGCCGATCTGGGCCGCGCGGCCGGCAGCGGTGTTGCTGCCGGACTGTTCGTACGCGAGGGCGCGGAACCGCAAACCCTCGAAGTGCAGGCCGGCCACGGCAGCGCACCCAGCGGTGAGTTGGTGCTGTTGCCACGCCATATCCAGGTGCGGCTAGCCGACATCCCGATTGCCGAACAACTGTCGGCCAGGTTCGGTCTGTCGCGCCAGCCGGCGCCGCCGATGCGCAGCCGCACAGGTCTGTTCGTGCTGGCCCTGCGGCCGGTCGAGTTTACCGCCAACCCGATCGGCGCTTATCCCACTTCAATTACCGGACAACGCAGCGTCGAGGACGGCGACATTATCGAGGGCACTGCGATCGTTCTGGTGCCGTGGAATGACGATGGCGCGACCGACGCCCTGCAGGCGCGTCGCGGTCACGCGGCGCGTGCGATATTTACCCAGGGCGTGGAACGCGGCGTGTCGGCCAATGTATTGCCATTGGCCATGCTGGCGCTGCAGAACAACACCCTGGTCTGGATCGACGAGGCGATGGTGCGGCGCGAGCTAGGCGCCGATAGAGGTGATATGCCTGGCCTGGGTTTCGCGCCACGCGCGCTGCGCCTGGCGCACTTGATGCAATACCAGGAACACCTGCAGGACGTGGTGGCGCGCAGCAACGGCCGCAGCTTCTTTGCCAGTGAATATTTCCCGGCGCTTCCCAGCGCGGGCCCGCTGCCGGCAGGCGTCATCAACGCAGCCGACTTTACGCAGAACTTCTTCCCCGCCGAGATCGATGTCGACTTCAGCATCGTACCCGAAGACGAGCTGCCGGCCCTGGTGGAAGAGGCACTGACCCTGCAGGCCATCGACCTTTCGGTTCCGGTGGAGTCGCTGGACTCCACCACTGTAATGATCCTCGCGCCGGTGCCGCGCCACGAATGGCGCGTCGTGGTAACACGCCTCGGCACGGCGACGACGCGCCTGGTCAAGCCGGCCGCGCCCAACCTGCTGGCGCAACGCAAGCCCTTTGAGGTGCTGCAGCAGTTGCGCGTGCCGCGTACGGTGCAAGGCGCGCTGGATCCAAGCAAGGCTTCGGACGCCGAGTGGCAGCGACTGGCCAGCCTGCCTAATTTGTGGTTCGTGCGGCGCCGCCACCTGGCCTATCGTGACGACTACACCGGCGTGTGGCAGCAGGTCACGGGCATCGATGAGCGCGCCGCCGAACTGGCGCTGCGCACCCGCGTCGGCGAGCTCGGACTGACGGGCAACTTGGATGCGGTGCTGAAGAACGCGACCCCGGCGGCGGCCAGCACCATCACCAATCTGCTGGCGTCGGCGAAATTCTCCGAGTCGCCCGCCCTGACCGCGGCCGCCATCGGCTCTCTCAGCAGTGCGATGAGCACTGCAACGGACTCCGGTGCCGTGTCCGGGCTGGATCAGGCGAGCGTGCTCAAGGTGGCGTCGCAGCTCAGCGCGCCGGGGGTCGGGGATGGACTGCAGAAAGTGGAACTTGCGGCCGGGGCGGAGAAGATTTCCAGCGCGAACTTGCAGGCGATCGCGGCGAGCGACGAATGGACCAAGGTGGACGCCGTAGCCAGCGTGGCGAGCCGCGCCGAGGTGGTAGAGATTGCCAGCAACAAACTCAATATCGACGCTGTGACCAGTCCGACCACAGGCGTACTCGCACCGACCAAGCCCGTTGTCGGGGCGTCGGCGCCGACGGTGGTGGCGAGCCCGGTGACCGGGACGGCCGCGCCGATCGTCACCAAGACGGTGGCGAAGGCCCCGGTCACCACCGCAAAGACGGCCGCAAAGTCCAAGGCAAGCACTGTGAAAAAGCCGAAATGAACCGCAACCTGACGCGCGCTTGACGCGGCCTACACCATACCGGAGCCCAGACGTGAGCATCTACAAGATCCAGCAAGCCTTGCCCGGGGAGCGCGTCGTCGCGCAGTCGCCGGAGGATGCGGCCAGTGCGGCGACCGACTGGCTGCGCCGCCCCAATCTGTTCCCCGGTCGCGCACTTACTACCCCCGCCCTGGAGCAGCGCCAGCGCTGGCAGGCAGGTCGCATCGCCCAGCGCGGACAGGCCTACACGCCGGGTGTGGTGCGCGGCATGGAGGTGTCGCATCCGGTCGAAGCGGACGGGAACGACAGTTCGCCCTTGCGCGTATTGATCGAACCGGGACTGGGTCTGGCCGTCAGCGGTGAGGACGTGGTGCTGGCTCGCCGGGTGGAGTTCCTGCTGAGCGATCTGCCGGTGGTGGCGCCGCCTTCCGTGTTTTCCGGTCTGCTGGATGCCGACGCGCAGCAGGCCGCCGAAGTCAGCGCCATGGAAGACGCCGATCCCCTGCCCGGTGCGCCGCTGCCCCGCGCGATCGGTCCGACACTGGGCGAGATCCTGACTCACGCGCCCGAGAGTTTGCCGTCCATCGGTATCGTGCTGCTCCAGCCGGTGACGGTCGATACCGCCGATCTGGATCCCGACGACCCCTGTGATCGTTGCCCCTGCGATGAGGGCAATGGCGCCGGCGCCGATCCGGCGAGCTTCGAGGACTGGCGCACGGCCGACGGCGTGCGCCTGCTTTGGTATCCCTGGCCCGAGGAGTGGCGCCCCCTGCCCTACACCCAGATACGCCGGCGCAATGCGCTCGCCCACGTGATCTTCGAGGCGGAGGCCATGCTGCTGCATGGCGAGTGCCTGCCCTGGGAGCAATACGGCGTGCCCACCGCGCTGATCGCCATCAGCGACACACTGCAGATCGATTACATCGATCGCGCTGCCGTGGTGCGACAAGGCGGCCGGGCGCGCGAAGCACGCCTGCAGCTGGTCAACGCAAGCGTCGCCGCGCTGGCTGCCAACAGCCGCCTGCCGGCGCTGTGGCAGGCACGCATCGAACAGTTCGCCGGGCAGATTGCGGAGATGGGGGAACCGCTGCCCGCCCCCGAAGTGCTGGCCGACCCCTTCCTGCACCTGCCGCCCTGCGGATTGTTGCCTACCAGCGCGCTGCGCCTGGACGACCTGGACAAGTTGCGCAGCGACTTTTTCCCGCCGTTGTTCGCGCTGGACGCGGTGCCGGTCCCGCTGGAGCAGCTCGATCTCGCCGTGCGCGAAGCCGCGCCTATGGCTGCGCTGGACCTTGGCGTGCCGGAGCGCGTGCGCCTGCTGGTGCCGGTAAGCCAGGCCTCCTGGGAACCGCGCCTGCTGCTTGAGGACGCGATCGACAAGGCTTTCAAGGAGACGCTCGAGCGCTTCCTGCTGAACCGCGCACGCGCCCTGGCCAGCCGCCAGGGCCTGCGCCGCAAGGCCGCCTTGCTGGCGCACGCGCTCGACGGTCAGCTGCACGGCGTAACCGATTTTGACCAAGACCCGCTCGCCGTGGAGCCCGAGACGCTCACCCCTTGGGGTCCCCCGCCCGACGGCGCCCCGCCCGATGGCGGCGGCCATCGCAGCAGCCTGCAGGCGAGAATCCACGAGCACTACTTCGACGGTGCCAGCATAAGGTTCCCGATCGCGGAGGGCGATTTGCTGTTCATCTGGGTCTACCTCGACCCGGATAACCCGCCGCGCACCCTGATGTTGCAGTGGCATACGGCAGCCGGGGACTGGGAGCAACGCGCCTACTTCGGCGAAAACCTGATCGAGTTCGGAACGCCGGATACGCCCTCGCGCCTGCATGCAGGTGAGTTGCCTAGCCCCGGCGCATGGACCCTGCTCACCGTGCCCGCCGCCAAGGTGGGACTGGCCGGCGTCGAAGTCGACGGCATGGCATTCAGTCTTTTCGATGGCCGCGCCGCCTTTGGCGAGACCGGCGCGCTGACCAAGGAGGAGCAACGCAACTGGTTTTCCAACTTCATTCCGCCCGACGCCCGCGTGCAGGGTAACGAGCCCTGGGACCTGCTGACCCACAACGACCTGTGGTCGCCTTTCGAGCGCGACGACGGCGTGGTGGCCAGTCTGCCTGAATCGGAGATCACCGGCGGCGGCGATCCGTTGGCAGGGGACGCCACGCAGGCTGAGCTGGCGATTCCCAAGAGCGGGTTCAGCATCTACTACCCGCTCAACAGCGCCTGGCGTGGTCACGTCATCACCTTTCCTGACACAGCCACTGCGCCGGTCTTCCCGCAGAAAGCGGGCAGCGACACCTTGTCCACCTGGGTCTATCTCGACGAACTGACGCCGCCGCGCGCCATCTGGGCTTATCTGGTGTGCGTAGGCCTGAACGCCAGTAACAGTCCGGCCGGCGGAAGCGTGCTGCGCCTGGCGTTCTGGGGCGAGAACCGCCTGACCGAGCTAAACGCATTCGTGCCCGGCATGAAGAACTTCGAAGCGCAAACCCTGCGCGCTGGAGCGCTGCCACAGGCCGGGGTGTGGACCCGCCTGACGCTGCCGCAGCCCGACGGTTCTGAGATCGCAGACGCCACCAAGCTACGCGTAGTCGGCATGTTGTTCCTGACCTTCGGCGGCGCGATGGCCTACAGTGATGCCTCCATCGACCCCCCCGCAAGCGGAGGCGCATCGATCCCGGTGTGGCCGCTGAGCAGCGCGGAGGGCAAGCCGACGCCGCCTTTCATGCCGTACAAAAACTCGCAGGCCGAGTTGCAGACTGCGCTCGACGTGCTCGCGCCCACCCCTTCCTCGCACATCGGCACTGTCAGAATCTACACCGAACTGGTCAACGACCCGATGCTCGCACGCCTGTCGTTCCACGAGCGCTCGCAACTTCAATTGCGCGGACTGCGAGGCTACGCCGACTATCTGCGGGTGCGCATAGACCGCGCCGACGACATCACCGATTTCGGTTTCGCGCACATGCAGGTGGATCTGCACCGCATCCGCCAGATGATGATGAGCACTACGGACGCCAGCCGGATCGCCATCTCGCCGGCACTGGCCGCCATTGCCAAGTCAGATAGTGCCATCACCGTGCAGGCGCAGATCAAGGACTACCTGGCCGGCGTCAAGATGAAGCCGGCCACCAAGGCTGTGGGCGCAGCCATAGGCGCTGCTGCGGCGGCGAGCTTCACCGCTGCCCCGAAGAGCACCGGTACGAGCACCGCCGGCAGCGGCTTCAGCAACGCGCAAACCGTCAAGGCCAGCGCGCAGGCGAGCCTGATCCGCACGCCGCGCGCCCCGCTCAACATCGTCTATTCACGGCCCGTCATCGGCCTGTCGGAAGTGCGCACCACCGCCATCGCCGAACGCCTGCGTCAGCCGCCCTCGACCGAGGCCCGCGACTACGCGCTGGCCAACCGCAAGCAGACAGTGTCGTCCCTGCTGGATCTGCTCAACGCCTTTGTCACCGAAGACAGCGGTGAGGTGCCGGCCCTGTTCCAGGACTTCGATATCTTCGGCCTGGAGGGCGACCCGTTCCTCGAAGGCATCCTGCCGCCCAAGCGCAAGCTGGCCGATTTCCGCGCCAACGAGGCGCTGCTTGGACTGTTGCTGCAACCCCCTACGCTGGAAAGCGCGGTAGACGAAGGAAGCCTGTTCACCCAAACCGCCGCGCTATCGGACAACACTGTCGCAATCCTGCGCCAGCTCGAAGGCCGGCTGACCATCTACCGCGATGCGCTGACCCGGTGCGAACGCGCGATGGACGATCTGCAGATCAGCATCGACGCGGTGAGCCAACGTGTGCAGCAGGTCGAGGACACTCTGGCAGAGGCGCGTCACGACGTCGGTGTGGCGCGCGCGCTGATGGCCGAGGAGCAGGCGCGCATCGATGCCGTCAACGCGCGCCGGCGCAAAGTGCTGGACGAGGAAGTGAAGTTCCTCGCCTACGTGCGTCCCCGCGAGACCAGTAAGGTGCTGACTGCGCCGCATCGCGTCATCGACCCGGCTCTAGCCGAGGCGCCCTTGCCTGCCTGCCTGCGCGATCACCACGACGTTCCGGATGAACTGGAAGACATGCTCAGGGTGGTGCGCGAGGCCCCTGCAAGCTGGTTCATACAGGTGCCCAAGCTGCTCGACAAGCTCGATCGCAGCGATCTGCTGCTGCGGACCGTGAAAAGCGCGCAGCGACGCATGCCGCAGCTGAGCACCCGGAAGCCGGTCGCTGCGCCGGTCGCCGGAAAATTGGGGAATGCCATCTCCAATATGCTGACACGGCAAAGCAGACTGCTGACTACCCGCCTGGAAGCAGCGAGCCGGGTTGATCTCGAACTGCTCGCCCGAGGCAGTTGGCAGAACCTGCGCAATCAGGCACAGGACATCGTGTCGCTGGGCGACATCATCGACGGCGAACACGGCAAGAGCGCGCTGACACGCCAGGCGGCCGACGAGTTCGACCGCATCGGCGCCGTGTGCAGCTGCCTGCACGCCGAATTCTGCGGCGTGCCCGCCCTGATCCGCCTCGACTGGGCGGAAACTCTGAGCCAGTTCGACGATGCGCCCAACCTGCGCAACCTAGGCAGCCTGTCGCGCTGGTCCGAGATCGACTCCACCGATCGGCGCCAGATGCAGGCCTATGTCGACTGGCTGTTCGCGCAGATCGAACCCAAGCAGGTGCAGGGCGTCGCCCTGATGAACGACGTCATCCGCATGTGCCTGCTGCTGGCCAGCCACGCCCCCGTCGGCCGCATCATCGTCGGCCGCATCCCGCGCCCGATCACCGCGGTGCGCCCCGGCACCCGTATTCCGCTTCTGGCTCTGGACCCGGGCAAACTGCGCATCGGCATGCAAGCTATCC
>JACZJV010000130.1 GCA_014860355.1 Burkholderiales bacterium | reverse complement strand
GCCGTATGCCGGTCCAGATTGCCCGTCGGCTCGTCGGCGAGCACGCACGCGGGCCGGGTCACCAGTGCCCGCGCCAGGGCCGCGCGCTGGCGCTCGCCCCCCGAGAGTTCGGCCGGAGTGTGCTCCAGGCGATGGCCCAGCCCCACTTCCTCGAGTATCGCCGCGGCGCGCGTGCGCGCCTCGGCCGCCGCGGTGCGCCTGATCAGCAGCGGCATGGCGACGTTTTCGAGCGCGGTGAATTCCATCAGCAGGTGATGGAACTGGTAGACGAAGCCCAGCGATTCGTTGCGCAAGCGCCCGCGCGCCGCCTCGGACAGGCTATGCATCGGCCGGTCGAGTATGCTCACTTCCCCCGAAGTCGCGCTGTCCAGGCCGCCCAGCAGGTGCAGCAGCGTGCTCTTGCCCGATCCCGACGCGCCGACGATGGCCACCAGTTCCGCAGCGCGCACCTGCAGGTCGACGCCGAGCAGGACCGGCACTTCGACCGTGCCCTGACGATAGATCTTGGCGAGCCCGGCGCAGCCCAGGACGATGTCACTCATAGCGCAGGGCCTCGGCCGGATTCACCCGCGATGCGCGCCAGCTCGGATACAGCGTGGCGAGCAGGCTCAACACGAAAGACACCGCGGCGATCGTGACCACGTCGCCCCAGAGCAGTTCGGAGGGCAGCTCGCTGATGTAATACACCTCCTTGGCCAGGAACTGGATGCTGAACAGCCTTTCCAGGAACGGCACCACCACATCGATGTTGAGCGCGAGCAGCACGCCGCCGCCCACGCCGATCAGGGTGCCGATGACACCGATCAGTGCGCCCTGCACGACGAATACGGCCATGATGCCCGAGGGCGCAGCGCCCAGGGTGCGCAGGATGGCGATGTCGGGTTGCTTGTCGGTGACCGCCATCACCAGGGTGGAAACGATGTTGAACGCGGCCACCGCGACGATCAAGAGCAGGATGACGAACATCACGGTCTTTTCCATTTGCACCGCGCGGAAGAAATTCGCGTGGCTGCGCGTCCAGTCGCTGATGTAGACGGTGGGGCCCAGCCCGGGCAGCAAAGCCATTGCCACCTGACGCGACTGGAACAGGTCGCGCAGCTTCAGGCGCACGCCGCTGACCTGGTCCTGCATGCGGTACAGCGTCTGCGCGTCCTCGAGATGGATCAGCGCGAGTCCGGAGTCGTATTCGAACATGCCCATCTCGAAAATCCCGACCACGCGGAACTGCTTCAGGCGCGGCACGATCCCGGCCGGAGTCACCTGCCCCTGCGGCGCGATCAGCGTCACCTTGTCGCCGGCCATGAGCGCGAGCGCACGCGCAAGCTCGCTGCCCAGCACGATGCCGAACTCCCCCGGTTTGAGCGCGTCCAGCGTGCCGGATTTCATGTGATTGCCGAATTCCGCCACCTTGTCCTCGCTTGCGGGCAGGATGCCGCGGATGCCCACGCCGCGCACCGCGCCATCGTAGGTGAGCATGCCCTGCGCATTGACGTAGGGCGCTGCCGCGAGCACGCGCGGATCGGCCGCGGCAAGCCGGGCTACCGCCTGCCAGTCGGAGAGCATGTCGCCCGGCCCGCTGATCTGCACATGCGAAGCAACCCCCAGGATGCGCGTGCGCAGCTCGTTCTGAAAGCCGTTCATCACCGAAAGCACCGTAATCAGCGCCGCCACCCCGAGCGCAATCCCCAGCATCGAAGTGAGCGAGATGAACGAGATGAAATGGTTGCGCCGTTTTGCGCGCGTGTAGCGCAGGCCGACGAACAGTTCGTAGGGGAGTTTGGTCATTGTCGTAAGCACGCGACGCAGACCCGGAGCGAGGCCTGTCGTTGTCGTTCGGGCCAATTTTGACATAATCGCGCCCGGCTCATCCTCGAGACCCGACAACGCCGAGAAACCTCATGCGATCAGCGGATTCGTGACCGTCAAAGCGGAAAATCGCCCGAAATCGCGATCGGCGGACCAGAGCTGCTTAACGCCGTGCTGCAGGCACAAGGCTGCGATGCGCGCGTCGTGCACCTTTGGCCCCGCAACCTTGCCTGACGTCAGCAGGCTGCGAAGCCGTTCCCAGTGCGCCTGCGATTCGGCGAGAAGCACGAGCGACGGCGATTCGATCCATGCATCGACCTGATCTAGCGCTCGTGCGAGCGGCGTTGGCGGCATGAATATCTTCGGATGAGTCACTATAGCCAGGAATTCGTGAATGCACGGCCAGGGCATTGCCCAAGCCGCGCGCCCCTCTGCAAGCACGGCAAGCCGCTGATAGGCGGCTTGATGCCATTCCGAGTCCTCGCGGTGGGCGTAGACCAAAATATTGGTGTCGACGGCGATCATCCGCCGCGCCCCGCATAGGCCATCTCCCGCAATTCCTCCCAGGTTGCACCGCTGGCCGCATCGCTGAGCCCGCGTCCCTTAAAAGTCGCCTTGCGCAGGTGAAATCGCTCGTGCTGCTTGCGCTGACTGAGCGCATGTCGCAAACCCTGCTCGATGAGGGTTCGTACCGTGACGCCCTCGCGCGCAGCGATCTTTCTGGCCTCAACCAGCAGCGCGTCCGAAAGCTCGACTGTAGTCTTCATATGGAGATCCATATTTCATAATATGTAGGCCCATCCATTATCCGGGAGGCTGTGCCTGTGGTCAAGCGACTGCGCGGGAGAGAATCTGTGGTGGAAAAGGGTGGAAAAGCGGGACAGACTACATTTGCTGCTCCTGCTTTTGACCTCCGTGCGCTTTGGTTCTATTGGAAACCGTGGTCTGTCCCCTGTTTCCCGCTGTTTCCCGCCCTCACCACGAGCCTGAATGCCGCGCGCGCCACCAACAGCTACGAGCGCCGCCTCCTCACGCTTGCCCGAGTGCCACTCTTGATCATCGACGACTTCGGCTTGAAACCGCTGCCCGCGCCGGCCGACGAAGATTTGAATGACTTGATCGCCGAACGCGGCTCTACGAGAGAGCTGTTGCCCCGCACGAGGATTTAGTCCGACCTGCGCTTGACGTGTTCGCGAGCCCGTATTTCAAGCCAGAAATGTCCGACTGGTCGGTCATAGCCAATGTCCAAAAAGATGTCGCCTATCGGCTCGTGGATCACCTCCGCCCGAACATTGAGCCATTTACTAGTGAGCAAGTTGTTCGCGCGCTTCGTGCTGAGAAGCTTGCTTACAAGCTCCTCCCCAATATCATGCCGGTGACATTGTTCACGTTGCGATTGCCAATCGCGGATCCTGGAAACACATCTACCTACCTCCGCGAAGGGGAGCGTGCCCTTGACGTTTTCCGGCTCAGCCGCGCATGGTATGAATGTGTTGAGCGCCACCGAAGATTCACAGACGACACTTTTGGTTTCTACGTTCGGATGAGCCGAGAGTTTGCACAGCGTCCCCCCGAGCATATGTGAATGGCATTGGGCATCTGCGTGAGGCAAGGCAGCCCACCTGCTAAGGAAAAGCGGGACAAACCACATTTGCTGCTCCTGCTCTTGACCTCCGTTTGCTTTCGTTCAATTGGAAACCGTGGTCTGTCCGCGGTTTATTGATAAACTTTGGCATGCACTGCCAATTGCTGGTTCCAGACCTGTTCTGGCCCGAGCGGGATTCGCGCGGCGTCTACGACGCGCTAGCCATCCCCGCACTGGAACAGATCCTCGCCAAGGGGCGGCGACACGCGGACTCCGGACCGCTCGCCGCAGAGTCGGGAGAGGCATGGCTTTGCGCGTTTTTCGGTCTGGACAAGCAGCTTGACTGGCCGGTTGCGCCTTACTCCCTGCTTGCCGACGGCGGCGCACCCGGTGGCCGCTACTGGCTCCGCGCCGATCCGGTGCATCTCCAGCTTGAAAGCGGCCGGCTGGTACTCGCCGATGGCGGCGCGTTCTCGCTGTCGCAACAGGAGGCCGATAGTTTCGGCGAGAGCCTCAACGCACATTTTTCGGCTGACGGCCTGATGTTTCATGCGCCGCGGCCGGATCGCTGGTATTTGCGCATCGACACCGCGCCCGCGCTGGAAACGACACCGCTGCGCGCGGCCGTAGGCAGGAGCATAGACGGCCTGATGCCGCGCGGACCCGACGCGCAAGCCTGGTGCACGCGGCTGAACGAGGTGCAGATGCTGCTGCATGGCCACCCGGTCAACGCAATGCGCGAGGGCGCGGGCGCGCCGCCGATCAACAGCGTCTGGCTCTGGGGTGGCGGCACGCTGTCGGCCGCGGCGCCGGTGTCGATCGACGCCGTCTGGTCTCAGGATCCCTTCGCCGCGGGTTTAGCGCAGGCCGCGCGCGTCGCGGCGCGCGATTCGTCTGCAGGCGCCGCCGGCCTGCTGCGCGCTAGCGCAAGCGAAGGCGTCAGCCTGATCGTGCTCGACCAACTGCGCAAGGCGGCGCAGTATGATGATGCACACGGCTGGCGCGAAGCGCTGCAGCAACTGGAGCGCGACTGGTTCGCACCCCTGCTGGCAGCGCTCAGGCAGGAGCGCATCGGCATGCTGAGCCTGCACGGGCTCGGGCCCGCGCTCGCGCTTTCGGTCGAGACCACCCGCGGCGACCTGCGCCGCTTCTGGCGCCGGGTGAAGCCGCTGCCTGATTACGCACAAGCATGAGCAGCATCGTCACCCGCCCCATCCCCCAGCGCGCGCGCGACATGCTGGTGCAACAGGGCCTGCACCCGGTGCTGGCGCAGTTGTACGCCGCGCGCGGCGTACTGGACAAAAGCGAGGTGCAGAGCGGATTCTCCGGCCTGATCGCGCCCGAACGCCTGCAGCATGCAGATCGCGCCGCGGCGCTGCTCGCAGACGCCATACAGATGCGCCAGCGCCTGCTGATCGTCGCCGACTACGACTGCGATGGCGCCACCGCCTGCGCCGTCGGGGTGCGCGCGTTGCGCGCATTCGGCGCAGACGTGGCTTATCTGGTGCCCAACCGTTTCGAATACGGCTACGGCCTCACCCCGGAAATCGTCGAGCTTGCCGCGCATCAGCCGCGCCGCCCCGATCTCCTGATCACCGTGGACAACGGTATCGCCAGCAACGAGGGCGTGGCGCGCGCAAACGCGTTCGGCATCGCCACGCTGATCACCGATCACCACCTGCCCGGTGTAGTGCTGCCGCAGGCCACATGCATCGTCAACCCGAACCAGCCGGGCTGCGATTTCCCGAGCAAGGCCATCGCCGGGGTGGGTGTGATGTTCTACGTCATGCTCGCGCTCAGGGCGGAATTGCGCCGGCGCGGCTGGTTTGCCCTGGCCCCTTTGAAAGAAGGGGGCACCGCAGGCGGGGGGATCGCAGAATTCAATCTTGCGACGCTGCTCGATCTGGTCGCCCTGGGCACGGTGGCCGACGTGGTGCGCCTGGACCGCAACAACCGCATCCTGGTGGCGCAGGGCCTCGCGCGCATCCGCGCCGGCAAGATGCAGGCCGGCATCGCCGCGCTGCTGCGCGTGGCCGGGCGCGAGGCCAAGCGCGCGTCCTGCTTCGATCTGGGCTTCGCCGCCGGGCCGCGGCTCAATGCCGCAGGGCGGCTGGCCGACATGGCGCTGGGAATAGAGTGCCTGATCACCGATGACAGGGCGCGCGCGCTCAACATCGCGCAGGAACTCGACCGCCTCAACCGCGAGCGGCGCGAAATCGAGGGCGGCATGCAGGAGCAGGCGCTGGCCATGCTGGAGGGGCTGGGCCCGGCTGCAGGCGCGGAACCGGAGGCAGCAGCGGCCTATACCCGGTCGCTATACGATCCGTCCTGGCACCAGGGCGTGGTGGGCATACTCGCTGCGCGCATCAAGGACCGGCTGCACCGGCCGGTGATCGCGTTCGCCGCGGGTACGGCGGGCGAGCTCAAAGGTTCGGGAAGGTCGATCCCGGGCCTGCATCTGCGCGACGCACTGGATCTCGTGACCAAGCGCGCGCCCGGACTGATCCTGCGCTTCGGCGGGCACGCAGCCGCCGCGGGCCTCACCATACGCAGCGAGAACCTGGCGCAATTCAGTCTACTGTTCGAGAGCAGCGTGCGCAGCCTGCTCGCCGCCTCCGACCTTGCGCGCAGCATCGAAACCGACGGCCCGCTGGAATCGGCCTACATGAACCTGGACACCATACGCCTGCTCGAACGCGAGGTCTGGGGCCAGGGTTTCCCGCAGCCGCTGTTCTGCGACCGGTTTGCCGTCGCCAGCCAGCGCATAGTCGCAGACAGGCACCTGAAGCTGCGCCTGCAGAAGGACGGCAAGTCCTACGATGCGATACGCTTCAATTCGCTCGCCCCGGCAGGCGCCGCCATCCGCGCCGCGTACCGGCTGGCGGTGAACGAGTACAATGGTGTGCAGAGCGTGCAGCTCATCGTCGAGGAGTGGGAGAGCGCCGCATGAACATCGGCTTTCTCGAATCCACCGGCCTGGCGCCGCTGCCGGCCTTTCTGACCAGCCTCGCCCTGGGGCTGCTGATCGGGCTGGAGCGCGAGCGCAATCCCGAGAGCAAGGCCGGCCTGCGCACTTTCGCGCTGGTGGCGCTGCTGGGCACGCTCTGCGCCCTGATAGCCGGCAAGACCGGTTCGGCCTGGATCCTCGCCGCGGGTCTCATCCTGGTAGGCTTGATGATGATCGCCGCCTATACGCGCGCGAGCGGCGAAGCTGCCGACCCCGGAACCACTTCGGTGGCGGCGGTTTGCGTCTGCTACAGCCTGGGCGCGCTGATCTGGCTGGGCTATCCGCGGCTGGCGGTGATGCTGGGCGTAATCACCACCATGCTGCTCTACTTCAAGCCCGAACTGCGCGGCCTGTCACGCAGCCTGACGCGCCAGGACCTGCTCTCCATCCTGCAGTTCGCCGCGCTGAGCTTTGTCATCCTGCCGGTGCTCCCCGACCAGAACTACGGTCCCTACAATGCGCTCAATCCGTACCAGATCTGGCTCATGGTGGTGCTGATCTCGGGCATCAGCCTCGCAGGCTATATCGCACTGCGCATTACCGGCGGACGCCATGGCGTGCTGCTCTTGGGACTCATGGGCGGCATGGTATCGAGCACCGCCACCAGCATGGTCTACGCGCGCCATGCACGCGACCCCGGCATGCTGCAGCTCGCGGCGGTGGTGATCCTCACCGCCAACCTGGTGGTGCCGGCGCGCCTGGCGGTGCTGGCGGGCATCGTCTCCCCCGCCATTCTGCCGCTGCTCCTGCCGGCGCTGGCCGGCGCGCTCGTCTGCGGCGCCGCAGGCACCCTTTACTGGTGGCGCAAACTGAGCCGGCAGACCGTGCTCGAACTCCCCGAAATCCGCAACCCCACCGAAATCCGCACAGCATTGGGATTCGGGCTGCTGTTCGGCCTGGTGTTGTTCTTTAGCGCCTGGCTGTCGGATGCCGCCGGCAGCCGTGGCCTGTATGCAGTGGCGCTGGTGTCCGGTCTCACCGATGTGGACGCGATCACGCTCTCGACCCTGCGCCTGTACGATCTGGGCAAGCTGCAGCCGCTAGAGGCGGTGAGCGCCGTCGTGCTCGCGCTGGTCTCGAACATCGCGTTCAAGCTCGGGCTGGTACTGACCGTCGGCGGTGCCGCGCTCGCGCGCCGCTGCGCGCCGCCCATGCTTGCGGCCGCAGCCGGCGCCGGCGTCGTCATCGCGTTTCTGCCAGGCTAAGCGCGCGCGGCGTCGCTTGGCGACCCAAATCGCATCCGCGTTGTTGCAGAGCTGCGAATTTGCGCGGACGAAAATCCATCCGCGCGGATCGTCGATTGCGCACGGATGAAAAGCACATCCGTGCGCAATCGACGATCTTGTATAAAACCCCTGAACTGTCCTTGTAGTTAACAATAACCGTGCTTCTGGTACGGATGCGTTTTTCATCCGTACCAGAAGCACGGTTGGCGCGCGCTAGCGCGCAATGGCCGCACCCAGCTCACCGCCAACTTCCCAAGATACTTTGAACGGTGGCACTCGGGCTTGCGCGGACGGCGGCCCGTCCGCGCGGATCGTCGATTGCATGCAGATGAAAAGCACATCCGCATGCAATCGACGATCTCCGCTAGACCCCACACGGCATTGGGAGTTAACAGTAACCGTGCCTATTGAACGGATGCGCTTTTTATCCGTTCAATAGGCACGGTTGGCGCGCGAGCGCGCAATGACCGCTCATTACATGCGACGGCATTCAGGACGCCGAATATAGCCGCGCTCTATAGATTACGCATGTGCTGCACCATGCGCCTGCGCATGGCGGCATCGGGCAGGCGCCCCAGCGCCGCACCCATGTTGTCCACCAGGTAATCCGGGTTGCGCGTGGCAGGGATGGCGCAGGTCACCGCCGGGTGGGAGAGTATGAATTTCAGAAAAAACCGCGCCCAGCTGGTGCAGTCGAATTCGGCCGCCCAGCGCGGAAGTTCCCGGCCCTTCACCATGCGAAACAGGCCGCCCTCCTCGAACGGGCGGTTGACGATCACGGCGGTCTGGTACTGCGCGCAGACGGGCAACAACCGCGCCTCGGCCTCGGGGTGCATCAGGTTGTAGTTGAACTGCGCGAAATCCAGCTTCTCCGACTTGATCAGGCGCTCGAGTTCGGCATAGGCGCCTTCGTGATAGTGGGTAACGCCCAGATAGCGGATGCGGCCCTGCTCCTTCCACTCGCGCAGCGTCTTGAGCTGGGTGTGCACGTCGGTGAGGTTGTGCACCTGCATCAGGTCCATGGCCCTGGGCCCGGGCATAGGCGTGCGCATGCGGCGCATCGACTCTTCCATCTGACGCATGCCCGCCTCGCGCCCGGTGGTCCAGACCTTGGTGGCGAGAAACAGCGATTTCCCCACGCCGAGAGCGGCGGCAAGGTCGCCGACCACGGACTCCGAACTCCCGTACATGGGCGAACTGTCGACCATCTGCCCGCCAGCCGCGACGAAGCGCGCGAGCACTTCGCGCGCCGCCGCGCGGCCCGCCGCGTCACCGCCGACATCGAAGGTCTGCCAGGTGCCCAGCCCGACCGCATGCAGCAATTCGCCCGTTTTCGGAATGGGACGCCTGAGCGGCGTGGCGGCCGCGCGCGCAGTTGGGATCATGGCCATGGCAGGCACTCCGGCGAGCAGTTTCAACATGGTGCGGCGCGTAGTCATCGGAACATTTTACTTGAACCATTGCGCGAGTACCCAGGCGCTGCCCGGAGGGAACTCCGTCTGCCGGAGTATAATCGCAGCATTCAGACCAAAAAAGCCGATCATGGACGCCGAAAAAATCAATTCCCTTGCCAGCAGCCTTTCCAACCTTGGCGAGCGCGCCAGGGAAATGCGGAGGTATCTTTGACTTCGACACCAAACAGGCGCGCCTGATCGAAGTCGGGAGGCAGCTAGAGGAACCGGATGTCTGGAGCGACGCCAAGCGCGCGCAGGAACTCGGACGCGAGAAAAAAATGCTCGATGGAGTCGTCGGCACGCTGGTGCTGCTGGACAGCCAGCTGCGCGATGCGGGAGAGCTGTTCGAAATGGCGCGCGCCGAAGCCGACGATGCCACGCTGGTGAGCGTGGCCGGGGACCTGGCCGCGGCGCAGAAGCTGGTTGCGAGCATGGAGTTCCGGCGCATGTTCTGCGGAGCGCTGGACCAGAACAACTGTTTCCTCGACATCCAGTCGGGGTCGGGGGGCACCGAAGCGCAGGACTGGGCGGCGATGCTCGAGCGCATGTACCTCAAGTATTGCGAGAAAAGCGGCTTCGACATCGAAGTGCTGGAGGAGTCCGAAGGCGAGGTCGCGGGGATCAAGAGCGCGACCCTGAAGATTTCGGGCGAATACGCCTACGGCCGCTTGCGCACCGAGACCGGCGTACACCGCCTGGTGCGCAAGTCGCCCTTCGATTCGGGCAACCGGCGCCACACCTCGTTCGCCAGCGTGTTCGCCTACCCCGAGGTGGACGACACCATCGAGGTCGAGATCAACCCGGCGGACCTGCGCATCGACACCTACCGCGCTTCCGGCGCCGGCGGCCAGCACATCAACAAGACCGACTCGGCGGTGCGCATCACCCACCTGCCCACGAATATCGTGGTGCAGTGCCAGAACGACCGCTCGCAGCATCGCAACCGCGCCGAAGCCATGGCAATGCTGAAATCGCGCCTGTACGAGCAGGAGCTGCGCAAACGCCAGGACGAACAGCAGAAGCTGGAGGACTCCAAGACCGACATCGGCTGGGGCCACCAGATCCGCTCCTACGTGCTCGACCAGTCGCGCATCAAGGACCTGCGCACCGGCGTGGAGACCGGCAACACCCAGGCGGTGCTCGACGGCGACCTGGATCAGTTCATCGAAGCAAGTTTGAAAAAAGGCGTCTGAGTACTAACTGACGCAGACATGCGACCCGTGGCCCTGGGCGGGACGCGGATTGAACCCAACCATTCGAGAAACAACATGGCTGAAGAACAGCAAGCACCCAGCGTCGACGAAAACCAAATCATTGCCGAGCGCCGCGCCAAGCTGGCAGAATTGCGCAAGCTCGGCAACGCGTTTCCCAATGACTACGGGCGCAAGGATCTGGCCGCCGGGCTGCACGCGGCGCACGGCGCAAAATCGAACGAGGAGCTGGAGGCCAACGAGATCAATGTGGCGATCGCCGGGCGCATGCTGTTCAAGCGCGTGATGGGCAAGGCGAGCTTCGCCAGCATCCAGGACATGAGCGGACGCATGCAGCTCTATATCAGCAACGACCTGACGGGCGCAGAGGTGCACGATGCGTTCAAGCACTGGGATCTGGGCGACATCCTCGCTGCCGAGGGCCCCTTGTTCAAGACCAAGACCGGCGAGCTGTCCGTGCGCGTCACCAAGCTGCGCCTGCTGACCAAGTCGCTGCGGCCGCTGCCGGAGAAGTTCCACGGCCTCACCGACCAGGAACAGCGCTACCGCCAGCGCTATGTCGATCTGATCACCAATCCCGAGGCGCGCAAAGTATTCAGCGTACGCAGCCAGATGATCCAGGCGATACGTGGCTTCATGGTAGGCAAAGGCTACCTGGAGGTCGAAACGCCGATGATGCACCCGATACCGGGCGGGGCCGCGGCCAAACCTTTTATGACGCACCACAACGCGCTCGACATGCAGCTGTTCCTGCGCATCGCGCCTGAACTCTATCTCAAGCGGCTGGTAGTAGGCGGCTACGAGAAAGTGTTCGAAATCAACCGCAACTTCAGGAACGAGGGCATTTCCACGCGGCACAATCCCGAATTTACCATGATTGAGTTCTACGAGGCCTATCGCGACTACCGCTACCTCATGGACTACACCGAAGAATTGTTGCGCACGGTTGCGCAATCCGTTCTGGGCACTACTACCCTGCCCTATGGCGAGCACGTGATCGACCTGGGCCAGCCTTTCGAGCGCCTGACCGTAGTGCAGGCGATGTGCAAATACCACCCGGAAATGAGCGCGGACAAGCTCGCCGACCGCGAATACCTCACCAACGCGCTCAAGAAGCTGGGCGTCGACGTGTCACGCGCACATGGCCTGGGTTCGCTGCAGCTCATGCTGTTCGATGAAACCACGGAGACCAGGCTGATCCAGCCGACTTTCATCGTCGACTATCCCGCCGAAGTGTCGCCGCTGGCGCGCCGCAACGACGCCAACCCGGAAATCACCGACCGCTTCGAGCTGTACATTACCGGACGCGAGATGGCCAATGGCTTTTCCGAGCTGAACGACCCCGAGGATCAGGCGGCGCGCTTCGCCGAACAGGCGAAACAGAAGGAAGCCGGCGATGAGGAGGCCATGTATTACGACGCCGATTACATCCGCGCGCTGGAATACGGCCTGCCGCCGACTGCCGGCGAGGGCATAGGCATAGACCGCCTGGTAATGCTGTTCACCAACAGCGCGAGCATCCGCGACGTGATCCTGTTCCCGCACATGCGGCCGGAGTAAGCACCGGCCGAAGATCGAGGGGGGATGGCTCCCCCGCGCGTACCCCGCATACTTCGTCGCAGGTTTTATCCTTTGACGGCTTGATGTCCGCGCCAGCGCGCCGCCAGCACCAGCAGCGGCACGCCGGCGGCGAGCACTCCTATCCCCACCAGCGCGCCCAGCCGCGTATAGGCCAGGCTGGAATACAGCAGCCAGGCGCTGCTGGCGCAAAAGATCAGCGGCAGCAGCGGATACAAGGGCACCCTGAACGGCCGCACCAGTTCCGGCTCGCGCCAGCGCAGCACGAATAGCGCGATCCCGGTGAGCAGAAAAAACAACCAGAACACCGGCGCTGTGTAGTCCACCATGGTCTCGAAGCCCTGGCGCATGAGCGCGCCGAAGGCGATCAGCGCCAGCGCGACCGCACCCTGCAGCACAAGCGCGCGCGAGGGCGAACCGGTACGCGCGTTCCAGTGGCCGAGAAACCCGAGCAGTGGCCAGTCGCGGCCCAGGGCATAGCTGCTGCGCGCGCCGAAAATGATGCTGGCATTGATCGAAGTCAGCGCCGATACCGCTATCAGCACGCTGATCGCCCGCGCTCCGGCGCTGCCCCAGACCTGCTGCAACAGATCTGCCGCGACCACCTGCGAACCCGCCATGCCGGCCAGCCCCAGTCCGCGCAAATAGGCGAGATTCACCAGCAGGTAGAGCGCGGTGACGACGAACATGCTCCACACCAGTGCGCGCAGCATGTTGCGCCGCCCGTCCTTGACTTCAGCGGAGATGTAGGCGGCTTCGTTCCAGCCGCCGTAGGTCAGCAGAACGAACACCATGCACAGGCCGAACGCCGCTTGTCCCGCAGGCAAGACACCGGGTACCGCAGGCGTCTGCGCGGCGGGCGCAAACACGAGTCCGGCCAGGGCGAGCGCGAGCAATCCCAGCACCTGCAGCGCGGTCAGCCAGTTCTGCGTCGCCGCGCCGCTTTTTACGCCGGCGATATTCACTGCCGTCAGCGCGATCACGATCGCCGCGGCGTAGATTGCGGACGACTGCGCGCCGAGGGAATACAGCCGCGAACAGTAGTCGCCGAACACGAATGCGAGCAGGGCAATCGAACCGGTGGTGATCACCGCCAGTCGCGCCCAGGCGAAAAGAAACGACAATTTCCTGCCGTAGGCACGGGTGAGAAAATGGTAATCGCCGCCTGCATGCGGACAGGCTGTGGCCAACTCTGCATAGCAAAGCGCGCCGATCAGCGAAACCATACCGCCCAGCAGCCAGGCGGCCAGCATGGCCCAGGTGCCGCCCGCATTGGCCGCCACCAGCGACGGGGTCTTGAATATGCCGGCGCCGACGACGATGCCGACGATCAGCGCGATCGCATCGCGCAGTTCGAGCACCGGTGCAGGCTGCGCGGCCCATTGCGTAGGAGTTTCGCGCTGTAAGCTCATGCCGCGAATTATGCGGCGACCGCGCCTGAGGGCCAAGCGCTCTGATAGACTTCGACGAAAAGACCATGACGCCAAACCCGCAGCAGGACTTGAGAATCGCGCTGGAGCGCATGGGCCTGCTGCGCCCGGGCGAAACGTTCAGCGCCGAGACGCTCGCCGGCGGGGTGTCCTCCGACATCCTGCGCGTAGTCCTGAACGGGCGTGCTCCCGAGATTTCGTTTTGTTTCAAGCGCGCGCTGGCGAAGCTCAAGGTCGCGGCCGACTGGCGCGCCCCGGTGGAGCGCAACCATGCCGAAGCCGAGTGGCTGCGCCTGGCGCACACGCTGGCGCCACGGTCCGCACCGCGCATCCTCGGCGAGGACGCGCAAGCGGGGGCCTTCGCCATGGAATACCTGGACCCTGCCGCCCACCCCGTGTGGAAGAACGAGCTGCGTGAGGGCAGCATCAGCATCGAAACCGCGGCAGCGGTGGCGCGTGTGATCGCAGCCGTCCACGCCGGGACGGCAAATCGCGCCGACGTCGCGCGCCGCTTTGCCTATGATCACGTATTCCACCAGATCCGCTTGGAGCCGTATCTGCTTGCCACCGCCGAAAAGCACCCGGATTGCGCCGCACGGCTCCACGAACTCGCCGAAACCACCGCGCGCACCAAACTCGCCCTGGTCCATGGCGATCTCAGCCCGAAAAATATCCTGGTGGCCGCGCACGGCCCCATCCTGCTCGACGCAGAATGTGCCTGGTACGGCGACCCGGCTTTCGACCTCGCCTTCTGCCTCAACCACATGCTGTTGAAATGCCTGTGGCGGCCGCAGTGGCGTGAGCGCTATCTCGCCTGCTATGACGCGCTAGGCTCGACCTACCTTGCGCGCGTCGACTGGGAGCCGCGCGCGGCGACCGAGGCGCGCGTGGCGCAGCTGCTGCCCGGCTTGTTCCTTGGGCGCGTGGACGGAAAGTCCCCCGCCGAATATCTCACCGATGAGCAGGACAAGGCGCGTGTGCGCCGCGTGGCGCGCAGATTCCTGCTGCGCCCGGCCGAGCGCCTGGCAAGCATGCGCGATGCATGGAACAGTGAACTCAAGGGAGCTTGAATGACGGACACCACCATATGCGGGATACGGGGCCGCAGGGTATGGGACTCGCGCGGCCGCGCCACGGTGGAGGCCGAAGTCGACCTCGCCTGCGGCGCGCGCGGCCGGGC
>JACZJV010000129.1 GCA_014860355.1 Burkholderiales bacterium | reverse complement strand
GAAAAGCTGATCATCGTCGGCGCCTCCACCGGAGGCACCGAGGCGATCAAGGAGTTCCTGCTGGACATGCCCCCGGACTGCCCCGGCATCCTCATCACCCAGCACATGCCGGAACTGTTCACCAAGTCCTTCGCCGCGCGCCTTGACAGCCCGTGCCGCATCACCGTGAAGGAAGCCGAGCACGGGGAACGGGTGCTGCCGGGCCACGCCTATGTCGCGCCGGGACACTCGCATCTGCTGTTGCGGCGCAGCGGCGCGAACTACATGACGCAGCTCTCCGACGCCGAGCCGGTAAACCGTCACCGGCCTTCGGTGGATGTGCTGTTTCGTTCCGCCGCAGAGCATGCCGGCAGGAACGCGGTGGGGGTGATCCTCACCGGCATGGGCCGCGACGGCGCCCAGGGAATGCTGGCGATGAAGCAGGCCGGGGCGTACAACTTCGCCCAGGACGAGGCGAGCTGCGTGGTCTTCGGCATGCCCAAGGAGGCCATTACCGCGGGCGCGACCGACGAGGTGCTGCCGCTGCGCGACATAGCGCCGGGCGTGATGCGCTTTCTGCACATGTTCGGCGCGCGCGCGATCCGGGTGTGAACCATGGCCATGGAAAATAAAGTGTCTGCTCAAGCTGTTTCCAAGCCCGATCCGGCGCAAGGCGGGCGCGCCCCGAACGCGGGGCATCGCATGTTTGTGCCCACGGACAAGCCGGCCCCGGTTCTGTCATGGTGCGAGCAACTCGCCACGGGCCTGCCCGAAGTGGACGCCGAGCATCGGCGCCTGATCGACCTCATCAACGACGTCGGCGGATTGCACGCCCGGCACGCCACAACGGAGGAACTACGCGCGGCCCTGGTCGAACTGCGCCGCTATAGCGCCTACCATTTCCAGAACGAAGCCGATCTGATGCAAAAGTATCCGGTCGACGCAAAAAATCGGCGCACGCATCTTGCCGCGCATGGCGGATTCATCGAGCGCCTGGACAGCGCCGAGGCGCTGGCCACCACTGATACGGCCGCGGCGGTCGCGCACCTGCTCACCTTTCTGGCGAAATGGCTGGTGGGACATGTGACCGGCATCGACGCACGCATGGCGCGGGAAATCGCGGCGCTGAAATCCGGCGTTCCCGCGGGCGATCGCGTGCAGGAGGACAGCCCGGCGAACCAGGCGCTGCTGAATACCGTGACCGAGCTCTACGCAAACATGGGGGCGCGCACTTTCGAATTGCTGCAGGCGAACCACCGGCTGCAGACCGAAATCGAACGGCGGCAACGCGCCGACGAGGCGCTGCGTCTCGCCGCCATCGTGTTCGATACCGTGGACGAAGGGGTGATAGTGACCGGCACCGACAACAAGATCATCGCGGTGAACCCGTCGTTCTGCCGGATTACCGGCTACACGGAGGACGAGGTAATCGGCGAAAACCCGAGCATGTTGGCGGGCGGCGTGCACCCGCCCGGGTTCTACCGGGAATTGTGGGGTGCGCTGACCACAAACGGCAGGTGGCAGGGAGAGATCTGCAACCGGCGCAAGAACGGCGAACTCTTTGTCGAATGGCTGTCGATCAAGCGGCTGC
>JACZJV010000018.1 GCA_014860355.1 Burkholderiales bacterium | reverse complement strand
GCCCGGGACGGCGCCGGCAGCGGCGGCTCCGGCGCCCGAGCCCGGGCGCAGCCCGGCGGAGCCGGTCGAGCGCCGCTACGAATCCATACTCGACGAGCAGCAGCTGGCCGACTGGCTGAAAGTGCTCGAAGGCGCCGCTTTGGTCGCCTTCGATACCGAGACGACCGGCCTCGACCCATTGACCGCCCAGCTGGTGGGCATGTCGTTTTGCGTCGAGCCGGGACGGGCCGGGTACCTGCCGCTTGCGCACAATTACGCCGGCGCGCCGCCGCAGCTGGGCGTGGCGCGCGCGCTGGATCTGCTGCGCCCCTGGCTCGAGGACGCGGCCAGGCCCAAGCTCGGCCAGAACCTGAAGTACGACGAGCACGTGCTCGCCAACCATGGCGTTCGGCTGCGCGGCGTGGCTCACGACACGCTGCTCGAGTCCTATGTGCTCGAGTCGCATCTGCGCCACGACATGGGAACGCTCGCGCAGCGCCACCTGCACCTTCAAACCATCAGCTACGACGAGGTCACCGGCAAGGGCGCGCAGCGCATCGGTTTCGAACAGGTGAGCGTGGAACGCGCAACCGAATATTCCGCCGAAGACGCCGACGTGACCCTGCGCCTGCACCAGTGCCTTTATCCCAAGGTGCAGGCCGAAGCCGGGCTGGAATACATCTATGCTCGAATCGAGCTGCCGGCGCGCGAAGTCCTGTTCCGGATGGAGCGCACCGGCGTGTTGATCGATGCCGCCCTGCTCGAAGCCCAAAGCCGCGAACTCGGGCAGAAGATAATGGAGCTGGAACACAAGGCCTACAAGGAAGCGGGCCAGCCGTTCAACCTGAATTCGCCCAAACAGATCGGTGAAATCTTCTTCGAGCGCCTGCAATTGCCGGTGCTGAAAAAAACCCCCAGCGGCGCGCCTTCAACCGACGAGGAGGTGCTGGAGCGGCTCGCCGCGGACTATCCCCTGCCCAAGACCCTGCTCGAATACCGTGCGCTCACCAAGCTGAAGTCCACCTACACCGACAAGCTGCCGCGCATGGTCAACCCCGCCACCGGGCGCGTGCACACCAACTACGCCCAGGCGACGGCGGTGACCGGGCGCCTGGCCAGTACCGATCCCAACCTGCAGAACATTCCGGTGCGTACGCCCGAAGGCCGGCGCATCCGCGAGGCTTTCATCGCGCCGGCCGCTTGCGTCATCGTTTCAGCCGACTATTCCCAGATCGAGCTGCGCATCATGGCGCACATCTCGCGCGACGAGAATCTGCTGCGTGCTTTCGCCGCGGGCGAGGACGTACACCGCGCGACCGCCGCGGAAATCTTCAACCGCAAGTTGCACGAAGTGACGCCCCAGGAGCGCCGCTACGCCAAGGTGATCAACTTCGGTCTGATCTACGGCATGTCGGCTTTCGGCGTGGCGCAGGCCCTGGGCCTGGAGCGCGCCACCGCCCAGGCCTATATCGACAGCTACTTCACCCGCTATCCGGGTGTGGCGCGCTACATGCAGCAGACGCGCGAACAGGCGCGCGAACGCGGCTATGTCGAGACCGTGTTCGGCCGCAGGCTGTGGCTGGCGGAGATCCGGGCTGCCAACAGCGGCCGGCGCCAGGGTGCCGAGCGCGCAGCGATCAACGCGCCGATGCAGGGGACGGCGGCGGACCTGATCAAGCTGTCGATGATCGCGGTGCAGGACTGGTTGGACCGGGAGCGGCTGGCGGCGACACTGGTGATGCAGGTGCACGACGAGCTGGTGCTCGAAGTGCCGCAGGCCGAACTCGCGCGTGTGCGCGAGGCCTTGCCCGGACTGATGACCGGCGTGGCTGAGCTCGCAGTACCCCTTGTCGTGGATGTGGGAGTCGGTGCAAACTGGGAGCAGGCGCATTAGACCCGCCCTCGATCGCAATGAGCAGACCCTCCAGCCCGAAGCCGCCTGCCGCGTCCAGCCGCCACCGGCTGCGCCATGTGGTGCTGCTCGGCGATGCCCTGCTCGATGACTACAGCAGCATAGACAAGACGCCGGGAGAATTCGAGGACGCCCTGCTACCCGGCACGCGCGACCAGTGGAAAATCAGCGTAGTCTCGGCGGCCGAGATCGAACGCGCGGGGCCCGCGCTGGTGCTGCCCGGGGACGCGACCCACGCGATCATTTTCATCGAGGGCAATTACGCGATCGAGCAAAGCGGGCTGCTCCACGGCCGGCCCGGCGCCCAGGAGGAGACGCTGGAGCAGCTCTCCCTCGTCGCGGACGAATTCGAACGCAACTTGGAGCGCCTCATTCATGCGGCAAAGTCGGCGCGGCTGGTGATCATGGTGTGCACCATGTTCGAGCCCAACTACAAGGATCCGGTGCGCCAGCGCGCGGCCTGCGCCGCGCTGGCGGTCTTCAATGACCGCGTCACCAAGCGCGCCGCCGCGGCGTGCGTCTCCCTGATCGACCTGCGCCTGATCTGCACCGAGCCCGACGACTACGACAAGCCGACCCAATTGTCCAAGAGCGGCCTGCAGAAGGCGGCCAACGTGATTCGCTACGCCATGTTCGAACTGGACGCCGGGTCGCGCCGCTGCGAGGTGTTCTGCTAGTCGCGCAACACGTTCGGCGCGCTGGGGCGCCTATTTGCCGATGGCGCCGAACACCTTGCTGATGACCTTGCTTGCGCTGCCGAGCGGGTCCTTGCGGATCTTCTTTTCTTCCTCCGCGATCATCAGAAACAGCCCGTCGAGCGCCTTGCGCGTGACGTAGTTGTTCAGGTCCGCGTCCTTTTGATCGACCAGGCCGAACCTGGCCCCTTTCCCGGCGAACTCGTTGTACTTGTCCGCCAGCTTCACTTTCTTCGTCGCTTTCGTCACGATCGGCAGGAATTTGTCACTGAGCGCGGCCGAGGTGCTGCGCTTGAAATACTGCGTGGCCGCGTCTTCTGCGCCAGTAAGTATGCCTTTGGCATCCTGCACGTTCATGTTCCTCACCGCATTCACCAGCAGCGGTTTGGCTTCGACCACCGCAGATTCGGCGGCACGATTCATCGTCGTAACCAATTCGTCCGCATACCTGCCCATGCCGAGGCCGCGCATCAGGCCTTCGACCCTGTGCAGACTCTCTGGCAGAGGAATCCTGACGCGTTCGTTACCCAGAAATCCGTCCTGCTTGGCCAGCATGCCCACAGCCGCCTGCGAGCCTTTCGTCAGCGCTTCCTTCAGAGCGGCGGTGGTGTCTTTGTTGGACAGATCGGCGAGGCCGATGGCTAGAGCGGGGGCGGCAGCAAGCGCAAGAGCGGTGGCAGCAAGTCGGAGTAGCGCGTTCATGGCGGGTCCTTGAGTACGGGGGTTGTGTGAAGCAGCTTACGTACCTCCACATACCGAGCGCAACTTCCTGGTCATCACGCGAACAGTTCGCGGTCGAGGATTTTGCGCGGGTCCGTGTAATCTTCATCCCACCACGATTTCTGGCCGGTCTTTGGTGCTCTCTCCAATTGGATGGGCTTGTTGGAAGCGCCTGCTTTGGCCTGGAGGACGCGGAAGTGGTAGTGATCGAATATAGCCAAGGCTTGGATCATGTAGGACACCGCGATGCGGCGGTCCTTAATGAGAAGAAGGTTTTCGCCATTTTCGTTGTCAGCCGGCTTCGAGAAGTTGTAGGAGCCCATGTAGACTCGGGCTGTGGGTTTATCGAAATCGATCACGACAAACTTATGGTGCATACGCGTGCCCATGCCGTTGGCGCTTAGGGCAGTAGGTTCGCTCTTAAAAGGCTCGGGGAGATTTGCGCTGAGGTTGGCCGCGAACACGGGCGCAACTTTGCCGTTAGGAAGGTGAACGTCCAGGCCGCCAGTCCTCTTGTCGGAAATGCCATAGACGAAGGTGCCGTCCTTCTTGGTAACTTGCTTGATGGCCTCAGTTACTGCGCCGCCAGTCTGATTCAGGAATGCCAAAGAGTAGAAGACGGAGGACTTCGCGCTAAGTATGTCATCGGCGACAGATTGCAGTACACCTTCATCCTTGGAGTGCGGCGAGAACGTGATTTTGGCGTCTATGTTGACGAGCTCGAGGCTGTGCCAATCAGTGGACTCCGTCGGACCGAAGCCTTTGACAAAATCGTTTTCCCAGTAGTTTTCGAAAGCATCGATAAACGGCTGAATAGCCTTTTTACCACGCACGACGATAGCGTTGTTGGACTGCACAAATTGGCCGCGCCAAGTGAAGTTGGTGGACCCGCAGATAGCGACCTTCACGTCTTTGCCATCGGCCACAATGGTTTTGTTGTGCTGGAGGTTGCTCATGTGCTGGCGTTTGACCCGATCGACTCCAGCAGTGGCGGCGAGGCGCTCAGCCGATTGGGATTCGGCGGAGGTGTCAGGCTTGTGGTCCTTGCTGTTGTCAATGATGACTCGCAGCCGATTTTTGAGTTTTTCTAGGCGAGAGACTATCGCGGGGTCATTCAGGTCATAGCAAACGACTCGGACGAGCGCGGTCTTGTCTGCGATGGCGGCGTCGAGAACTTCGAGAATTGCGCTACGAGCCTCGAAGCCCATCCATTTGAGGGCTTCGTCGGCCTTCGGATGGGTCGGTACGAACTGGAGGCCTTCGTCGGCTTTTCCGGGAATGAGGGTCTCTAGGCCGTCGGTGTCAGTGATGTAGCGATCAACGAAAGCCTGCGAAGAGACGAAGCCTCGAGTGAAGGTGACGTTCAGTTTTCCGGGATAAGTTTCGCGTGCGAGGACAATGCCTGCCTCCTGAGCCTCGCCGTAGCTGAGTTCGCCCGAGGCGCTCATGAACACAGGTGTGACCCGGTAGATGAATTGACCTTCCTTTTCAGCGTTCACGGGGAAGTGAACCCAGCGGAATTTTTGAATTGGTGAAAGGCGGCTGGAGGTGCGCTCCTCGTTCACACCGCCGTCGGGGTTCGGGAAGTTGATGCGGTTCTTGATTGCCCAGAAGCGGTCGCCTTCTGGTTCTTTGTATTCGAGGGCGAAACCAACGAAATCGCGCGGAGGTTTGGCTCCCTTCCAGTTCATGGCGAGGAGAGTCATGCCATCGCCACGATGAAGCTTCAAGGTGAAGGAGGCGTTGGCGTTCTTGGCGGCAATTTGGAAACCATCGGACATGCTTGACTCCTTTCGAAACGATTGGCGATGGTTGCCTGCGCGTAACATGCCTAACGTGTTGCTCTGCGGCGGGCTAGCACGATGGTGGCAACTGCTACGCCGCTTCCGGCCCGTCCGCAGCAGCAAATGGTTGGGCGGCTACCCGACGCGCCTTTGTTCTGGCGCACTTGCTTCAATGCGCGTTGCAGGTTGGCCCGCTCCAGCACTTGGGCCAGCAACGCTTGGGTGTGAATCGACTCGGGTTGTCCTGACAATCCAGCGGCGAGTTCATCCTGCGGCATGGCCGCAGCCTGCGTGTGCAGGTGTTCAGATGCGATCCCGTCTCTCTTCGTCACGGTCCTTCGTCTTTCATCGTTCGGGCCTTCGGCGGGGGCACCGCCTACTATGCCCTTTGCTGACTTCTCCACGGCATTTCAGCATCCGTCTCCAGATGCCCAGCTTCAGTCCTCCGAAGCACCGGGGAGATCTCCCGGGGTAAGACACGTTACCTTCGCTGCATAGACGCCGAATTTACAAAATGCATCCCAGCCGCAGATGGAGGGCTTCGCGGTCACGTGCCCGCTCGCCCCGGATGCATCACGCCTCATATCCGGTTTTTGTTCATCGCCCCGCAGCTTCGGATTGGGCTTCCTTCAGACCTCGCCTCGCGACGACGCCCTTGCCCTTCTCCTTGCCTTCGGCTCTGCGAAAACCTGGCCATAGGACTTTCACCTACGAAGTAACGCGCCATGCCCGGCGCACACGTTTTCTTCACCGGCGGCCGAAGGCCGTCCGGTGCAAGCGATAGTTGGACATCTCGTTCAGTTACGGCTAGGTTGGGCATGCAGCTTCAAGCCCAGAGCCCCGATGACCTTGAGGATGGTATCGAAGCCTGGGCTACGCTCTCCGGAAAGCGCTTTATACAGACTCTCGCGAGACAAACCGGCATCCTTCGCAACTTGTGACATGCCTTTTGCGCGAGCGATGTCGCCAAGCGCCTTGGCAATAAATGCAGCATCCCCGTTAGCTTCTTCGAAGCAGGCTTCGAGATAGGCCGCCATTTCCTCTTGAGTTCTGAGGTGTTCAGCAACATCGTAGCGGGTGGTAGTGGTTTTGGTCATTGGGACTACTCCGAAAGGTCACGTGCGAAACGCAAAGCTGTCTTGATATCTTTGGCCTGAGTACTCTTGTCTCCGCCGGCCAGGAGAATGATCAGTTCTCGCCCTCGCGTTTTGAAATACACCCGGTAACCCGGTCCATAGTTGATTCGCAACTCCGAAACGCCTGCACCGACTGGTTCGACATCACCTGGGTTTCCCGTGGCTAGCCGTTCGATCCGTGCTTGGATGCGCGCTCTGGCCTGAATGTCACGTAGGCCATCCAGCCATTGAACGAAGACTTCAGTTTTGCGTACCTCGATCACCAGCATAATGTAGCCACGCGGCTACACAATGTCAAGTGCGCCGCGACCGTTCATCAGATGCCCACCGTCTTGGTGTGCGGCGGGCCGCTACGAATTTCAACAACGGCGCGATGCTTCCGGCCCGTCCGTACCACTTAAAGTTAGAACTCATGACGGTAACCAAGTCCACCGAGTCTCGAATCGTGGCGCAGTTTGCGACGGTGGTGAAGTCAGCGGCGAGCGTGTTCCGCCGCTTCGGCCTGCCGGTCGGCGTGGTAGCTCGAGCGCACCATCGGCCCGATCGCCGCGTGCAGAAAGCCCATTTCGTCGGCTGCCTGCTCGAATGCGCGAAACCCGTCCGGGTGTACATAACGCAGCACCGGCAGGTGGTGCGCGCTCGGCTGCAGGTACTGGCCTATGGTGAGCATGTCCACGCCGTGCGCGCGCAGATCGCGCATCACCGCGAGGATCTCCGCGTCGGTCTCGCCCAGTCCCAGCATCAGGCCCGACTTGGTCGGGACGCCCGGCCGGCGCGCCTTGAACTCCTGCAGCAGCCTGAGCGAATGCGCATAGTCCGAACCGGGGCGGGCCTGGCGGTACAGCCGCGGCACGGTTTCGAGGTTGTGGTTCATCACGTCGGGCGGATCGGCGCAGAGTATGTCGAGCGCGGTTTCGAGCCGGCCGCGGAAATCGGGAACCAGCACCTCGATGCGCGTTCGCGGCGAAAGCTCGCGCACAGCAACTATGCAATCGGCAAAATGCGCCGCGCCGCCGTCGCGCAAATCGTCGCGGTCGACGCTGGTGATGACCACGTATTCAAGCGCCAGTGCGGCGATGGTGCGCGCCAGGTGCACCGGTTCGTCTTTGTCCGGCGCGCTCGGGCGCCCGTGGGCGACATCGCAAAACGGGCAGCGCCGCGTGCACAGTTCGCCCAGGATCATGAAAGTTGCGGTGCCCTTGCCGAAGCACTCGCCGATATTGGGACAGGAGGCTTCCTCGCACACGGTATGCAGCTTGTTGTCGCGCAGGCGCTGTTTGATTTCGTCGAAACGCGTGTTGCCGGAGCCGGCCTTGACCCGGATCCATTCGGGTTTTTTCAGGCGCTCCTGTGGCAGGATCTTGATCGGGATGCGCGCCGTCTTGGCGCGGCCTTTTTCAGCGCCCGCGCTCATGCTCGGCCAATAGTTGCGTAAGTTCGGCGGCCAGGCGCCCGGCCAGCACGTCGGCCGGGACGCGCACGCCCAGATCGCGCGTCTGGGTCACCGCGAGGCCTGGGTAGCCGCAGGGGTCTATCTCCAGGAACGGGGAGAGGTCCATGTCCACATTGAGGGCGACGCCGTGATAGCACCCGGCGGCCCGCACGCGCAGGCCCAGCGCCGCGATTTTCGCTCCATTCACGTAGATGCCGGGCGCGCCGGCTTTGCGCTGCGCCTGGACCTGGCACTGCGCCAGCGTATTGATCACCGCCTGTTCGAGCAGTCCGACATAGGTCCGGATTCGCAGACCGCGCCGCGCCAGATCGAGCAGCGTGTACATCACCACCTGGCCCGGGCCGTGATAGGTAATCTGGCCGCCGCGATCGATGCGCGCAAGCGCTATGCCGGAGCCGCGCGGCAGGTGCTCGGGGCGGCAGGCGAGCCCGGCGGTATATATCGGCGGATGTTGCAGCAGCCAGAGTTCGTCCGGCGTGTCCTTGCGGCGCGAGGTGGTGAACTGTCGCATCGCGGCGTATGTCGGCTGATACGCCGCGAGGCCTAGACGCCTGATGCGCAAAGGCAAATTCGGGCTGCGCGCCGGCGATCCGGTCACCGGCCCCGGGACCTGCGCGGCGCCGGCCGCGAGTTGACGGTATTCGCTTTGCATCGCGTCGTCTCGCACTTACAGCACCATCTTGACCATCGGGTGGTCGCACAGCTCGCGATACAGGTCGTCCAGCTGCAGGCGCGACTGGGCGCGCACAGTGACCGTCAGCGACAGGTACTTGCCCAGGCGGCTTTTGCGCATTTCCATGGTGGAGGCGTCGAAATCCGGCGCGTGGTGCAGCACCACGTCCATCACCGCCTGGGCAAACCCCGGCTGGGTCTCGCCCATGACCTTGATCGGAAAGTCGCAGGGGAAGGCGAGCAGCGACTCGGGTTCAGGCGTCGACATCGACCGGTGAGCGCATTACCCTGCGCTTGTAGTCCTGGTAGAGCTGATACATGCGAGCGGCGACCGGCCCGGGCTTGCCCGCATTTTCCCCGTGGCCGACCGGTTTGCCATCCAGGGTCGAAATCGGCAGCACTTCCTTGGTCGAGGAGGTGAGCCAGAGCTCGTCTGCGTTGCGTACCTCGGCTTCGCTTACCTGGCGGATTTCCAGCGGCAGCCGGTTGGCGCGCGCCAGTTCGATGACCACGTCGTAGGTAATGCCGGGCAGGATGAAATTGGTCTTGGGCGGGGTGATGATGAGGCCGTCCTTGACCGCGAATATATTGCTCGCCGAGCCCTCGGTGAGGAAGCCCTCGCGCAGCAGCACCGATTCCACCGCGCCATGGTCCGCGGCGGCCTGGCGCAGCAGGCAGTTGGCAAGCAGCGATACCGACTTGATGTCGCAGCGCAGCCAGCGGTTGTCGGCAACCGTGACCGCGGCGACGCCGTGCTCGCGCTGGCTCTGGGGCGGCGTGGTGAGCGGGTTGGACATCATGAACACAGTGGGCTTCACGCCTTTGGGGAAAGCATGGTCGCGCGGCGCCACGCCGCGGGTCACCTGCAGGTAGACCCCCTGGTCTTCCCATGGATTCTTCGCGACCATCTCGCGCACCAGTTCGATCCAGCGTTCCAGGCTGCAGGGGTTTTCGATGCGCACGCCGTCGAGGCTGGATTGCAGGCGCGTGAGGTGCTCGCGCAGGCGGAACGGGTGGCCGGAGTAGCAGGGGATCACTTCGTACACGCCGTCGCCGAAAATGAAACCGCGATCGAGCACCGGAACCATGGCTTTCTCGATCGGCATCCATACACCATTGAGATAAATCATCTGCATCTCCTGATAACTGATTCCGAAGGCGGTGCCGCAAGTACCCGCTGTTGCCCAGGGTGCAAAAGCAGATCCTGCTTCGCTCTCTCTCTCCGGGGTGAGCGCTGCCGCGCAGCGCTCACTTGAACCAAAGCCGCATGCTGTCCCATGCGCGGCCGAAAAATCCCGCCAGCGCCACGTTCTCCAGCGCCACCACCGGGTACTCGCCCAACAGCTTGTCCTGCAGCGTCACCTTGACCGTGCCTACTTTCTGTCCCGCGCCGATGGGCGCAACCAGGGGCTGCATGCTCACCATATCCGCCTTCAACTGATCGGCAAGGCTGCGCGGCACGCTGACGTAGAAATCGGACTGAAACCCGGCCTTCACCCGGTTCTCGGTCCCTTTGAGCACTTCGAGCGTGCTTACCGCCTGGCCCTTGCCGTACAACTTTACCGAATCGTAGAACTGGAAGCCGTAATTCAGCAGTTTCTGGCTTTCCTGCGCCCGGGCGTTGTCGGAGTTCGCGCCCAGCACGACCGACAGCAGGCGCCGCGCCCCGCGCTTGGCCGACGCTATCAGGCAATAGCCGGCATTTTCAGTATAGCCCGTCTTCATGCCGTCCACATTCGGGTCGAGCCAGAGCAGCCGGTTGCGGTTCGGCTGGGTGATATTGTTGTAGCGGTACTCGCGCAGCGAATACAGGGGGTAGTATTCCGGGAAATCGCGGATCAGCGCAGTCGCGAGCAGTCCCAGGTCGTACGCGCTCGAGTAGTGCCTGGGGTCGGGCAGGCCGCTGGCATTGGTGTAATTGGTGTCCTTCATGCCCAGGCGCTGCGCCTCGCGGTTCATCATCTGCGCAAATGCATCCTCGGATCCGGCTATGGCTTCGGCAAGCGCGATGCAGGCGTCATTGCCCGACTGCGTGATCATGCCGTGCAGCAACTCCTCCACCTTTACCGGCTTCTTCGGCTCGAGGAACATGCGCGAACCGGGTGTTTTCCAGGCGCGTTCCGATACCGGGACGACCTGATCCGGCGTCAGCGCCTTTTGCTTCAGCGCCGAGAATGCGAGGTAAGCGGTCATCAGCTTGGTCAGCGAGGCCGGTTCGAAGCGCTCATGCTCGTTCGCGCTGGTGATGCTCTGAGAACTGGTGAGGTCGTACAGCAGCCAGGCTTTGGCGGCGATAGCCGGTGGCGCAGGGACGTCCGCGAAGACCGGTGCCGGAACCAAAAGCAGGAAAACGAGCAGCAGGCGTGTCATGAGGACGGCGCAAAAGCGTCGATTATACCAGCCGACATCCGCGCGCCGGGCCTGCCTAGCGCACCACGATGAACGGTTCGAATTGCAGCGCCTCGCGGATTTTCTCGGCCATGCCGGCGGCTTCTTCGCGGTCGCGGTAGGGTCCCAGGTCCAGGCGGTACATGCCGTCACGCGCAAAAATCCGGATCGCGTCATTGAGCCAGGCGAGCTGCTGATAGATGCGGACACGGAAATTCTCGGCGTTATCGCGGCCCGAAAACGCGCCGAGCTGCAGGTAGATACCGCCGGCTTCGGTATCGACGGGAATCGCTCGCGCTGGCCTCGCCGGTTCGGAGGACAGCGCAGTGGCAGCGGCGATGGTCTGCGGCGCGGCCGCGCGCGCATCGGCGAGCGG
>JACZJV010000128.1 GCA_014860355.1 Burkholderiales bacterium | reverse complement strand
GTCGAGCAGCAGATCAAACAGATCGGTAGAGTTCGGCATCTTTCCGTAGTGGTTCGCGTGCGGCCAGTCGCTGCCCCAGAGCAGGCGATCGGGGCGCGCCACCACCAGCGCATGCACGAGCGGTATCGCTTCCGGATAGGGCGGTTCCTGCGCCGACAGATGATAGCCGGCCGAAAGCTTGGTCCATCCGCGCGCCTCGCACAGCAGGCGCAGCAGCGCTTGAAACGCCGGCTGCCCGGCGCCCAGGGACGCGCGGATATCCGCCATGTGATCGATGACAAAATCGCAGCGCAGCTGCAGCAGCCGCGGCGCCAGTTCCACCAGATGCTCCGGGCCGAGCATCAGCTCGATGTGCCAGCCCAATGGCGCGAGCCGCTCGGCGAAGCGCTCGAGTTCCGCCAGCGGCAGGCTGCCGGGCTGGGTCGGGATGAAGCGCACCCCGCGCGCGCCGGCGCGATGCAGATCCTCCAATTCCCGGTCGCTGACTTCCGGCGCGAGCACCACGTAGGCCCGGGCCGGAATGCCCATCTCGCGCGCGGCGTCGAGCTGCCTGCGATTGTCCAGTCCGTAGCCGCTGGGCTGCACCAGCACGGCCCGCGACAGCCCCAGCGTGCGGTGCAGATGCAGATAGGATGCGACCGTGGCATCCGGTGGAGTGAAGCGCCGGTTGGGCACCAGCGGATATTGCTCCTGCGGTCCGAAGATATGGCAATGGGTGTCGGTGGCGCCCGCGGGCGCCGTCCAGCGCGGAGGACGCGGATTCGGATCCGGACCCGGACATACTCTGATTATGGCTCGCCCCCTCCGGTTTCGATCTGCAGCAGGTGCTCAGTTGCCCATCAGCAAGCGCGGCAGGTACAGCGCGAGCTGCGGCCACTGGTACAAGGCCGCGAGCATCAAAGACTGAATGACTATGAAAGGCCAGGTTCCGGCAATCACGTCGCGCATCGGCTCCTGGGTCACGCCCTGCAGCACATACAGGTTCAATCCCACCGGCGGCGTGAGCAGCCCCATCTCGATCAGGATGCAGATCACCACGCCCATCCAGACCGGATCCATATGCGCCGCCGCCATGATGGGCACGATGAACGGAATGGTGATGACCATCATCGCGATGCCGTCGATGAACATGCCCAGCAGAAGGTAGATCAGGACCACGGCCATGAATATGTGCGCAAGCGTGAGCTCCATCGCATTGATCCACGCCACCACCGCAGCCGGCACCTGGAAGTAGATGAGCGTCATCGCCAGTATTTTCGCCGTGAATATCACCAGCAGGATCATGCTCGCCTGACGCACGGTGCCCACGCCTGCGCGCCACACCGCGCCGAAGCTGAAACAGCGCGACAGCAGCGTGATCACGATCGCGAGGCTCGCCCCCAGCGCGGCGACCTCGGTGGGGCTGGCGATGCCGCCGTAGATGCCGCCGAGCACGACCACGACCAGCAGCGCCATCTGCCACAGCCCCAGCGCGGCGCGCAGGCGCTCGCGCACTCCGGCGTTGCTCTCGCGCGGCGCGAGCGAGCTGTCGAGCAGCGAGCGGATCGCGATGTAGGCGGAGTACAGCGCGGCCAGTGCGATCCCGGGAAACAGCCCGGCCAGAAACAGCTTGCCCACCGACACTTCGGCCAGGCTGCCGTAGATGATGAAAATGATGCTGGGCGGGATCAGGATGCCCAGCGTTCCGCCGGCGGCGATCGAGCCCAGCGCCAGCGGCCTGCCGTAGCCCCGCTTGGTGATCTCGGGATAGCCTACCGAACCGATGGTCGCGGCCGATGCAACGCTGGATCCCGAGCACGCGGCGAACAGCGTGCAGGCGGCGATGTTGGCCTGCAGGAGTCCGCCGGGCACGCCGCTCACCACGGTCGCGGCGCGCAGATAGACCTGGCTCATGATGCCGGACTGGAACAGCAGTTCGCCCATGAAGATGAACATCGGAATCGCCACCAGCACGAAACCCGTGTTCTGCTCCCATGCCACTTTGCCGACGATGTCGAGCGCGCGCTCCCACCCCAGCACCTGCCAAAGCCCGAAGATGCCGGAAAACCCCAGTGCAACCCCGACCCAGACGCCGGCTGCGAGCAGCACCAGCGTGAGCGCCAGCGTCAATACGATAGGTGTCATCTCAGGCGCCCGGCGGCGCCACCGGGACGTCGCGCGCACCGCCCAGCGCCGCGCGCAGTGCCGTCATCAGGCCGGCCAGCATCGCGCAGACCAGGATCAGGGAGCCCAGCACGACAGGCACCATCGGTATCCACAGCGGCGTCATCAGCGGCGAATCGCTGAGCGTGTGCCGCATCCAGAAATTCTCGAAACGTATCCAGACGCCGACCGTCAGCATGATGGAAAACACCAGCCCTAGCGCATAGGCGAGCAGATCGAACCAGAGCCGCAGCTGCGGCGGCAGCTTGTCGGTGATGACATCGACGCGGATGTGGTCTCCCAGGCGCAGATTCTGGGCGAGCCCCAGGAAGACGATCGCGATAAGCAGGTACGAGGCGATCTCGTCCGACCACATCGTGGGCGAATTCAGCAGGTAGCGGGAAACGACCTCCAGCGTGACCACGAACATCATCGCGATCACGCAAAGCACGCCGGCGCCGGCGAGCCCCAGGGCCGCCGACGCCACCAGCCGGTCGAGTACCCTATGAATCGCGGAACCGCGCAACTATTCGGCCCGGAATTACTTCTTGGCCGCGTTGTATGCGTCGATCATTTCCTTCGCCTTGGCGTAGATCTTGTGCGATTCCGGATCCAGGCGCTTTTGCCACTTGTCCACGATTTCGACGCCCAGCTTCTGCATGGACTTGCGGTCGGCCGCGGGCACCGGCACGGCAGTCATCCCTTCCTTGAGCAGCAATTGGCGGCCGTTGATCGCGCCGTCTTTGGTGCCGCTGCGCAGCGCAGCCAGGTAGCCCGGCAGCGCGTCCATGACGGCCTTGCGTTCTCCGGCGGAGAGCGCATCGAGCGCCTTCTGGTTGACCAGCACGAAAAAGCCGGCGCCGGCGCTGCCCACGTCGAAGATGTACTTGGTGACTTCGTAGCCCTTGTTGTAGTAATGCGGCGCGTCCGCCACCCAGTTGCCGTCGAGCAGCCCCTGCTGCAGCCCGGTGTAGATTTCAGAGGGCGGCACGCCGACCGGCACCATGCCGAGCGCGCGCGTGAACTCGGTTTCGACCGGACCGGCCGAACGGATTTTCTTGCCCTTGAGATCGGCCAGGCTCTTGACCGACGCCTTGCTGTAGATCATGCGCGGTTCGGCCTGAAGTATCCCGGCAAGGTAGATGTTGTATTTCTTCTTGAAGAAATCCCGGTAGAGCGGAGTCAGCGCGTCCCACAACTTGACGCGGAAATCGTAGTCCCAGGGCACGAACAAGGGCAGGTCCATCAATTCCAGAATCTGCGCCTCTCCGGCGACGTGAAAGCCGGCGACGCGATAGATCTGCGTCAGATTTCGCGACACCGCGTCCAGCGAATCCTTGCCCTTGTACAGCGACTCGGTCGGGTAGACGGTGATCTTGAGGTGGTTGCCGCTGGCCTTGGCCACGTTTTCGGCGAAGCCCTGCGCGCTTTTCGGGCCCCAATGGGAAGGAGAGTCGACATCGCCCAGAGTCCAGTTGACCGTCGCCTGCGCCATCGCGGCGGGTGCGGCGAAAAGCGCCCCCAGGGTAAATGCAAATGCAAGCAGCCGTTTCATTCCGACCTCCTTTATCTTTTCGTGGGTAGACCTGAGCAATATATGGAGGCGCCTGGCGGGTGTCAAGAAATCCCCGGAATGCGCGTTTGCCTGTCCGTGCTGGCGCGCAAACGCAGACGCCGCGCCGCGCATCGCAGCGCGCGGCGGTCGCATCCGATTGAGTTTCCCCTTGTTCGCAGGCACAATCGTTCTCGCGTCCGCCGCCTGCGCACGCCGGCCGGCGGTCTCGCGACGCCGGATCCAAATGCTACCGGACAGGGAAGGCATGAACAGCATCGATGCAGTGTGCGCGGCGCACGATCCCGAACCGAAGCGGCCCGCGGTGGCGGTTCCGCCGCTTGCCTGCGACGTGCATGCGCATGTATGCGGGCCGCAGGACCGCTATCCGCTGATCGCGCGGCGGCTGTATACGCCGCCGGTAGCCTCGCCGGAGGATTACCGCCGCATGCGCGGCGCGCTCGGCCTCGCACGCGGCGTGCTGGTCCAGCCCAGCATCTACGGCAGCGACAATCGCGCGATGCTGGACGCAATTGCGACCGACCCGCAGCGGCTGCGCGGCGTGGCGGTGGTGCCCTACGACGTCACGGGCGCCGAGCTCGAGCGCCTGCATGCGGCCGGCGTGCGCGGCGTGCGCTGCAATATCGTCGACCTCAAGGACAACAAGGGCGAGCTGCCGCTGGAACCCTTGCGCGCGCTCGCGCAGCGTATCCGGCCGCTGGGCTGGCACGTCGAATTCCTGATGCAGGTGAACGAGTTTCCCCGGCTCGACCTGCAACTCGCCGATTTCCCGGTGGACCTCGTATTCGGCCATCTGGGCTATGTACCGGCCGCAGCGGGCCTGGACACGCCGGGCTTCGCCGCGCTGCTGCGCCTGATGCGCGCAGGCAAGGCCTGGGTCAAGCTCACCGCGCCCTACCGCCTCACCCTGAGCGAAATGCCCTATCCCGACACCGCGGCATTCGCGCAGGCGCTGGTTGACGCCGCCCCGCAACGGCTGCTCTGGGGCAGCGACTGGCCCCACGTCTTCATCAACACCGCGATGCCCAACGACGGCGAGCTGTTCGATGTGTTTTCAAAATGGGTGCCCGACGCGGATCTGCGCCGGCGCATCCTGGTCGATCATCCGGCGAAAGTCTATGACTTCGAAGCTTAAGCAGAAGCTGCAGCGCGGCGAGATCGCCGTCGCGGTGAATCTGGCCGGACGCAACCCCGACATCGTCGAGCACCTCGCGCGCCTGGGCGCAGACCTCGCGTTCATCGACTGCGAACGCACCGGCATCGGCCTGGAGGCCGCGACCGACCTGATCCGCGCGGCGCGCGCCGCGGGCCTGCCCTGCGTGGTGCGCAGCTGGTCGCGCGCGCCCGAAGTGCTGGTGCGCTACCTCGATCGCAAGGCCGACGGCATCGTGGTACCCCATGTCGAGTCGGCAGAAGAGGCCGCCGCGGTCGTCGAACTGGTGCGCTACGCCTGCGGCGCCGACGCGGCGGCGAGCAAGCTCGTGCTGGTGCAGATCGAGACCAGGGCGGCGGTGCAGGCAGTCGATGCGATGGCGGCCGTGCCCGGCGTGGACGTGTTCCTGATCGGACCCAACGATCTGTCCTATGAAATGACCGGCACGCGCGGCGCGCGCACGCCGGAAGTGGAGCAGGCGATCGAACATGTATGCGCGCGCCTGCGCCACGCCGGCCGCGACTTCGGCATGCCCGCGCGCATACATGAAATCGCGCGCTTCCGTTCGCTCGGAGCGACGCTGCTCTACTATCCGGTGGAGTGGCTGCTCGAGTGCGCGCTGCAGGAACTCGCGCGCGCGATTGCGGGTACGAGCGCCGCGGACGAATGAGTGGGGCATGGGCGAGCACAAAGATGGGCGTTTGCCCTGAGCACAGCGGCAGCGGTTATTGCCAACGTGCATTGCAGAGGCCGACGCGCCCGCCAATGCAGCGAGCGCAGCCTGCTACAGAACCTTTCGGCCATCCGGGGTGAGAAACCCGTACGCCTGCAGCGGCATACCCACCGTAGTCTTGAAATGTTCTGACAGCAGTTCCGTCGTCCAGCCTCCGGGCATGATGGCCGTTTTCGCGTGGTGTGTGTGCTCGCAGATCGCCAGGCGGGGGCCGTCGATACAAATGAACTGGCCGTTAATCCATCCTGCATCATCGCTGGCCAGGAACACCACCAGCGGAGCCGCTTCCTCGGGCTTGTAGTAGCCCAGCTCCGCGTCGGTCGGAGCCTGCTCGCCTCGCGCCAGAGCCGCCTGCTTCGCCCGCTCCCGGCCTTTTTCAGTCAGCCGCGTTGCCGCGGAGCTGCGGATTGCGTTGCAGGTAATGCCGTATTTCGCCAGCTCCACGGCCCAGGTCAGGGAAAGATTCAACACCCCTCCCTTGCTGGATGCATAGCTGCTCGCGCCCTCCTGGCCCAGAATGGAAGCCGAAGACATATTGATGATACGACCCCAACCCCGCTTGATCATGTGAGGAACCGCGTGCCTGGCGCACGCGAACGTACCTTTCAGATTGGTGGCGATGACCTCGTCGAAGTCTTGTTCTGTCATATCCACCAGCGGCCTCGGGCGCATGATGCCGGCGTTGTTCACCAGGATATCCACGCGCTCGAACGCATCGACCGCAGTCCGAATGATTGCGCCTGCGCCTTCCATGCTAGCCACGCTGGCGACACAGCCTTCCGCAGTTCCGCCGAACCCTCTTATCTCCCCTACAACCTTGGCAACGTCGGCCGCTGTCCTCGCGTTGACCACGACCTTTGCTCCCGCTTTGGCCAGATCAATGGCGAAGGCACGCCCCATCCCCGTCCCCGAACCTGTCACTACCGCCACTTTCCCGTCCAACAACATGATTCGCCCTCTAATTTGGCTTGAAGCAAGGGCCTGCCAGATCGCCGGAACACTCTCGCCCACCCTTCGCCCGCGCGGCAAGCGCGCCGTGCATTTTTTTCAATCGGCGTCCACAAGAATCGCGCGGACCGATGGAACGTGCAGATGTACCCGGGATCCCTCCTCGAACAGATCGTTGGGAAATCCGTGCACCCGCAGATTGCCGCCGGGCCAGCGCACTGCATAGGTGACCAGGTCTCCCAGCAGGATCCGCCGCTCGATGGTCGCGGGCCAGTGGTTGGCGAGCTCCGGCACCGCATCTCGCCGAAGTTCGGCATAGACCGCGCGGATCGCCAGCATATGGCTTCCGTCGGCATGCGCTCGCGGCAGCGCCGCGCGCGGCGCGCACTCGATCGCCGTGCCCTCGACATCGAGGATCACCGGCTGGCCGGCGCCGTGTGGTCTGACGTGGCCGGAGACGATGTTGGCGGCGCCGATGAAGTCCGCGACGAAACGGCTCTGCGGGTGGTCGTAGATTTCGAGCGGCGGCCCTTCCTGCTCGATGCGGCCGTCGCGCATGACGATCACGCGGTCGGACATCGCCATCGCTTCTTCCTGGTCGTGCGTGACGTAGATGGTGCTCAGCCTGAACTGGTGCTGCAGATCCCTCATCTCTTCGCGCATCCGGCTGCGCAGCCGCGCATCGAGATTCGACAGCGGTTCATCGAGCAGGATCGCCTTCGGCCGGCAGGCGTAGCTGCGGGCGAGCGCCACGCGCTGCTGTTGGCCGCCGCTCAGCGCGGTGGCGGAGCTTTGCGCGAGTTCCACCATCCCGACCATCTGCAGCGCACGCAGCGCTTCGCTGCGGACTTCGTCCTCGCGCACGCCCTGCGTGCGCAAGCCGTAGGCGACGTTTTCGAACACCGTCATGTGGGGCCAGATCGCGTAGGACTGGAACACCATGGACAGCTTGCGTTTCTCCGTCGGCACATTGATGCGCCGATGCGAAGAAAAGACCACCTCCGAATCGATGACGATCTCCCCTTCGACGGGGGTTTCGAGCCCGGCGATGCAGCGCAGCGTCGTCGACTTTCCGCAACCGGAGGGCCCGAGCAGGGACAAATGTTCGCCCGCCGCGACGCTGAACGACACCTCGCGTACGACGATCTTGGAGTCGTAGGCGGCCGTGAGCCCTTTGACTTCGATAAAGGGCCGTGCCGCCGCCGCTGCATTCCCGGACGCGAGCTTAATTTCCGTTGCCATTTTCGAGTTTCCGTTTGATCTGCATGTCCCGCAATCCTTCCGCACCGTGCTTCATTTCTTTGCCGCGAGGCGCGCCGGCAACGCGCGCCGGTTCACCTCCCGGGCTTCGCGCGCGCCAGCCGGCGCACGACGACGAGCGCGATCAAAATGATCACCGCTTGCACCACGGCGAGCGCGCTGACGCGCGGCAAGCCGCCCGAGTCCCAGAAACTGAAGATCGCCGGCCCGAGCACCTGCGTTCCGGGTCCGGAAAGGAACAGCGAAGCGCTGACCTCCCGCACCGAGATCATGAACAGCAACACCCAGTTCGCCAGCAGGCCGGCGCGCAGCAGCGGGAGCGTCACCGTGCGCATCATCCGTCCCCAGCGTGCTCCGCTGATGCGCGCCGCCTCCTCGAGCGAGCGGTCGATCTGCACCACTACGCCGCTCATGCCGCGATAGGCGAGCGGCAGGAACACGATGATGTAGGCGAGCAACACGGAATAGAGGGTGCCGTAAAGATGTATCGGCAGCGACATGACCATCCACATGAACCCAAAGGCAAAAATGAGCCGGGGAAAGGCCTGCGGCAGCATCGTGGCCTGTTCGAGCAGCCGGCGCCCCGGACTCTGGGAACGGTGCACCATCCAGGCGATCGTGGTCGCCACCGCCACGCCCAGCGTGCCGGTGCCGACGCCGAGGAGCAGGCTGTTGCCGATGGCCTGGCGCGTTGTGGGAAAGTCGATCAGAACGTAGTGAAAGTTGCTCAAGGTCCAGTTGGACACCATCCAGGAAAGACCGCCGGACTTCTGCAGCGAGGCGAGCAGGAGCACGCCGAGGGGCAGCACCAGCGAGACCAGCACATAGGCGCACTCGAATGCCAGCAGCAGCAGCGTCCAGCCGCGCATGTTCATACGCCGTGGCCGGTAGTTGCGGCCGAAAATGATCGCATGCGTGCGTTTTTTCAACACGCGCGCGCTCGCCCAGACGGCGAGCGCCGTAATGACGACCAGCACCACGCCGATCGCGGCGGCGAGCGGATAGTTCGGAGGATAGCTTTGAAACATCACGTAGATCGCGGTGGTCGCGACATAAAAGCGCGCGTTCGTGCCGAGCATAGTCGGGATCGCGAACGCCCCCATCATCGAGGTAAACAGAAACAGCGCAGCGCTGAGAATCGCAGGCAGCATCAGCGGCAGCGTCACACGGAATGCGGTGCGCAGCTTGCCCGCGCCAAACACGGTCGAGGACTCTTCCAGCGCCGAGTCCATGTGCTGCATGGCGGCGCCTATCATCAGCACCGCAACGGGCGCCTCGAAGATGGCCATGACGAATATGATCCCCGGAACGCTGTAAATATTGAACAGTGGCTCCTGGACGCCGGTGAGGCTGGCATAGAGCTGGTTGAGCAGTCCCTCCTGCGGCGAGCCGAGCGCGCTCCAGGCGAGCGCGCCGACCAGCGGGCCGAGCGGGTAAGGAATGGCGATCAGGACTTCGAACACCCTCTGCCCCGGCACGGTGGTGCGGTAGAGGATCCAGGCGAGTACGATGCCGATCGCCATTGCCAGTATCGTGGCGCTGATCGAGACCAGCAGGGTGTTTCCTATCCAGTCCAGGTGATTGAGGAGCTCGGCAAAATTCGCGATGCCGAATTCGGTCGGGGGCAGGGCCTGCGCATCGCCGACGTTGAACGCATTGGCAATCAGCAGAAGCAGCGGATAGCCCAGCCCTGCGGCGAGGAAAACGAGCGGCAGCCAGACCCCGGCCCGGACTCGCCTCGCCGCGTGGCGCGGCGGCGCAAGCGGCGTCGCGGCGCCGCTTGCCGCTACGGACATCAGAGGCCTACGATGCGATTGAACAACTTCACGAACTCCGCATGCGTCGCCGCGGAGCCGTATTCCTCAAACTTCTCGGGTGTAGGGATCAGCACCTTGATCGAGGTGATCGGCGGCAGCCCCTCGACGTTCACGTCGCTGCGCGCAGAGTACGAGCCCTGGATGGTGTTCCATTTTTGCTGCCCCTCCTGTGACAGCAGATAGTCAATGTAGATCTTCGCCGCGTTCGGGCGCTTGGTCGTGCCGATGATCCCGACTGGCTGGGTTACCGAAGGCGCGCCCTCGGGCGGAAACACCATCTTCACCGGCAAATTCTTGCGCACCGATTTCAGATACTGAAAGTTGCTCACCCTGCCGCCGATTTTCACATCTCCCCGGTGTACGTCGGTCATGATCTGGGTCGATGAGGAATAGCCGCGCGGCTTCTGCGCAGCAAGCCTGTCCCAGTAGTCCTTGGGCAGGATGTCCCTGAGCACGAACCACATCGCGTAGGAGGTGCCCGCCGCCGCGTTCTGGAAGCCGATCTGGCCTTTCCATCGCGGATCCAGCAAATCCATCCAGGTCTTGGGCGCCACATCCTCCGACACATAACGCGGGTCGTACATCATCGGCCCGATATTGATGTAGTAGGTGGTCCAGTAGCCAGGCGGTTTGCTCTTGTATTGCGGCGCGTAGGCGGCAAGCTCGGGCGAATCGTAGCGCAGCAGGCGGCCTTCCTTGCGGTGTTTGTCCATGGTGCCGGCGTCTGAAGTCATATAGACGTCGACATTCGAATTGCCGGTGCGGTATTCCGCATCGAGCTTGGGCCATGCCGCCCCGGGCAGCAATCGTTGCTGCACCACCTCGATCCCGGTTTTCTGGGTAAAGCCCTTGATGTATTCGACCACGTCGCCTTCCTGGTCGCCATGCCAGAGCAGGAGCGGACCTTCCTTGCGCGCCGCGGCCAGATCGGGCGGCGCGCCGGCCGCACTTTGCGCGGCGGCCTTGCCGGCGGTAATCAGGAACGGGAACCCGGATGTCACGAGACCGGCGCCCGCAGCGGTGACGATACGGCGCCGGGTGAGGCTGGGTGCGGATTCCTTCGTGCCGGGCTCAACTTCGGTCGGAACTTTCCTTGCGTCTTTCATGCTTTCCTCCATTTGCGTCGAGTGGTCGCGTTTGATTGCCTGCCTATCCTACCGCGAATAATTCGCCGATTCACCAGCTTTTCTTGCGCTCGATGGCGCAGGCAAAGCCGCGCATGCGCCCCGAATCCGGATTCCCGATCACCTTCACCGCTCAGGCCTAGATGACCTTGGCTTCCCGCAACTGTGCGAGTTCGCCCGCACTCATGGCGAGCCATTCGCGCAGCACGGACTCGGTGTCCTCGCCCAGCAGCGGTGGCGCGCTCCAGTCCGCGGTCACTACAAAACCGGAATATTTCGCTGCTGCCCCGAGCGAGGGTACCTCGCCGTACGCGGGGTGATGCAAGGTCTGTTGCATGCCGCGGTGTCTGACCTGCCGGTGGCTGAATACCTGCTGCATATTGTTGACCGGCGCGCTCGGCACCTTGGCGGCATCGAGCGCGGCGATGAGCCACCCGGTCTTGTGTTTGACTACTTCGGCATCGAGTATGCCGTAGAGGACCTCGCGGTGCGTCACGCGGCCTGCCATATCGGAGAAGCGCGGGTCGGCAATGAGATCTTCCCGGCCCAATAGCCGGCAGAATGACGCGTACAGATTCGGGAATCCCGCTGCGATCACGGCCCAGCCGTCGGCGGTCTTGAACGCCTTGTACGGCACCTGCTGCGCGTGCTCTGAACCCCATTTCTGCGGCTCGACACCGGTGATCAGATACTCCAATGCGGCGTTGACCAGAAACGCCACTTCCGCCTCGAGCAGGCTGGTTTCGACCTTCTGCCCTGTGCCGGTGGTCGAACGCTGCAGCAAAGCGGCGAGGATCGCAGCATGACAGTTCATCCCCGCGAGCATGTCGAATGCCGAGGTGCCGAGTTTGATCGGCGCCCCGCCGCGCTCGCCGGTAATGCTCATGTAGCCGCCGACAGCCTGTATGGTGAGATCGAAGGCGCCCAGATTCATGTCGGGGCCGTCGGCGCCAAATCCAGAAATCGATGCATAGACGAGTCGCGGGTGTTCCCGGGCGAGGCTGTCGTAATCCAGATTGAGGCGCGGCATCACGTCCGGCCTGAAATTCTCCAGGACCACGTCTGCCTTGAGACATAGCCTGCGCGCCAGCTTCTTGCCTTCCTCGGTCTGCATGTCGAGGGTGAGCGAGCGCTTGTTGCGATTGGTCGCATAGTACGTGATGCCGTTTCCGTGCAGGAACGGAGGGCCCTGGCTGCGCAGCGGATCGCCGCTGCCGGGGAGTTCGACCTTCACCACTTCCGCACCCAGGTCGCCGAGCAGCTGCGCGCAATAGGGCCCGGCGAAAAAGCGGGTGAAATCGACCACGCGCATGCCGGAGAGAGGCTTGTTTCTGGACTGGGGGAAAGGCGTCATGGCGGTACGCGTCTATTGGCCGCTGAACATCGGCTTGCGCTTCTCGAAGTGCGCGCGGATGCCTTCTTCGTAGTCGCGGGTGGCCTCGAGCGGGCGCCGCAGGGACTGGTCGACCTCGGCCGCCTGCGCGAGCGGCAGATCCGCGCCGCGATTGATCGCCTGCTTGAGCGCCGCCAGTCCTAGCGGGCTGGTGCTTTCAATTTCCCGCGCAAACGCCAGCGCGCTATCCAACAGCTGCGCGCGCGGCACAACACGCTCGACCAGGCCGAGCGACAGGGCCTCGGCGGCGTCGATGCGCCTGGCAGTGAAAAACAACTCCTTCGCCTTTGCGCGGCCGACGATCCGCGGCAGCATAACCGCACCGCCCCCGCCCGGGTAGGCGCCGAGCGTCATCTCCGGCCAGCCGAAGCGCGCGTCCTCGGCGGCGATACGCAGATCGCAATACAGTGCGAGCTCGAACCCGCCGCCCAGGCACCAGCCGCCGATCGCCGCAATCACGGCCTTGGGCGAGTTCCAGATCGCCTGGTTCACATCCCAGAGCGTCCGGCTCTGCGCCCACTTTTCCTCCGCATTGAGCTCGCGGCGCTGCTTGAGGTCGGTGCCGGCGCAAAAAGCCCGCTCGCCCGCGCCGGTAATGACGATCGTGCGCAGGTCGCGGCGCCCGTCCGCGGATTTCACTGCAGCAAGCAGCTGCAGCGCGAGTTCGCTCGACAGGGCATTCATCACTTCGGGCCGGTTCAAGGTCAGCACCAGTGCGGTCCCCATTTGTTCAGTCAACAGCACTTTCATTCGACGTCCTCCTGTCCGGGCAACTGCGTCAGCGTATCGGCACTGCCTCGAGCACGATCGCAGCGCCGGTGTCCATGCTCACGCCGGTATGGCGCAGCCAATTCGCATCGTCGCACGCCGTGAAATCGGTACGCTGGTGCGCACCGCGGCTTTCGCGGCGCGCGCGCGCGGCAGCGACGATGATATTCCCAACCAGCACCATATTCGCGGCCTGCAGCGCGCGCACTGCTTCGCCCAGGCCCTCCACTGCCATGTCCTCGTTCATGCGCTGCTGCAAGTCATCGAGCCGCGCCGCCGCGCGCCCGAGCGCCCCCTCGTTGCGGTAGATGCCGGCGCCTTCGAGCAGGATCTCGCCCAGCGCGGGCCTGACCTTGTCCGGACGCAGCCTGCCGGTTCGGCCCTCTACCCGCCGCAGCCCCTCTAGCGCCTGCTCGTGCACGCGCTGCCACTGCCGCCCGGCGATATCCACGCGCTGAGCCGCGGCAGAGCGGCCGGCAATGCCGCCGAACACGATCACGTCGCTTGCGCCGTTGCCCGCGATGCGGCTGGCGCCGTGTACGCCGCCCGCCGCCTCGCCCGCCGCGTACAGGCCCGGAACACCAGTGAACGCGTGCTGGTCGATCAACACCCCGCCCATGTGGCTGTGCGCCGCCGGCCGCACGTGCGGCGCACTCCTGGCCGGATCGAGCCCGGCGGCGCGCAGGCGCTTGCAATGCGAAACATAGGATTCCAGGCGGTCGGATGCGATCCCGGTGGTGTCGAACAGCACGCTCTGGTCGAGGAGCCCGCGGCCTGCGTCGATTTCGCGCTGAATGCATAGCGACATGCGCGCTTTCTCGATCTGCATTTCGCCGTGCCCGGGGTTGTAGCGGAACATGAAGCGCTCGCCGCCCGCATTCAGCAACCGGGCGCCGTCGCCGAACATCGCAGTGGGCATCTCCATGCCTTTGCAGCCTTCCGGGTGGACGACGACCGTAGGCTCGAACTGCACGAATTCCATATCGATGAGCGTAGCGCCCGCATCCAAGGCGAATGCGTAGGAATCCGCGGCGACGTCGGACGGATAGGTGCTGTCCGAATAGATCGCGCCGATGCCCCCCGTCGCGAGCACGGTGGCGCCCGCATGAATCGCCAACAGTTCCGGCGCGTTGCGTTTCACCAGCAGTGCGCCGAGCACTTCGGCCCGGTCGCGCAGCAGTGCGACCGCCCTCCAGCCGGAGTAGGCCTGCACGCCGATTTCCTTGCAATGGCCAATTAGGCGTTCAAGAGCCAGCCTGCCGATGCCGTTCGGGTGGAATACGGAGCGCGCATAGGTGTTGCCGGAGAGGTGGCGTTGCGCGAACTTGTCTCCGCTTTGCGCAAACGGCACACCGATGGCGACCAGTTCTGCGAGCGCCGCCTTCGCCCCGTCGGCCAGCGCGCGCACCAGCCGGCGCTCGTTCAGCGCATAGCCGCCTCGCACCATGTCCTCGTAATACGCGTCCGGGCAGTCGCGCCGGTCGGCATCGCCCAGCGGCACGTTGAATCCGATGATGTGCGGCGAGGCACCGCGCGCGTGGTAGGCGAGTGCCACCGAGGCGCCTGACTTGCGCGCCGCGACGGCTGCGCGATGCCCGGCTAGCCCTCCGCCCAGCACCAGCACATCGGTCTCTACGACGCGCATATCGCTGAACTGCGTCATGCACAGGGCCCGTACACTGGCCGGCGCATAATGATGCAAACCACCGTCTTCAGTCCGCGCGCACGCTGCTGCCGGCGGCGTTCAATCGACAAAGGCACGCAGGTTGACCGCCGACGCGACAAGCTCGCCCCTCTGGTTGGTGCACGTCACCTTGCTATACATGCGCTTCTTCGCCAGGTCGATTTCGGAAATCGTGTATTCGGTCGTGATGGTGTCGCCGAACTTGACCGGTGCCACGAACCTGACGCGGTCATAGCCCAGCGATACCGTGCGTCCGACGCGCATGCGCGCAGAGGCGGCAGACATGAACCCGACCATCAGCGCGCCGTGCGCAATCCGTTCGCCATAGCGCCCTTGCCGCATATATTCGGCATCGACATGGTTGGGCGAAAAGTCGCCGGTAATCCCGGCGTACATGTAGACATCACTCTCCGAAACCGTCTTGGTGAAGGAAAGGCTGGTCCCGACCTTGACGTCTTCCAGCTTTCCCGACATAGACTGCACATATTCTACGTTTGCCATGCTCGCCAGCTCCTGTTCGGACCTCGAGTAGAATCCACGATTATCGTTCTTCGCAGAACATTACCACATACCCGTTTTTATCCGAAAAATGAAAGGGGTAAACTATTCAAGCCCTGCCGTTCTGCATTCTCATTTTGCAGAGCGGCGCAACCCGGGTCGTTGACGCATTTCAGTTACCTGCCCGCTTCAATTCCCATCGGAGACAGCTCTTGGACTTTTCCCTATCGGAGGAACAGCGTTCGGCGATCGACGGCTGGCACAGGCACCTCGAGCGCAAGGTGCGGCCGATCACGAGTGCCCACCTGGACAACCCGTTCCCAAAGGACGTGGCGCATGAGCTGCTGCGCCTGACCATACCGTACGGCGTCGGCTCCGGCTGGATACCGGAGGCCGACGGCGGCGCCGGGCTAGACTTTCTTACCAGCGGACTCTTGTTCGAAGAGTTATCGCGTACCTCGCCGGATCTAGGGGGCGTCGCCTGGGTGAGCGAAGGCGCGGCGCTGAAGATCCAGTCCGCGGGCCTCCCGGCATTGAGGGATCGGTATTTGCCGGGCCTCGTGTCCGGAGACCTCATCGGATGTTCGGCGACCAGCGAACCGGGCGCCGGATCGAATGTGCGCGAGATCAAGACAAGGGCAAGGCGCGACGGCAGGAATTTTCGCATTACCGGCGAAAAGCTCTGGACTTCGAACGCCACGATTGCCGATTTCGCGCTGGTCGTGGCCCTGACCGATGAGCGGCAATATACGATGTTCCTCATCGATCGGCAGGAGCATGGCTACGAAGCCAGGGAAATATCCAAGCTCGGCCTGAACGGATGGTCGATGGGGCAGTTGATATTCGATGAGGTACTCGTGCCGGAAGAGAACATCATCGGAGGCCTCGGCGGCGGGCTGCGCGAAACCATGAAGGGCTTCGAGCGCTCGCGCTGTTTTGTTTCAACCCTGGCGCTGGGCATCGCGCAGTCGGCACTCGACGCCAGCATCGCATACTCGCTGCAGAGACAGCAGTTCGGAAAGGCCATCGCCGGCCACCAATTGATTCAAGGCCTGCTCGCAGAGATGGTGACGGAACTCGAAGCGGCGCGCCTGTTGGTCTATCGGGCCCTGTGGCTCTTGTCTTCCGGAACCCGATGCGAACTCGAGGCTGCAATCGCAAAATCCTTCGCCACCGAAGCCGCACAGCGGATAAGCTCAAAGGCAATTCAGATCCACGGCGCCTCCGGCTTGACCCGGGAATTTCCGGTGGAGCGATACTTCCGCAATGCCCGCCTGTTGACCATCCCCGACGGCACGACGCAAATCAACCAGCTCATCATCGGGCGCAAGCTTACCGGCATCGATGCTTTTGGCTAGGCTGTAGACCATGCATCATCGATGTCCCTGGACGATACGCGTGGATGAATACCTTGAATTCCCGTTTGTGAAGCGTGCCGGCGCTCGCGCCGGAAGGTTCGGCGCCTAGCGCTCGCCGAGCGCCCGGATCGCCTGCACCACCGCAAGCGGCGCTTCGCGCGGCAGGAAATGGCCCGCTTCGGGAATCAGCCTGCGCTCGTAATGCTCGCTGAAATGCCGCGCCGCATCGGCCGACTGGCTTGCCGGTTGAACGCCGTCGCACAGGCCGTGCAACACGATGGTCGGAACGACTATCGCCGGTTGGGCAGCCAGGCTGCGCTCGAGGTCCGCGCAGGCGGGATCCCCCGGCGCATTGCCGTAACGGTGGCGGTAGGACTGTATCGTCACCTCGACAAAATCCGGATTGTCGAAGCTCGCGGCGCTCGCCGCAAATGTCGCCTCGTCGAATTGCCAGTTGGGCGACCACAGGCGCCACAGCAGGCGTGCGATGTCGCGCCTGTTCCGCGTCAGGCCCGCGCGGCCGCGCTCGGTGTGGAAATACCACTGATACCAGTAGCGCTGCTCCTGGGCGGCATCCGCCGG